>CALBME010000028.1 GCA_937896295.1 uncultured Micavibrio sp. | reverse complement strand
GATTTCCCCGGCGGTTCGGGGCTGGATACGCGGTCATCCGATTATGTCGGCGCCATCGGGGCGCTGTATGACGGATTCAATCTTTCCTATCGTTTCCAGGTGGATTCTGAATCGCTTTCGTCCGAGCGTCACGAACTTCACGGACAGACGGAATGGGGTCCTGTCGAGGTCGATGGACATTATCTGTATGCCGCCGGTGCGGCAGGTACGGAATATACGCAATCGCGCGAACAGATCAGGCTTGGTTCGACGCTGGACCTTGCGGAACAGTGGTCGGTACGTGGCGACGCCATTTACGATCTTTCGAACATAAAGACCGAGCGCGGTCTGCGCCGGTCGGCCTTCACCGTCAATTATATGCATGAATGCTATAACATCTCGCTGACGGCGGATCGCAATCTTGCTGATGAAACATCGGGCGTGCAGGCCACGACGGTGATGATGCGGATCGGTCTTAAAAACCTGGGCGAGTATTCGACCAAGGCGTTTAACGTCGGTTCGTCCGGGTCGGATATAAACAATACCGGCCGATAGTTTTTCCCTTAATTACCAGACGACCAGATTGGGGCTGCGCGCGCCGGGGCAGCGCATGGGGCGCACGGTTGCGCCGATCTGCCGGGGCGGAAGCGCGCGTCCGTCCGGACCAAAGGTAATGTTGCGGTCCATGATCGGCACGATGGTCTGGCAGCGGCCGACGATGCGCGGCTGGCGGCCCATGATGCGGATTGAGCCGCCGATTTCATCCTGATACTGACCCGTTACCGGATCGAAGGTGCGAATGGTGTAGGGCATGACATTGCCGACATGGTCATTTGCGGGAATGGACGGCGAAGACGGCAGGATGGGCGCGCCTTCAAATGCGCCGGGGCGGCCATAGCCGTCATAGGACTGAGCCGAGCTGCAGGCGGCCATGCCCAAGGTCAGGGCGGCGGCGAAGATCGTACGAAGCGGTTTGATGCGCAGTGAGGCCATGGCGGCACAATCCTTTAGTTATTAATGCGGGGCAGGCGGTTGTAATAAGTGTTCGGGCGCGCGGCATAGGTGCGTGCCTGCGCTTCGGCCAGACCTTCGATCAGGTTGCAGCTGATGGGGTTCACACGCGAACGGAAACCGGTCTTGTACGACTCCGGCACGCGGACCACATCGACCTGATCGTTCATGTTGATGACCTTGACCAGGCGGAACTGATACACCAATCCGCTGGAGCGGTCGCAACCCTCAATCCGGTTCGGCCAGCGGTCGATGACCTGACCGGCATTGGGCGAGGGATTGTGCGGGCCATAAACAGGCCCGCCAGTTTGAACCACGCTATTGCCTCTGCTGTAAGGTTGAGGGCTGTAACCTTGGCTGTTCATTGTGCTGCAAGCGCCTAAAGATGCGGTAAGCGCTGTGACAGCGAAGCCTTTAACAACTGGTTGAGTAGTGATTTTTTTGATCTGTTTCAGCATTTCACACACCCTGGTTTTTTTATTTATTTGTTAAAGCCGGGACCGCGCTGGCGGCGGCCGTTGTTGTTCTGGCGCGTCCCCCAGTTGTCGTCGCGCCATTCGCCGCGCGGGCTACGCTGGTCGTAGTAGCCACCCGAGGGCGGCACGGCCTCGTAATAACCGCCATTGCCATACGGATTGGCAGGCACGACGCGGTAGTCGCGGCCATAACGCGGATCGTCATGATCGTAGTTCTGTACGTTTTCGCGGCAGACCCAGCGCGTGGCGCGGCCACGGCGGCCGTCGTCCAGAACGATGACATCGCCGGCACCGGCGAAGGAGCAGCGCACGCCGTCACCATAACCGGACGGGCGGATACGCTGGGTGATATACGGATCGGTGCATTGATATTCGATCTGGCCGCGCTGGAAATTGCGCGCGCCCGTGGGGTAGCAGCCCAGGTCGGACAACTGGTCTTCACTGACCAGGGGCGAGGCGCCCTGAGGTACGTATTGCTGAGGTGCAAAGGGGTAATTCTGGGCGTTGGCGGCGCCTGTAAAGGCGGCTGCGGCAAGGAGGGCTACGGTACCGGCACCAAGGCGTTTCATCGTTTTCATGACTGACATTCCTTCATCCATTCCAGGGCGCCATAGTGCGCCTTTTGACCGGATCTTGTCCAATATTCGACTTAATGCGTAAAAAATATCTTTTCTTTTCATGGGGTTGTGTTTGTTCGGCCCATGAAGATGATGGGTCATATTAATCATTATTTAACATAATGTCAAATATCGAGGTCGGTCACGTTGAGGGCGTTGGCCTGAATGAAATTGAAACGCGCATCGGCGTTTTTGCCCATCAGGCTTTCGATCAGATCGTCGACGGCGCGGCGCGGGTCGACGATGGTGGTGGGTGTCAAAGCCTTCACCCCGGTGTCGCCTTCCGTCGTGACCGATTCCACGATAGCGGCGGCCATGGGCAGCGTGACGCGCAGAAGCGTGCGCGTTTTCGGATTCATCGTGGTTTCCTTCAACTGTGCGGCGGGCATTTCACCCAGACCCTTGAAGCGCGAAACGTCGACCTTGGTACGGCCCTTGAACGTCGTCTTCATCAACTGTTCCTTGTGCGCGTCGTCGCGGGCGTATTCCGTGACGCCGCCAGCGGAGAGGCGATAAAGCGGCGGAAGCGCGATGTAGAGCGATCCTGAATCAATCAGGCCCGGCATCTGGGTGTAGAAGAACGAAATGAGGAGAGACGAGATGTGCGCGCCGTCGACGTCGGCGTCGGTCATGATGATGACGCGTTCATAGCGCAGGTCCGAGACCTTGAAGCCATTGCCCGCAGCCACGCCCATGGCCTGCAGCAGGTCCTGGATTTCCTGGTTGTCGCGGATCTTGTCACGGCTTGCAGATACGACGTTCAGGATCTTGCCGCGTAAGGGGAGAATGGCCTGGGTTTCGCGGTTGCGGCCCTGTTTTGCCGAACCGCCTGCCGAGTCACCCTCGACAATAAAAATCTCTGTCCCTGCGGCGGCCTGACGCGAGCAGTCGGCCAGCTTGCCGGGCAGACGCAGTTTGCGCGTGGCCGATTTGCGCAGCAGATCCTTGTCCTCCTTGCGGCGCAGGCGATGTTCGGCCCGTTCGACAACAGCGTTCAGCAGGCCCTTGGCCGAAACCGGATCACCGGACAGGAAGTGGTCGAAGCGGTCCTTGACGATGGATGCGACCATGCGTTCGGCCTGCGGCGTGGCCAGCTTGTCCTTGGTCTGACCCTGAAACTGCGGATCGGGAATGAAAACGGACAGCAGTACGCAGGCGCCTTCCATCACATCTTCGGTTGTCACCATTGCCAGTTGCTTGGCATTGAAGTTAATCAGCGTCGCGTAATCCTTGAGCGAACGGGCAAGGGCGGTGCGCAGGCCTGCCTCGTGCGTGCCGCCCTGCGGCGTCGGAATGGTGTTGCAATAGGAGTGGACAAAGCCGTCACCGTAGTCGGACGGCCATGCGACCGCGAATTCAACGCGGGATTCTTTCTGTTCGACCAGATCGGCGAAGATATGCGGTGTCACCAGCGGACGGCCGGTGAGTTCGGATTTCAGGTAGTCTTCCAGACCGCCGGGGAATTTGAACGTATCGTCGGAGGGGACGCCATCGGCCTCGATCTCCGTATGCCATTTGATTTCGACGCCGCGGAACAGATACGCCTTGGATCGGCACAGGCGATGCAGGGTAAGGGGCTTAAGTTCGGCGTCGCCGAAAATATCGGCATCGGGGTGAAAGTAAATCTTGGTGCCGCGATGCGACGCGGGGCCGACCGTAACCAGTTTTGTCTGCGGAATACCGCGTGAATATTCCTGGCGGTAAAGTTTTTTATCGCGCGCGACTTCCACGATCATCTTGTCGGACAGTGCGTTGACGACCGAAGAGCCGACGCCGTGCAGGCCGCCCGACGTCTTGTACGCGCCGGCGTTGAATTTGCCGCCGGAGTGCAGGGTGGTCAGAATAACCTCAAGCGCAGACTTGCCCGGATATTTCGGGTGATTGTCGACAGGAATGCCGCGGCCGTTGTCCGAGATGGTGATGCCGCCGTCTTTGGTCAGGGTGACTTCGATGCGGGAGGCGTGACCGGCCACAGCCTCGTCCATGGAGTTGTCGAGAATTTCGGCAACCAGATGGTGCAGGGCGCGTTCGTCCGTGCCGCCGATATACATGCCCGGGCGTTTGCGGACAGGTTCAAGGCCTTCCAGCACCTCGATACTGTCCGCCGTGTAGGCGTCGTGATCGGGCTTTTCGGCTTTTTTCTTCTGGGCGCTGGAAAAGAGGTCTTTGCTCATGAACTTAAGTTAACCTTGGTCTTGCCATAGTTCTATAGCATCCTCATACTCAGGTTCGCACTGTAAACGCAAGGGAAACGTTTGTTTTCAGTCTTCCGCATCCTGTTGATTCTATGCCTTTTCGCGCTGCCCGCCACGGCGGCCGAAAACCTTCAGCCATTGCCGGAACTGAGCAAGGGCTTTGACCTGCAGGCCTATGCGGCGGGTACGGATACGGTCGCCAAGGATTTCCCGAATATCCCCAACGGGTCTTTTAAAATTTCCCTGCCCAAGAACTGGATGGAGCGCGTGGCCATCGGTCAGGATTACGGTGAGATCGCGCGTTTCGACGGCCCAGCCATTGGCGATGTGCGCCCTTATTTTTCCTATAAACGTATCGGGCTTGCGCGTGAGAACACCGCCAAGCTTGAGCTGATTTCCTATCTGCTGCGATCGAACTACACGCTGCGCGGCTTACGCGAGATCGATACCCGCAATGTCGAGGCGCTGTATGTTCTGGTCGACGACAAAAACGACTCCTACATCGTGCGCTCGATGATGCGGATCATCGGGCCGGATGCGTATCTGGCCGAATACGCGCTGCCCGTATCGGCATGGAATACCATGGCGGACACGCAGGTGTTCGCGGTGAAGTCGTTCAAGTTCCTGCGCGATTCCGCCGACCCGATCGAAAAGCGGCGCGAGCGGACCTATTTCAAATCCTTGCGTTTTTATTACCCCGAGTCCTGGATTTTCGAGGGCGAGGACATGCCCGCCGACAACATCGTGGTCGAGCGCCTTGCGTCCAAGGACCAGAACAACCAGCTGAGCGGCAATATCCGCCTGACGGTGGTCAGCCCCCGGTCGCTGAAAGACGAAATGGTGGAGAAAGAGTTCACACTCAACATTCCCGCCATGCTCAAAGAGATACGCAAATCGTATGAAACGAAGGGTTTCATTGTCGATGCGGCCGTGGAGAGCCGCAAGCCGGAGCTGAACCTGCCGGTCAGTTTCTCGGCCATGGATATTTACAACATGCGCGTGCGCCTGACCCAGTACGATACGGATCAGAAGGCAGCGGTTTCAAAAGAGCTGTGGATCGCGGTGTTCACCAGCAGCGGCCCGATACCGAAAACATACATTGCCGAGCTGTTTACGCCTTCGCGCAACACCGACATGTATGCATGGTCAACGAACAGCCGTGCGTTTGAGATTATCCTCAAGTCCATCCAGTAAAAGCGGTGTAAATTCGCCGTTTTCCTCGTTCAGGACCGAAAGCATTCCCGTACCGATGTTGAAATGCGCGCCGTGAAGGCTGAGCAGGCCGTCATCCTCGCGTTTTTTCACGTCGGGGAATGAACGCAGATTGGCAAGCGATGTGCGGATACCGGCGCGTTCCAGCATGGCGGGCGCGAGTTCGGGGCGCGGGTTTTTGGCCAGAAGTTCGGCGCGGGTGTCGTTAAGCAGTGA
Source organism: uncultured Micavibrio sp. (assembly GCA_937896295.1). Taxonomy (GTDB): domain Bacteria; phylum Pseudomonadota; class Alphaproteobacteria; order Micavibrionales; family UBA1664; genus UBA6145. Next base: position 2,723 of record CALBME010000028.1, on the reverse strand, counting down.
CATCCAGTTGGCGATGAAGTCATCGTCCGCGTTGTGCGTGCCATGCAGACAGGCCTTGATGCCGCCGCACTGCGAATGGCCCATGACGATGATGTGCTGGACTTTGAGGTCGTTGACCGCGAATTGCAGCGCCGCCGACACCCCGTGATATTTACCGGTGGTTTCGTGGGGCGGGACAAGGTTGGCCACGTTGCGGACCGTGAAAATTTCGCCGATCTTCGCCTTGAAGATGGAGCCGGGCGAGACGCGCGAGTCGGCGCAGGCAATCAACATGACGCGCGGCGCCTGGCCAAGTTCGGCCAGCTGGCGGTAGTGGTTTAAATTCTGGGCATAGTCCGTCGCATGAAACTGACGGAAGCCGTCGGCAAGATCTTCGGGAAATTTGTTCATGACGCCGTTTGTATCATGAGGTACGGGTCGAAAACAAAACCGAAATCATCAGGCATACGCGTAAACGCGGTGCGGAACCCGTGCCGGAACCGGGACCGCGAGGATCAGCACGGGCAGGGCCTGACCCGCCTGAGGCAGGGCTGTGGTCTTTTGTTGCGGGTTCAGCGCCTTGTCCAGCGCCTTCACGGCCATGTGGGTCAGAGCGCCGGCGGCGGCACTGCCGACCTTGGCGGCGGCGGTTGCCGCGCCTACGCCCACCGGGTGGCCCAGCACGGTGCTGGCCATGGCGGCGGTTGCCGATGCAAACATCGCGGGCAGCATGGTGACGCGTTCGACAAGGGCGCCGCCCCGGTTGAATTTGCCGGTGAGAGAGGGCAGCAGGTTTAAGGGATTGCAGAAATCCTTGGGATCGGCGGGCTTTTCCGCGAGCCAGTGGACAGCGTCTTTAAATGCGTTCGAAAGTGCGCGCATCGATCCCTCTTTTAAGAATGAAGGGTCACGCTATCACAAAAGTCTATTTTCCGTAAAGTTTTTGATGATTAAAACAAAAGGGCGGCCTTTGCGGGCCGCCCTTTGAGCCGTTTTCGCCGGATCAGGCCGAGTAGTACATCTCGAACTCGATCGGGTGCGGGGTGGTTTCGAAGCGCAGGACTTCTTCCATTTTCAGTTCGATATACCCCTGGATCATGTCTTCGGTGAAGACGCCGCCCTGGAGGAGGAAGTCGTGGTCTTTCTCGAGGTTCTGCAGCGCTTCGCGCAGGCTTCCGCAGACCGTCGGGATCTTGGCCAGTTCTTTCTCGGGCAGGGTGTAGAGGTTTTTGTCCATAGGCTGGCCCGGGTGGATCTTGTTCTTGATGCCATCAAGACCGGCCATCAGCATCGCCGCATGATACGGCGCAGCCAGTTTCATTCCCAACCCCTTATATTTCCCACATCGTCAGCGCCCGACCGATCTTTGAGGCTCTGCCACGGACCGGCCATATCTTCAACCCGCTTGCCGACCCGGAGTGGCCCGATGTCGTCGCCCTATTGCCCGGTCATGCCACAAGGCGCTTGACCCATGGCATGGCGAAGGGATAGCGGGCTGCATCATGGCTGACCGGAACCGACCCGCCCGACCGAAAGTCATCGTCACCCGGCGATTGCCCGCGGCCGTCGAAGCGCGCATGGCGGAGCTGTTCGACATGGACTTCGCCCGCGACGACGCCGTCGACCGGCGGCTGACCGCGGCGGTGGTGTGCGAGGCGGGCGACATCGCCGTTGGCGCGGAGGTACGCCGTGCGACGCCCGCCGTGCAGCCCCAATCTGCCGAGCACGATCCGCCGCGGCACCTCCTCGAAGCTGTCGCAAAACAGCTCGACCATCGCCGCCATCATGCGCTTCAGGGCGGTCGTGGTCGGCAGGTTCTCCAACCGGCACATCGTCGGCTGCGAGCAGAGCTCGGCGCCGGTCTCCGGCAGCCGGCCGACCGCCATCTTGAAGGCTGGATCGTCGCGCAGCGCGTTGCAGTCGTTGGCGTCTTCGTAGCCGGCGGCGATCATCAGGGCACGAAAGCGGATCATCTCGGCCAGGCCATGGTGCACCCGCTCGGGTGCCCGCGGATCCTCGAGGCACCCGGCCAGCCGATCGGCAAGGCCGAGTTTGCGCTCGATCTCCGCGAGCACCAGGACACCGGCGTCCGAGGTCATCCGTCCGCCGTCGAAGGCGACATGCACGGAGGGAATCTCCGCCTGCACGGGAAGCGCGAGATTCAGATAGGCGCTGAGGACGTGGAGGGACAAGCCAGTGACATCAAGCCGGAGGGCCAGCTTGTTCGTGTCGTTCAGGTCGTCGACCTTGGCGGCGAGCTTGGTGCGACCTTGGAACAACGTGCCTTCAAAGCCCAGCCCGAGCTGGTTTTCATCCAGCCGCGAGGCATCGAGATTCAAAACATCGACAGCGATTTCCGGGCCGACGACGAGATTCTTCAGGAAAAGGTTTCGGTCGCGAAAGGTCGTTTCCGCCGAGATATCCGTCCAGCGCCGCACGCCAGGAATGTTCAGCGTCTTGATGGCAAACGTCCCGGCCCGGTCGGGCAGCAGGGTGAAGGTGAAGCCCGCCAGCTCCGTGTCGCCGCCGGGCGAGTGGGAGACGAAGTTGACATTCTCACTTCGTCGATAGTCATTGTTGGTGTGTTCGTTGCTGAATCCTGACGGAAAACGAAACCTGAAATGTTGGTAATCGCTGTGGCTGGAGTTTCGGTAACATCAGCCGGAGTTGACTCATTGAACGTAGTCGCGTCTGGGTTGAACCAGTAGCTCAAGGTGTTGGTGTCAAAATCGTAACGCTCTACT
>CALBME010000027.1 GCA_937896295.1 uncultured Micavibrio sp. | reverse complement strand
CGCCTGATGATGGCGCAGGACACCGGCGGGGCGATCAAGGGGGCGGTGCGGGGAGACTTCTTTTGGGGCTTCGGCAAGGCAGCGGGCGAACTGGCCGGGCGCATGAAACAGAGTGGTCGCTTCTGGGTGCTGTTGCCGCCATTTCACTGCTGGTGGGCGGCATCGGGGTTATGAATATCATGCTCGTGTCCGTCACCGAACGCACACGCGAAATCGGGGTGCGCATCGCCACCGGCGCGCGGCAATCCGACATCATGATCCAGTTTGCAACCGAGGCCGCCGTCGTGTGCACCATTGGCGGGCTGCTAGGTGTGGCCCTTGGTTTTGCGACGGGCTGGACCATTTCCCTGTTTGACGTCAAAGTGCTGTTCACGGCAGCCCCCGTCATTCTTGCCTTTTCCTGCGCGGTGGGCACCGGCCTTGTATTTGGCTATCTGCCCGCGCGCAAAGCCGCGAAACTGGACCCTGTTATTGCCTTAAGCTCGGAGTAGACATGAAAAAGAAAACCGCTATCCTCGCCCTTCTGCTGGCCACGTCGTTTCTGACCGCGTGCGCACAGACACCTGATTACGCGCGTCCCGCCGTCGAGACGCCGGCGGCGTTCGCGGGACAGGATGCGGGTTTAAGCGAAACCGCGATCGACCCTTCGTGGTGGACGAATTTCGGATCACCCGAACTGAACGAACTGATGGATCAGGCACTGGCCGGCAATACGGACCTGCGGGCCGGCGTACATCGCATCGAACAGGCACGCGCCGCCCTTAAAATCGCCCGTGCCGACCTTTACCCCAGCATTGGCGCCAGCGCGGGTGCGGGCCGGTCTTTTTCCCGCGGGGGCGATACGCCTGACCGCGCCGACAGTAACGTATCGGCCGGCGTCGATGTCAGTTACGAACTGGACCTGTTCGGACGCGTTCGCGCCAACACGCAAGCCTCGCGTGCCTCGCTTGCCGCCACAGAGTTTGACCAGGAGGCCCTGCGCCTGATCGTCATGGGCGATGTGGCCGGCGGGTATTTCACACTGGTCAACCTGCGCGAGCGTCTGGCGATTGCCGATGAAAACCTTGCCAACGCGCGCGAAGTGCAGCGCATCGTCAAGGCACGTTTCGATGCGGGGTCCGTCTCGCAACTCGACCTGTCCCAGCAGAACGTGCAGGTCGCCACGCGCGAAGCCAGCCGCGCATCCCTCGCCGCGCAGGCAACGCAGGCCCAGAACGCGCTGGCCGTCCTGACGGGGCGCGCACCGGAAGGGTTCAAGGCGCAGGGCCAGAAACTCAAAAACATCAACGTGCCTAAAATCGTGGCGGGCCAGCCGTCGTCCCTGCTGGAACGCCGCCCCGATATCCGCGCAAGCGAATCCGCACTAATCGCGGCGAATGCCGATATCGGCGTCGCCCGCGCTGCGATGTTTCCTTCCATCACGCTGGGTTCAGGCATCGGCCTTGCCGCCGCCGGCTTTGGCAATCCGGCCACGACGGCCATCGACCTTCTGGCCAATGTGGCCGCGCCGCTGTTCCAGGGCGGCCGCCTGAAAGCGGGCGTGGAGCTTGCGACGGCGCGTCAGAAGGAGCTGGCCGAAAATTATCGTTCGGTGGTTCTGGTGTCTTTCCGCGAGGTGGAGGACGCGATGGCCGCGCTCAAGGCCGCGCATCTGCGCGAAAGCGCCCTGAGCACGGCCCTGTCCGAAGCGCGCAAGGCTTACAGCCTGTCGCGCCAGCAATACGAAGCCGGCGCCATCGACTTCCAAAGCGTGCTGACCACGCAGGACGCTCTTTTGTCGGCGCAGGATTCATACGCGCAGACCAGGCTGGAGGCCCTGCTCGCCTCCATCGACCTGTACAAGGCTCTGGGCGGCGGGTGGCAATGATCTGGGTTGTCGCCATCCTGCTCAGCGCCCTGCTGGTGTCCGGCGGCCACACCCACCTGCTGCACGTGCGATCGCTGTCCCAGCCCATCGTCGAACTCGGCAGCACCGTGGACGACGCCGCCGGCGAGGCCTACGACAAGGTGGCCCGACTGCTGGGGCTGGGCTACCCGGGCGGCAAGGTGCTCGACGACCTGGCCCGCACCGGCGACCCGGACGCGATCGTCTTTCCCAGGGGTATGACCGGTCCGCGGGACGCGCCCTACGCCTTCAGCTTCTCCGGGCTGAAGACTGCGGTGGCGCGCTACGTCGAGTCCCATCCGGAGGCCGATACCGCCGACGTCGCCGCCGGCTTTCAGGAGTCGGTCGCCGATGTGCTGACCGCCAAGGCCGTGCGGGCGGCCGGTGACCTCGGTGTGTCCACCCTGTTGATCGCCGGGGGAGTGGCGGCCAACTCGCGGCTGCGCGAGCTCGCCGAAGAGCGCTGCGCGGCAGCGGGATTGACGCTACGGATTCCCCGGCCGCGGTTGTGCACC
>CALBME010000026.1 GCA_937896295.1 uncultured Micavibrio sp. | reverse complement strand
CCGCCGAGTGCCAGGCGAAATCTCCGGTAAAGACACTCGACCTGCTGCGCGTCAGCCGCGCCGGGTCCGAGATCCAGGTGACAGCCTCGGCCCGCTCGTTCCTGCACCATCAGGTCCGCAACATGGTCGGCACCCTGCTGATGGTGGGGGACAACAAATGGCAGCCGGACGACGTCAAAACTGCGCTGGAAGCCAGGGACCGCACCAAAGGTGGCCCCACCGCACCGTCCGACGGACTTTATCTGGTCCGTGTTGATTACTAAAACACACTAAAATGTGTTTTTTATAATTGTGACATGTGTGATCGGTCACATTTCGAATTCTTTTGTTCGCTTTAGCAATTGTCATTGAGAACAAATCGTGAATAAATGAATGTATGGCGAAACCAAAACTCTCCTTCGTATGCCAGTCCTGCGGCTCCGTTCATTCCAAATGGTCGGGTCATTGCGATGCCTGCGGCTCCTGGAATTCGATTACCGAGGAACTTCAGGCTGCAGCCCCCGTCAATTCCCTGAAAAGCCAGCCGGGCAAAGGCTACGGCGCGCGCGGCAACGTCGTCGAATTCGTCGACCTGAAGGGCCAGAACGCGCCCCTGCCCCGCGCAGGCTCCGGAATCGGCGAATGGGACCGCGTCACCGGCGGCGGCCTTGTCCCCGGTTCAGTCACCCTGATCGGAGGCGATCCCGGTATCGGCAAATCGACCCTTTTGCTGCAGCTGGTCGCATCCCTCGCCAATAAATCGATGAACTGCGCCTATATCTCGGGGGAGGAGGCAATCGACCAGGTCCGCCTGCGCGCCCGCCGCATGGGCGTGGAGCAAGCGCCTGTCCATCTGGCCGCCGCCACGTCGATCCGCGATATCATCTCAACGCTGGAACCCGCCAAGGGCCAGAAACCGCCTTACGATCTGGTCGTCATCGACTCGATCCAGACGATGTTCGTCGACCTGATCGAATCGGCGCCCGGCACGGTGGGGCAGGTGCGCAGCTGCACGGCAGAACTGATCCGGCTGGCCAAGACATACAACGTGACCGTGCTGATCGTGGGACACGTCACCAAGGAAGGCACCATTGCCGGGCCTCGCGTGCTCGAACACATGGTCGATACAGTTTTGTATTTCGAGGGCGACCGCGGCCACCAGTTCCGTATCCTGCGCGGGGTCAAAAACCGTTTTGGCCCCACCGATGAAATCGGCGTCTTTGAAATGGGCGGCAAGGGTCTGGCGGAAGTGTCGAACCCTTCGGCCCTGTTTTTATCTGAACGGCGCGAACGCGTTTCCGGCTCCGCCGTTCTGGCCGCGCTCGAAGGTACGCGCCCCGTACTGGTCGAGGTGCAGGCACTGGTCGCCCCCACAACGTACAGCGCCCCGAAACGCGCGGTGCTGGGGTATGATTCCAACCGCCTGTCCATGATTCTGGCCGTGCTTGAGGCACGCTGCGGCGTGATGTTTTCAGGTCAGGATGTCTATCTGAATATCGCAGGCGGTCTTAAAATTGCTGAACCCGCCGCCGATATGGCAGTGGCCGCCGCATTGTGCAGCGCCCTGTCCGGCGTTGCCGTCGCGAATGACGCCGTCATTTTCGGAGAAATCGGCCTGTCCGGCGAAATTCGCCCTGTACCGCAGCCGGATCTGCGCATGAAGGAGGCGGAAAAGCTCGGCTTTAAATCCGCCTTCATTCCCACCGGCAAGAACAAACCGGCCAGCGGCCTGAAGGCGCAGACCTTTTCCACCCTTGACGCCTTCGTGCAGTTTTTGCGCAATTAAAAAACCAGCGGCCGAAAAAGCCGCTGGTTCGCACTTATTTCACTTGCGGGGCCGTCAGTCCCATTTTACGCAGAATGCTTGCCAGCATCCCCATAAAGACAGGCCACAGACGGCGCGCATACGCTTGATCGCTCTCGCCGGCAATACGCGCGCACAGCGCATAGCTTGCCTGCAATGCAGCCTGGGCGGCACCGCCCATGCGCAGGGCAGCAGGCCCCTGGATCTTCGTTAGAAAAGACGCAGCAATAAACGCATTCATAACGTTTGAAGATTTCGAGATAGCAAACATGGTTCGCTCCTTTCAGATGCAAATTAAAAACCGGAAAAACCAGTAAGATTTATTGCTCTGAAATACGCGACGGAGGCCGGTTCATCGCACGGGCTTCCCAGCGCGCGGCATCGGCCAGCGTCGTCGCGGAATGAAAGAGCGTGGTGAACGGGTTTCTCATATCTATAAAATACGCCTTTGTAAAAAAGGCGGCAATATTTATCGGAAAAAATCGTACAGAAGACGCCGGATCAGCTTTAAATGTCAGTGCTGCGCCGCTGCGCTGCATGCTGTTCGATCCAGCGATAACCCGGCAGCTGCAGGCGCCAGATAATCGCCGCAGCGCGTAAGGTGAATGTCGCAAGCATCCCGACAAGCATCGCCCCTTCGGGCATCAATCCCTGCAGGACCAGATAAACCATGGCGCCGAATGCGCAGGCGGTTGCGTAGATTTCCTTGCGCACGACCAGCGACGGCTCGCCCGCCAGCAGGTCGCGGAAAATACCGCCGACAATCGATGTGATGACCCCCATCACCACACAGACCACCGGCGGCGCCCCCGCCTCCAGCGCAATACGTGTGCCTGATACGCTGAACACGGCAATGCCGATGGCATCGCCCCAGACGATCCAGCGGTGATAGGCGTGAATTTTCTGGGCGCAGAAAAACATGACCGCGCCGGTGATCATGCACAGGGTCAGGTACATGGGTGCGTCGACCCAGAAGACGAGGCGATTGAGGATCATGTCACGCAGGGTCCCACCACCGATGCCGGTCACGATGGCCAGCAGGATAAAGCTGATGACATCCAGATGCTTGCGCGCGGCCACGAGGCATCCCGTGATCGCAAAGACCACGATACCCGCATAATCAATCCATAAAATCGCCTGTTCCATTCCCTGATTCTAGCGCATCCTGAGAAGAAAAGAGAGACCCGCCATGTTCGCAATCCTGTCATCCCCTGCCATTCTGCCAATCATCCTGCTGGCGCTGTCAAACCTTTTCATGACCATGGCATGGTACGGGCACTTAAAATTTCCGCATATGGGGATGACTGCGGCCATCTTTGTCTCATGGCTGATCGCGGGGCTGGAATACTGTCTGGCCGTGCCTGCCAACCGGATCGGCGTGCAGGCCTATGACGTGGCGCAGCTGAAAACCATTCAGGAAGTCATAACGCTGATTGTTTTTGTCGGATTCGCCGTGCTGGTGCTGGGACAGAAATTCAGCTGGTACCATGCGGCAGGCTTTGGACTGATCGCCCTGGGGGCCAGCCTCATCTTCCACGCGCCGAAGCCTTAAGTATTGCTGCCCTCAACCTCGGCCAGCCGCGCCTGCAGATGCGCGATTTCGGCCCGCAGGCTTTCCAGGCTTTGTGCGACCGGGTCGTTCGCCTCGCACGCACCATAAGGGTGGAATTCCGCAATATCGCTCAGGCGTTTTTGCACCTGCCGTCCCGGCACGCCCACCACGGTGGCATCCACCGTCGTCACGTCGCGGATGACGACCGCGTTTGACCCCACATTCACCCCGTCACTGATGGTGATCGGCCCAAGAATGGACGCCCCCGCACCGACAACGACACGGTTGCCCAAAGTCGGGTGCCGCTTGCCGCGATGCAGGGCCGTACCGCCCAGCGTCACGCCGTGGTAGATGACGACATCGTCGCCGATTTCGGCTGTCTCGCCGATGACCACGCCCATGCCGTGATCGATGAAAAGCCGCTTGCCGATGACGGCGCCGGGGTGAATTTCGATACCCGTCACAAAACGTGCCACCTGCGACACAAGACGCGCGGCAAAGCGCCACCCCCGGCCCCACAGGCCATGCGCCAGGTGATGCGCCATGACAGCATGCAGGCCGGGATAGAGGAACAACACCTCCATGCGCGACCGGGCGGCAGGGTCATGCGCCATGATGGCGTCGATATTGTCTTTAAGGGTGCTCCACATCCTGTGTAATCAGCCTGAAAAAACAGGGATGCGCAAGTTTGCCGTTGGCTTTGTGCAACCGCCCCCTATAATCCGGCGCATGAAACCACTGCATTCCTCCATCTCCTCGCCCCTCGCCGGCACTGTGCGTGTTCCCGGTGATAAATCTATTTCGCACCGCGCCGTCATGTTCGGCAGCCTGGCCGAAGGTACGACACGGATTGAAGGGCTGCTGGAAGGCGAAGACGTTCTGGCCACCGCCGCCGCCATGCGCGCCATGGGTGCCAGTGTTGAAAAGACGGGCGAACAATGGGTCGTAACCGGCGTCGGCCGCAAGGGCCTGCAATCGCCCAGCACCGTGCTGGATCTTGGCAATTCCGGCACCTCCGCCCGGCTGATCGCCGGCATTATTTCCGGCTATCCCATCACCGCAACACTGACCGGTGACGACTCGCTTAAAAAACGCCCCATGAAACGCGTCATGGATCCGCTTTCGCAAATGGGCGCAAAATTTGAATCGAATGACGGGCGCATGCCCCTGACCATCCATGGCGGCAACCTCAACGCTATCCATTACGATATGCCGGTGGCATCGGCGCAGGTGAAGTCGGCGGTACTGCTCGCCGGCCTGCGCGCGAATGGCGCGACATCTGTACGCGAACCCAAACCCTCGCGCGATCACACCGAACGCATGCTGGCCGCCTTTGGCGGGTCCTGCACCAGCGATAACGACAATATTGCCGTACCCGGCGGACAGGTTCTGACCGCACCGGATGATGTCATACAGGTTCCGGGCGATCCATCTTCTGCTGCGTTTCCGGTTGTGGCCGCACTTCTGGTCCCGGGGTCGGATATTACGGTCACCAATGTCGGCATGAACCCGACCCGCACCGGCCTGTTTACCACCCTGATCGAAATGGGCGGTGACATCACCTATCTGAACGAACGCAAGATCGGCGGCGAACCGGTCGCCGACTTGCGCGTGCGTCATTCGAAACTCAAAGGCATCACCGTCCCGGAAGACCGCGTACCCAGCATGGTCGATGAATTTCCCGTCCTGTTCGTGGCCGCCAGCTGCGCGGACGGCGAATTTTTCGCTGACGGGCTGGACGAACTGCGCGTCAAGGAATCCGACCGCCTGAAAACCATGGCCGACAACCTGTCCGCCTGCGGTGTGACCCTGCAGGAAGGGGAAAATTCCTTGCGCATCACCGGCAACGGCACCCCGCCCAAAGGCGGCGCCACGGTCCCCACCCATCTCGATCACCGCATCGCCATGAGCTTTCTGGTACTGGGCATGGTGTCCGCGCAGGCCGTCACCATCGACGATGCCGATGCCATCGCCACATCCTTTCCCGGCTTTGTCGGCATGATGAACGGCCTTGGCAGTAAAATCGCATGAAACTGAAAGCGACCCTGCTCGCATCCGTTCTGGCGCTGGGCGTGTGGTCCGCCATCAACCCGCATGATTTCGGCACATGGTTGGCCGAGGTTGCCCCCGTCCTGATCGTTCTGCCCCTGCTGGTGGCGACCCACAGGCGCTTTCCCCTGACCCCCGTGCTGTATGTGCTGATCGCCCTTCATTGCTGCGTTCTTCTGATCGGCGGGCATTACACCTATGCCCTCACCCCGATAGGCGACTGGATGCGCGAAATACTGGGCACCGAACGCAACCCGTATGATCGCCTCGGCCATTTGATGCAGGGTTTTGTGCCCGCCATCGCCATCCGCGAACTGCTTCTGCGCACCAGCCCCCTAAAGCCGGGAAAATGGCTGGCCGCCCTGATCTGGTTTTCCTGTATGGGCATTTCCGCCTGTTACGAGATCATCGAATGGTGGGCGGCACTGGCTGCAGGCGCGGCGGCCGATGGCTTCGTGGGCGCGCAGGGCGATATCTGGGATACCACGGCCGACATGCTGTGCTGTGGCATAGGCGCGGCCCTGGCCCTATTGATCCTCCCCCGCCCGCATGACCGCCAGCTTGCCGCCCTGAAGGCTAGGGGTTAAATAAGGCAGGATGAATAAGCCGATCATCACCATCGACGGGCCCTCGGCCTCAGGAAAAGGCACGCTGGCCAAGCGTCTGGCGCAGGCGCTGGGGTTCTATTACCTCGACACCGGCGCGATTTACCGCCTTCTGGCCCTGTCCCTGATCAATGCGGGCACGGACCCCGACGACCCGCGCGCCGCCGCCGCCGCGGCCAGCCGGCTGGCCGCCCAGTTCGACCCGCTTTTGCTGGAAAACCCGCGCCTGCGCTCGGACATCGTGGCGGGCGTATCCTCCAAGGCCTCCCGCCATGCGGGGGTCCGGCTGGCCCTGCTGGACATCCAGCGCAACCTCGCCACCGACCCGCCACGCCAGTACAGGGGCGCCGTGCTGGACGGCCGCGATACGGGCACGGTGGTATGCCCGAACGCCCCTTTGAAGATTTTCCTGACCGCCGACCCGGCGGAACGGGCCCTCCGACGGACAAAAGAGTTGCAATCCAGAGGGATAGAGACTACATACGAGGCCGTCCTGCAGGATCTGGAGGCACGTGATACACGTGACGCCAGCCGAGACGTGGCACCCTTGAAACCGGCACAAGATGCGGCAACGGTGGACACCTCGGCACTGGATGCGGACGCGGCATTCGAGCATGTCTTGAACCTGGTCCGCGCCCGTTTTCCCGACCTTGCCTGACACCGGACTTGCTTCTGGGCTGACACCTCTTCGTGAGGGCGGTCGTAAACAACAGAGTTCTTCCGGCATCCCGAGTACCCAGATAGGAAAATAAAAAATGGCTCGTATAGCAGCACAATTGAAAGATCGTGCCGAATCGAAAGATTTTGCCTCGCTCTTGTTAGAAACCATTAAACCGCAGACCGCGTTTGAAGGCACCGTCGTGAAAGGCCGTATCATCGGCTTCACCCCCGACGATGTCATCGTTGACGTCGGTCTGAAATCCGAAGGCCGCGTTCCGATGAAAGAATTCGGCTTTGCGGCTCAGAAAAACGCTCTCAAACTCGGCGATATCATCGAAGTGTATGTCGAGCGCGTTGAAGACCGTCAGGGCGAAGCCGTCCTGTCGCGTGAAAAAGCCAAGCGCGAGGAAGCGTGGAGCGAACTCGAGCGTTCGCACCTCAAGACCGAACGCGTCAACGGCATTATCTTTGGCAAGGTCAAGGGCGGTTTCACCGTCGACCTCAACGGCGCTGTCGCCTTCCTGCCCGGTTCGCAGGTCGACATTCGCCCGGTCAAGGACATCAGCCCGCTGTTCGGCACCCCGCAACCCTTCATGATCCTGAAAATGGACCACGCACGCGGCAACATCGTTGTCTCGCGCCGTGCCGTTCTTGAAGAGTCGCGCGCCGAAGCACGTTCCGACCTGATGGCCAACATGGAAGAAGGCCGCGTCCTTCAGGGTGTTGTCAAAAACATCACCGATTACGGCGCGTTCATCGACCTCGGCGGCATCGACGGTCTGCTCCACGTCACCGATATTTCGTGGAAACGCGTCAACCACCCGTCTGAAGTCCTGCAGATCGGTCAGTCCCTCGATGTAATGGTCATCCGTTACAACAAGGAAACCGGCCGCGTCAGCCTGGGCCTCAAGCAGCTGGAAAAAGATCCTTGGGAAGGCGCCGAGCGCCGTTACCAGCCGGGTCAGCGTTTCAGCGGCCGCGTTTCGAACATCACCGATTACGGCGCATTCGTCGAACTCGAAGATGGTGTCGAAGGCCTCGTGCACGTGTCGGAAATGTCGTGGACCAAGAAAAACATCCACCCCGGAAAAATCGTTTCGACCTCGCAGGAAGTCGAAGTTATGGTTCTGGACGTCGACATGGAAAAACGCCGCATCTCGCTTGGCCTCAAGCAGACGCAGCCCAACCCGTGGAAAGCCTACGCTGATGAGCACAAAATCGGTGACATCATCGAAGGCGAAGTCCGCAACGTCACCGAATTCGGTGCGTTCGTGGCCCTCGGCGCGGAAATCGACGGCATGGTTCACATGTCCGACATTTCCTGGACTGTTGCCGGCGAAGACGCCATCAAGAACATCGAGAAGGGTTCGACCGTTAAGGCCAAAATCCTCGAGATGGATCCTGAGAAAGAGCGCGTTGCTCTTGGCATCAAGCAACTGACCGAAAAACCGGCAGACGCGATCGAAACCACCCGCGCCAAGAAACCCGAAGGTGCAGACCAGCAGACGCAGTCTGCTTCGGGCGAAGGTAAAAAAGGCGAAGTGGTCACGGTCACCGTGTCGGCAGTCGAAAAAGACGGCATCGTCGTCGCGCTGTCTGATGGCTCCAAAGGCTACATCAAGCGTGGCGATCTCTCCCGCGAACGTTCGGAGCAACGCCCCGACCGTTTCGCCGTCGGCGAGAAAGTCGATGCCAAGCTTCTGTCCAAAGGCAAGAATGGCGAGTCCTCGCTCTCCATCAAGGCCCGCGAGATCGACGAAGACAAGAAGGCGATGGCGGAATACGGTTCGACCGAATCCGGCGCGTCCCTCGGGGACATTCTGGGCGCAGCCCTCGGCAAGGAAGCCCCTGCCAAGGCACCGGCCAAGAAGAAAGCCGCCAAGAAAGACAAAGGCGAAGAGTAATCTTTGCCCGTTAAAGAAAACCCCGGCCTTTGTGCCGGGGTTTTTTTATGCTTGAATGTCGGTTATGTGGAAGAAACACCAGAAACTGATCTTTGCGCAGGTCGCCGGCATCGCGGGCGTGGGCGCCCTTATGCTTGCCTATCTGCGTTACCAGCAGACCGGGATCATCCAGGAGCCGACCTTCGGCAGTTTTCTCGGATTTGGCATTCTTCTGTTTGCAGCCGAGGTTAAATGCCTGCGCGACTGGCTCAAGGCCAAAAAAACCGCACAGCCAGTGGAACAATAGCCGGACCCGCGCCGTTGGTATTTTTGTAACAACTGGAGAGGCGCCATGAAGGGTCTTTTGCTGTGGCTGGTGGGTATCCCCATCCCGATTATCATTCTGCTGTATATCTTCGTCTTCAACTGATCGTTCGACAGACGTAACAAGGTTCGCCCAACAAAGGGCGTGGCGGGTATCCGAAAGGATCACCCGCCTTTGTTATATGCGAAGATTACTTGCCGGCCTTTTCTGCGGCATCCAGTGCCAGCATGTCCTTGCGGCTGAGCTTGCCAATCAGGGTTTTAGGCAGAGGCTGATGGCGCAGTTCGATCACCTTGGGCACTTCAATGGGCGAAAGTTCCTGTTTCAGCCAGACGCGCAAGGCCGTCGTATCCAGCGTCACCCCCGGTTTGGCCGTGACCCATGCTTTCACGATTTCACCGCGTGCATCGTCGGGCACGCCGGCCACGATGCATTCCGCAACGCCTTCGTATTGATAGATCAGATCCTCAACATTGCGCGGATAGACTTTGAAACCGTTGACGATGATCATGTCCTTGATCCGGTCGATGATGCGCACATACCCGTCCGCATCCATCGTTGCGACATCGCCGGTATGCAGCAAACCGTTCACCATGACCTTGGCGGTTTCGTCCGGTTTCTTCCAGTAGCCCATCATGACCTGCGGACCCTTGACGCATAACTCGCCCTTTTCGCCCAGAGGGACGGGCGTGACGCCGTCATCCAGCGAAATGATTTCAACCGTTGTCTGCGATACCGGCAATCCGATGGAGCCGGGATGGTTAGGACCGGCCGTCGGGTTGCAACACACGACGGGCGATGTTTCAGACAGGCCATAACCTTCCACGACGACCGCACCCGTCAGGCTTTCGAAATTTTTCTTCACTTCCGGCGGAAGCGGCGCACCGCCTGATACGCAAAACCGCACCGATGAAAGATCGTATTTACCGTGCGACGCCTTGTGCGTAATGGCGTTGTAGATGGCGGGGACTGCCGGAAAAATCGTCGGTTTTTTCCGGGCGATGATCTGCAGCGTCTCGTCCACGTCGAAACGCGGCGTTGCGATTATTTCCATACCCAGCTTGACCGCAAAGTTCAGGCACGCCGTCATGGAAAACGCATGGAAAAAGGGAATGACGGCGAGCATTTTGCCCTCACCCTCTTTCGCATCCGGCAGCCACATGGACGACTGGACGCAATTCGCCACGATATTGGCGTGGCTTAAGGCGGCGCCCTTGGAAACACCGGTCGTCCCCCCTGTATACTGCAGCAGGGCGACATCGTTATGAACGTCGATATCCACCGGCGTGGGCTTGCCGTCGTTATGGGTAAGCTCATCAAACGACAGGTAATCGCCGCTATGCGCAGCGGCGGAAATTTCCTTCCACTTGACCAGCGGAAACAGAAGATTTTTCGGGAATGGCAATACATCCATGAACCGACAGACGATCAGATTTTCCAGCCGTGTCTGTGTGAGCACGTCGGCGGCCTTGCTGAACATCGGCTCAAGATCGAGTGTGACCAGGTATTTTGCGCCCGAATCATCGACATGGTGTTTTACTTCGCGCGTGGCATAAAGCGGGTTCAAATTCACCACCATGCCCCCCGCCTTGAGGACGCCATAATAAAACGCGGCGTAATAGGGGCAGTTGGGCAACATCAGCGCAACACCGTCGCCCTTTTTAAAGCCGCGTTCCTGCAGGCCCCTGGCAATGTGATCGGCGGCCTGCGCCAGTTCGTTCCAGCTGTAGTGCTTGCCCAGAAAATCAAAGGCGCGGTTTTTACCGTACTTATCGCGTGCAGCGTCCAGCAGACGGAAAATCGGGTAAGCCGGTATGTCGGCATCCCAGCGGACACCGGGGGCGTAGGATTTAGACCATATATCGGGGGTGTAAACGCTCATGCAGAAATGAGTATAGCACGCTGTGTTTAATAGACCATTTCAACCATGGACAAAAATTGCTGCAGCCGCGCAGTCTGCGGTTTGGCCAGAATCTCCGCGCTGCCTTTTTCCGCAATAACGCCGCCATCCATGAAAACGACCTGATCCGCCATGCGGCGGGCAAAGCCGATCTGGTGCGTGATCAGGAAGACACCGATATTACGTTCCTTTAAATGACCGAGCTTGGTCAGGATTTTGGCAGTCTGCTCCACGTCCAGCGCGCTCGTGATTTCATCCAGCAGGATATAGGAAGGATTGAGGATCAACGCCCGCGCCAAGGCCACGCGTTGCCGCTGGCCGATGGACGCCTGATTGGGGAAATGATCGATAAAGCCGGCCATCTCGAACAGTCTGATCAGGCCTTCGATATCCCGTTCCGCATCCGGGTTACAGTTGCGGGCGGGCAGCATGATGTTTTCGCGTAATGTCAGGTGCGGCCACAGGAAAAGGGACTGGAAAACCGTGGTCATCCTGGGCCACGGCGACGGGGTGATCGGTGTTTTCGGATCGCGCGGAAAATCATACTGCACCTGGTCCAGTGTGATGGACCCGCTGTCCGGGAAATCCAGCAAACCCAAAGCCCGCAGCAGGGTGGTCTTTCCCGTACCTGACGGTCCCACGGCGCAGGTGATCGTCCCGGGTGCGATATCCAGATCGATACCGCGCAAAACGGCTTTATCGCCGAAAGATTTATGAAGCCCGCGGACAGACAGCATCAGGGCCGCGCCTCGTACGGTTTGGCCACGCGGATAAAAAGACCGGGTTCGGTCTCCCATTTGGTGATCAGCCGGTCGATCGTCCCGTCATTCAGCATTTCCTGAATGGCATTGTCCAAAAACAGTTTCAGGTCGATATCCCTGCGGTTGACCGCCAGTGAAAACGCCTGCGCCTTGACCGGATGTCCGGCATCGACACTGCGCAGCTTGCCGGGATTGTTTTTATTATAATTGATGACGTTATTTCGGTCGCCCAGCATGGCGTCCGCCTTGCCCGCCATGATTTCCTGTATCATCTGCGGGCCGCTCATTTCCGCCGGCATGATGACCACGCGGGCTTTGGGAAAACTGGCCATGGTGATGGTGGTCAGGGCATTGCCGTCCTGTGCCAGGAATTTCACATCCTGCGCATTAAGGCGCGAAAGATCGTCCTGAAATCGCGCATCATCGGCCCGCACGATCGGCGACAGGCCTGAATACATGAACGGCGCCGTGAACAATACCGCGCGTCCCAGCGCCGTATCCGGCCACATCGGCGTACAGGCGGCATCAAAACGCCCTGACTGGATACCGGCGGTCCAGTTGGCAAAATTGACTTCTTCCGTCCATTCAATCTTGAGGGACGCGGCCTTGGCGATCGCATTCATCATGTCGATGCCAAAACCCGACAACACCTTTGTGTTCGGATCGCGGTAGGTCACCGGCGGAAAAACATAATAGCCACACCGTAAAACGCCCGTGCGCAAAACCCTGTCGAGCGTGGTTTCATCCGCCGCGCGCGCAGGTACGGACAGAAGGACAAATATCAGGGCCAGAATCAGTTTTTTCATTTCGGGGCCTCGTAAGGCTTGGCGACACGCAACAGACTGCCGGGATATTTTTCGTATTTCGTTATAACCTTGTCCATATGCCCGCTGTTGACGATCTGCGACAGGGCGGCATCGACCATGCTTTTCAGGCGGATATCATCCATGGGAAGGCCGACATCCTTGTCGAACCGGTGATCGTTCGCGCGTACGTAAGGGTAGACAGGTGAGTAATACATGGGCCGGGAAAAGAAGACGTGCCGTCCTTCCGCCGGGTTTTCCCAGAAACCTATGCAGATGGCATCGACGCGCCCGCCTTTGAGGGCATCTACGGTGGTGCCAAAACCAAGCTCTTCCGTCCATTCGATTTTAAGGTCCAGCAGGCGTCCGGCTTCCGCCATCACCTCGGGAATGAGGCCGGAAAATCGCTTGGTATTGGGGTCGATGATGACGGCGGGCGCATAAGGAATATAACCGCAGCGCAGGACGCCCGTGCGCATCACGCGCTCATAAGAGGTCTCAGCCGAAGCCTGCGCAACGAAAGATAGTAACACGAACAGTGAAATCAGGAAAAAACGCATCAATGCTCCGACATGTCGCGCGTGTATGTATGCTTCAGCCACAGTGCGAAGCCATTGACCGGCAGGCACACCATCAGGAAAAACACGCCCAGCGCCGTATAGATTTCGACCGGGCGATAGATTTGCGCGTTGATGCGCTGCGCCGCGCGGAAAATCTCCTCCACCGAGATCAGGGACGTGAACAGCGTCGTGTGCAGCATCATGACCTGCAACAGCAAAAGTGGCGGCAGCACCTCCCGGAAAATGAGCGGCAACTGGATTTTCAGGATGGTCTGCTCGCGCGTAAGCCCGGTCACCCGCGCCGCCGTCAGGTATTGCTGCGGAAAATCATTGAGGCTTCCACGCACGATATCGGCAACGGCAAAGATATTGATGACGGCCAGGGTAAAGGCGCCGGTATAGAACGGGTCGATCACGACACCCATCATCGCCTGCGCCGGGTAATGGAGCCAGAACAAGAACACCAGAATCGGCACACCGGACAAAAGGAAAGACACGGTGCGCGTGGGCAGGCCGATAGCCAGCCGATACCGCGAGCCCAGAACACCCAGCCCCCCGCCAAGGACAATTCCGCAAAACCAGATGATGGCCGAAAGCTCCAGCGTGACGCCGAGCCCGCTTAAAAAAGCCGGGTAATAATTGATCAGGATGTCCCAAACGCCCATGGGATATTCCTAACTTGCTAGGCTGCGAAATGATAGCCGTCGCGCGTGGTCACGATGACGCTGGGCATGGCCGGGTCCGCCTCGATCTTCTTGCGCAGGCGGTAGATATGGGTCTCCAGCGTGTGGGTATCGAGACCGGGCCGATATCCCCATACCCGCTGGAGCAGCTCCTCGCGCCGCACTTCCGAGCCTTGCGCATCGAACAGGCAGGCCAGAAGCCGGGCTTCCGTATCGGTCAGGACAATGGTTCGGGCATCCCCCTGCCGTACCACCAGACGGGCGGGGTCCAGCGTCCAGTCGCGGTACGACCGCGGACCCGACAGCCCCGCCATGCGCGTGGCCAGAACCTCCAGCGCCTCAAGCACATCGGCCAGCCGCGTGGGCAGGCTTAAAACAACGGCATCGTCCGGCGTATCGGACCGTGCGCCCAGGATGACCGCGGGAATATCCCCGGCATCCGCCGGGCTGCCGCTGGGGGTGACCAGTACGGCGATGGGGCGCTCATTCGGCTGGGCCAGCGCCAGGGCACCAGCCTGTCCGCCGGACAGGACATCGGCAAAAGCGAGGCTTTCTGCGGGGTCTGACGATAAAATACGCACGGGGATATGGGGCAGGCTCATATACCCAGTCTGGCATGGGGTTTGCACTTATCAAGCCTGCATGCGCGTCATCCAGCCCTACGTCGCCACACCGTCCGTGACCGAAACCCCGGTCACGCAGCCTCACCGAAACCGCTTTTCCACGGCGCGCACGGCCGGCCAGATGCCCGTATGGACCCCCAAGGGACTGCAGACGGCGGATTTCGCTGATCCCGCGGGGTCAGGACCCATGATTAAAACGGGGGTAGAGGAAAACCGCCGCCCCGGCTTCAAAGACCTGGTCGATATCATCAACCCCCTGCAACACATCCCGCTGGTGGGCGTGGCATACCGCAAATTGACCGGCGATGATATAAGTCCAACGGCTCAATTCATGGGCGGGGCGCTTTACGGTGGCCCCATCGGTGCCGCCGCCGCCATGGCGGACATAGCGATAAAAGAAAAGACAGGTCAATCGGTTGGCGAACGTTTCCTGTATCGCAACTCGGATGAAACCACTCTCAACGGGGCACCGGTTACACAACTGGCAGCCCGCTGGAAGGATGAACCCCGCATGGCCGGATCGACCCCGGTCTGGGGTCAGGATCATGCCATCGCATCGTCGCGCATGCCCACGACGGTCGTTCCGGGCGGATCCCTGTCGCCTGAAACCAATTTCGCCATGCTTTTGAACACGTTATCGGACAAGACCCCCAATATCTCGTAGTTCGGCACCATTTACACCACAACATCTTGCGTAGGCTATCGAATCGCCTGAGAATCGTTCTCATGGGGCGCACCTTCACGACGCCTCTTGCCACGACAAGACGGGGAATAAGCATATGACGAATGGTCTTCCGGTTTCGGCCCTGCGCGATCTGCGCCTGATGGAACAGTATTTCGAACCTGAAAACGCCTGTTCGTATGAATCCGACCTTGTCAGCCTGTACGGCGAAGATTCGGTCTGGGCCGCGGTGATGGACGGCCTGATCGAACACCGCCGCCTGCCGTTTTCTGACGGCCGCGAACGCTGCATCTGCTGGCTGACGCCGCGTGGCAGAGAAATCGCCGATCGCCACTGAACCGCTATTGCCGGAAACCCTTGGCGCATTTACAATTTTTAAAATTGACCGGCCATTCCCAAGGGGTTTTTCCATGACGCGTATCCTGCTTCTCCTGTCCTGCCTTCTGCTGACCGCATGCGCGGGCGGCCTTGCAAACGACATGACGGGCTTTCAGACATCGTCGCGTTCACTGATGTCCTATAACTACAACGCGGTCGATTCCGTGCTGTGGCGCGCGGGCAAAGCCATCAATAAAAACACGCCGATGCTGGTGTCCACCATCGCGGACGTGAACAAGGTCAACTCATCCTCGGCGCTGGGCCGCACCATTTCGGAACAGCTGTCCGCCCACCTGGCCGAAGAAGGCTACAAGGTCGCCCAGATGAAACTGCGCCAGGGCATCACCATTCAGCAGGGCGGCCTGACCGATTCTTCCGCCGGGGAATTCCTCCTTTCGCGCGACGTGCGTGAAGTCGCCGGCGAACACAAGGCATCGGCAGCCATTACCGGCACCTATTCGGTCGCGGCTGACCACGTCCTCGTTAACCTGCAGCTGATCGACCTGCGCACCGGCAACCTGATCACGGGCTATGATTACGTTCTGCCCAAGACAGCGGACGTGGTCGCGCTTCTGCGCGATGGCCACACGGCACCCATGCGTCTTTTCTCCACCGGCTTCTAAAACCGGCCTCGATGGCCTATAATCAGGGCCATGGCAGACGACGACCAGATAACCCCGCCTGACAGGGACCACGGCGCAGGCCGTGAAGACGGCGGTGCGTCGTCCGGCGTGATGATCAAATCACGCCCCAAGACGCGCCGTCCGGCCATGTACAAGGTCCTGCTGCTCAATGACGATTTCACGCCGATGGATTTCGTCGTGCATATCCTTGAGAAGTTTTTTTCAAAAACCCGGCCCGAGGCGACCGACATCATGCTGCATGTTCATCGCCGCGGCGTCGGAATTTGCGGCATCTACACATATGAAATCGCCGAAACCAAAGTGACGCAGGTGATGGATTACGCCCGCGCGCACGAACAACCCCTGCAATGCACCATGGAAAAGGAATAACCGCGAAATGTACGTTGTCATGCTGCATTATAAAGTCGGTCTCGACGTGATGGACCAGCACCGCCCCGCGCATCTGGAATGGCTGAAAAGGGGCTATGCCGCTGGCCTGCTGCTGGCCTCCGGCCGCCAGAACCCGCCGACCGGCGGCTGCATCCTCGCCCGCGCCATGCCGCGCGAGCAGCTGGACGCCTATCTGGCCACCGACCCGTTCATGACCGCGGGCCTGGCCGACTACCAAGTCACTGAATTCAATCCTAATTTATGGGCGCCGGAACTTCAGGGCGTGCACTAGGCCTTGGGCGTGGAAAAAATACGCCCTGTGCGCTATATTGTAAGTCTACCCACGGGAAAGGTTCATTAACGTAATGCTTTCCAAAAATCTTGAAGCAACACTCCATCGCGCCCTCGATCTGGCGACGGCGCGCCGTCATGAATATGCGACGCTCGAACATCTGTTGCTGGCACTGACCGACGACCCCGACGCGCTGGCGGTCATGCGTTCCTGCGGTGCCGCCGTCGGCGACCTTCAGGAACAGCTGATCCGTTACCTCGACACCGAACTGATGAACCTCATCAACCCCGCGATCGAGGAAGCAAAACCCACCACCGGTTTCCAGCGCGTGCTGCAGCGAGCCGCCATTCACGTCCAGTCATCGGGGCGGGAAGAAGTAACCGGCGCCAACGTTCTCGTGGCGCTGTTCTCGGAACGTGAATCGCACGCCGTCTTTTTCCTGACCGAACAGGACATGACGCGTTTCGATGCGGTCAATTATATCAGCCACGGTATTGCCAAGGTCGGCAGCACCGATGCGCCCAAGACGCCGCGTGCCGCCGGTTCGACGGTCGAGGAAGAAAACGACGACGTCAAGAAAGGCGCCGACGCGCTCAAGGCGTATTGCATCAACCTCAATGAAAAGGCCAAGCAGGGCAAGGTCGACCCGCTGATCGGGCGCGAGAAGGAAGTCGATCGCACCATCCAGATTCTCTGCCGCCGGTCCAAGAACAATCCGCTTCTGGTCGGTGATCCCGGCGTCGGTAAAACCGCCATCGCCGAAGGTCTTGCCAGACGCATTATCGAGGCCAAAGTGCCCGCGGTGCTGAAAGGCGCAACCATCTACGCGCTCGACATGGGCACGCTGCTGGCCGGTACGCGTTACCGTGGCGACTTCGAAGAACGCCTGAAGGCGGTGATCACGCAGGTGGAAAAAACCGAAGGCGCGGTCCTTTTCATCGATGAAATTCATACGGTGATCGGCGCAGGCGCCACATCCGGCGGCGCAATGGATGCATCAAACCTTCTCAAACCGGCCCTCTCATCCGGCTCCATACGCTGCATCGGGTCCACCACGTACAAGGAATACCGCCAGCATTTCGAAAAAGACCGTGCCCTGGTCCGCCGCTTCCAGAAGATCGACGTGGTCGAACCGACCATCGAGGATACGATCAAGATCCTGCTCGGCCTGAAAGGCGTGTACGAAAAACATCACAAGCTGGCCTTCACCGATGATGCGGTACGCGCGGCGGTGGAACTGTCCGCAAAATACATCAACGACCGCAAACTGCCCGACAAGGCGATCGACGTGATCGACGAGGCGGGCGCAGCGCAGATGTTGCTGCCCGAAGCCGATCGCAAGGAAGTCATCGGCGTCGAGGATGTCGAGGCGGTCGTGGCGCTGATGGCGCGCATCCCGCCCAAATCGGTCAGCAAGGACGACCGCGAAGTCATTCGCAATCTGGAACGCGACCTGCGCACCATGGTTTTCGGACAGGACGCCGCCGTGTCCGTTCTCTCGGACGCGATCAAAATGTCCCGCGCCGGTCTGCGCGATGCGGAAAAACCGATCGGATCCTACCTTTTCAGCGGACCGACCGGCGTCGGCAAAACCGAAATCGCCCGCCAGCTGGCCAAAACGCTGGGTGTCGAACTCAAGCGTTTCGACATGTCCGAATACATGGAACGCCACGCGGTCAGCCGCCTGATCGGCGCGCCCCCGGGTTATGTTGGCTACGAACAAGGTGGCCTGTTGACCGATGCCGTCGACCAGCAGCCGCATTGCGTCCTGCTGCTGGATGAGATCGAAAAAGCGCACGGTGACATTTACAATATTCTGCTGCAGGTCATGGACTACGGCAAACTGACCGACAACAACGGCAAGACCGTCGATTTCCGCAACGTCATCCTGATCATGACGACCAATGCGGGCGCCGCCGCCATGGCCAGGGCGCCGATGGGTTTCAACCGCGACACCCGCACGGACGAGGACGTCGAGGCGATTAACCGCATGTTCACGCCGGAATTCCGCAACCGTCTCGATGCCATCGTGCCGTTCGTCGCGCTGAAACCGGAAACGGTCGCACGCGTCGTCGACAAATTCGTCATTCAGCTGGAGGCGCAGCTGGCCGACCGCAACGTCACCATCGACATGTCCGACAAGGCGCGCGCCTATCTGGCGGAAAAGGGATACGACCCTGCCATGGGCGCACGCCCCCTTGGCCGCCTCATTCAGGAAAAAATCAAGAAACCGCTGGCGGACGAATTGTTGTTCGGCCGTCTGTCCGAAGGCGGCGCGGTACGCATCGATTACGACGGGGAAAAGATCACGTTCCTCTATCCGGGGGCCACGCCCAAGGCATTGCCACGCTCGAAAGAAACGCAGGACGCCTAAACTTTGAGCGTACACACCAAGCTGCAGAAATGGCTTGAGGCCGGCCTGATCACGGCCGATCAGCGCGCGCGTATTCTGGAACACGAAAAAAACTATTCCGGCCACCGCTGGCGTCTGGGCCTGACCGGTGCGGGCCTGATTTCCATTCTTCTGGGCATTGCCCTGTTCATCGCATCGAACTGGCAGGTGATACCATGGCAGGCAAAAACCGGCGTGCATTTTGCCGTCAACGCCGGACTGGCATGCCTGATCTGGCGCTGGCATCACGATCCCGCGCGCGACCATCACCGTGAAATCGCGCTCGGCGCCCTCTGGGGCCTGACCCTGACATTCATTGCCCTGATGGGACAGGTTTTCCAGCTTGGCGGTCATGCGTACGAGGCCTTGCGCCTCTGGTTCTGGCTGACCACGCCCATGATCCTGTTATTCGCGCAAAGCCGTGGCATCGCACGCCTGTGGGCCATCGCATTTGTATTCTACGTTCCCTACGACATCATCAGCTGGACCATGGACCACACATCAAACCCGGCCGCAAAGCAGACCGTGTGTCTGGCCACGGCCATTCTGGTACCGCTGGGTGCATGGGCCATCGGGGCCGTGCCGCGTATTTCAGTCAACCGTCCGACCATCGCCCGCATGCTGCAGCGTCTGGGAATGATGCTGGCCTTTGTCACCGGCCTTGCCGCCAGTGTCGGCTATTATGGCCGCGATACATTCGAAATTCCGATGGTGGCCGGACTCCTCGCGCTTGTGGTCGTCCTGATGCGTTCGGTCTTGCGCAAGTGGCATCCATCAACCGATGACAGGGGCGATATCGACGTTTTATGCGTATCCGCCCTGTTCGCCTGCCTTCCCTTCATCCTGCCCGTCAAAAGCGATGTCATCGCAGCCGCGCATTTCATCACCCTGTGCCTTCTGACCGGGGCCCTGTTTCAGCAACAGGGCAAATCGCGACTGGTCAGCATGGTCATCGCGCTTATTACCTTGCGTCTTTTTATCGTCTTCATTGAATTGTTCGGCACCATGGCGCAGTCCAGCATCGGGCTGATCGTCGCCGGACTGATCCTGATGGGTCTGGTCCGCGCGGGCCGCTACCTCGACACGGCATTGAAGGCACGGCTGAAATGACACGCACCCGCACGCTCTATCTTGCCGCATTGCTTTTGCCCCTGCTTTTTCTGGGCGTGCAATGCGCGTATCTGGCGTATCTGCGCGCAACCGCAACGGTCTATACCGTCGTTCTCAAGGCATACGACCCGCGTGATTATGTGTATGGCCGCTTCATGCAGTTTCGATATGACTGGGATGATCCCCAGAGCCAGAAACCGCAGGACACGAAAAAAGAGGACCTGCCGGAAACAGGGCGTTTTTATCTGCCCGAAAACGCCGCGCTCGATCTTCAGGAAATGCTGCGGCAGGGCAATAAGCGCCGCTTTACCGCCAGTGTCAGTTTTATGGGTAAGAAAGCGATGATCCACGCCCTGCAGATCGACGGACGGTCATGGCAGGACGCGCGCGCGGAATGGCTGGCACGCCCCATGCCCGCGCCCTGCGATGCAAATGTTCCGGGCTGCGCCCACTAAAGGCTTGAAGCAAAAATTAAAAACAAACACAATGCCGTTATGAGCGAACGCTATGACGCAATTGTTGTCGGCATGGGACATCAGGGCCTGATTGCCGCGAACCTGCTGGCGCAGGAAGGCCTTTCTGTCGCCGTGCTGGACATCGCCTCGCCGGTGCCGGGCGGCTTTGCCTATGACGTGTTCGCCACCGGTTTCCGTACCGGTCCCTGCGCGCACGCGCCGGTCCCTGTCGACCAGAATCTGGCCGACCGGCTGGGTCTGGAAGAACGCGGCTTCACCATGAAACCGGAACAGACGTCCAGCTTCGCGCCGCTCTCGCTCGATAACGGAAAATATATTTTCGCAACCTCGTCCCGCGCGGCCACCCAGCGCGAGATCGCCAAGTTCAGCCAGAAAGACGCCGACACGTTCATGGCATTCTCGGACGAGGTGCACAACCTCGCCCAGATCCTCGACAACGTGGCCGGCAACCTGCCGCCCTACAGTCAGGACGGCTGGAAAGATCTTTGGGGCGTGTTCGAAACCGGGCGCCTTCTGGCCGAGGGCGGCGAAGCTGCGCAGCTTATGTTCGCGCGCCTGATCAATTCGTCGCTTGAGCAGGCCATCGCGGACATGTTTGAAAACGATTCCGTGCGCGGCTTCATTTCGATACAGGCCACGCTGGCCTCGATGACCGTGCCCGGACGCAAGGGTTCGGCGGCATCCCTGATCCAATACATGCTCAGCCTCGGCGGCCACCGCCCCTATCGCGGCGACTGGCAGCCCCTGCGCGGTTCGCTGCATCATTATCTGCGCGCGCTGACACAGGGCGCGATGGACCGCGATGTTGCGTTCTTCCCGGGTCAGGTTGCAGAAAACTTCATCATCGAAGACGGCCGTATTACCGGTGTGAAACTGAACGACGGCGAAGTCATTGAATCGGCTGTCGTGGTGGCGGACCTCAACCCGCTGACCCTGTTCGACAAACTGATCGGCCCCGATCACGTCCCGTCCGAGGTGCAGACGCGCCTGCAGCCCCTGCGCATCGGCGGCGGGTTCGTGCGCATGAAACTGGCCCTGTCCGATTTGCCCAAATTCACCGCCGCCGGGTCGGATACCCCCAACCTTCTGAACGGCGAAATCCTGATCGGTTCGTCCCCCGAATACATCGCCAATGCCCGGGCCGACGCCAAGACCGAAGGCGGATCGCACCGTCCGGTCGTCAGCATGGTCATCCCGTCCCTGTCCAGCGACGAACTGGCGCCCAAGGGCAAGCATGTCGCCTCCCTGATCGCGCAGTATTATGAACCCGGACTGCCCAACGACCCGGACAACTGGGGTGCGATTGCAGATTCCGTCTACGGCGCCCTTGAGAACGTCGCACCCGGTTTTTCACGACTGGTCGATACGGCTGCCGTCTATATGGGTGACAACATGACCCGCACCATCGGCCCCATCAACCGCGACGCGCTGGGCGGCGGCCACCCCCTGACCCAGCTTTTTGGCGGTTTGTTCGGCCATCACGGCCTGGGGGCGCACGTGCCCATCGGCAATCTGGTCATTTGCGGCTACGGTCCGGAGGCGTCGGCCAGCCCCCACCTGAACCGCGGCGGCGAAAATGCCGCCCGCGCCGTCATGCAGGCCGCCGGCTGAAAAGCCGTTTAACGTCTTGCTTTAGCCACGGTTTTCGGCCATTTCTTATGGTCATGAAAATCATCAACAGCCTTCTCGGCGTCCTATCGCCCCTTTCGTTCATGATGCTGGTCTGGCGCAAGGGCGAATTTGTCGGTTCGGACCAGATCGGCAACCGCTATTACCGCGGCAATCCGCGCAAAGGGTACCGCCATGACCGCCGCTGGGTTGTCTACAAGGACGATCCGCAGGCCTCGAGCGTGCCGCCGGAATGGCATGGATGGCTGCATCATCAGACCGACGTCGTCCCTTCGGACAGCGGCGCGTCCTACCGCAAGAACTGGCAACTGCCCTGGCGTCCGAATTTGACGGGCAGCAGCCTGGCCTATCGCCCGCCCGGCCATGCCGGCCAGCGCCCCAAAGCCACAGGCGACTATCAGCCGTGGAAACCGAACAACCAGTGAGATTTAAAAATGAAACGCAATATCATTGAAACCGTTCTGGGCGCTGTCGTTCTCGTCGTTGCCGCTGTCTTTTTGATTTATTCGACCCAGAGTTCCGACGCCGGCGCCATCGACGGATATGACGTCAACGTTTCCTTCAATGATATCGGCGGTCTGCAGACAGGCGACGACGTTCGCATCGGCGGCGTCAAGATCGGCACGATCGACGACATCTCGCTCGACGGCACCACCTATCGCGCCCGCGTCAGCATGTCCATCGACAACGACGTGAACCTGCCGGTGGACACCGCCGCCCGCATTTCAAGCAAGGGCCTGATGGGCGGCGCGCAGATCACCGCATCGCACAACCCCAAGCAGTACAACGGCTGCAAGATGGTGAAGGCCGAGGCCTTCCCGCTCAGCGGTGAGTCCGGCATCCGCGAGATGAAGGACATGCTGCTGA
>CALBME010000025.1 GCA_937896295.1 uncultured Micavibrio sp. | reverse complement strand
TTCCTTTCAAACCGGCAGAAAACCGCCAGAAACAGCACCCCCCTTTATTTAACATTCCGCCGATGACTTTGTACCTGGTCGGCGCGATTGTTGCGGTACGCGTTCTTTTCACGCTGGCGCCGCAGGATTTCGTATCGGTATGGGGTTATAACCTTGCGTTCGTCGCCGCGCGTTATACCGACCCGCAGGCATTCGATATCTTTGCGTTCACATCGCCGTTCACGCATCTGTTCATGCATGGCGGATGGATGCACGTCATCATGAACGCCACCATGCTGGCGGCATTCGGCACGGCGGCTGAAAGAATGTTTGGCGCCGGGCGCATGGTTGTTTTTTTCATTCTCTGCGGTCTTGGGGGTGCGGCGGCGCAATTCGCGCTTTCGCCCTTTTCGCCCATTCCGATGATCGGATGCTCCGGCGCGCTGTCGGGCCTGTTTGCCGCCGTGATGATCCGCATGATCGAAGCGGGGCAGATGCCCATGCGTTTTGGCATCTGGGGCGTGGCGGCGTTCTGGATCGGGCTATCGTTCCTGACATCGCTGATCGGCGGTGAAGTCGGCCTTGGCAACGTAGCGTGGGCCGCGCATGCTGGCGGCTTCCTGGCCGGCGTGGGCCTGATGAAAATCCGTTATTTCAGCCGGTATTAAACGCTGCCGCGTTCCAGTTTTTTGGTTACGTCCTCGATCAGCTGCTTATCCTTTTCCGGATCGGCGTAATCAAGGGCGCGTTGCCACTGGTAACGCGATTCCAGCGTGCGTCCGACTTTATAATACACATCGCCCAGATGGTCGTTGAGGACCGGATCATAGGGCTTGAGAGAGACGGCACGCTCCAGAAAGCTGGTGGCCTGTTCGTAATCGCCCTGACGATAGAAGACCCAGCCCATCGAGTCGGTGATGTATGCATCAGACGGCGCACGCATGAGGGCACGGGCCAGCATGTCCTGCGCCTCAGCCAGGTGCATACCCTTATCCGTCCAGCTATAGGCGAGGAAATTCAGTACTTGCGGATTATCGGGGCGATATTCCAGCGCGGTTTTCAGGTCGGCCTCTGCCTTGTCCCATTCGCCCAGTTCATCATAGGTCATGGCACGGACGAAATAGAGCGACCACAAATCATCATCCGCCTTGCCGCCGGACAGTTCGACCGCCTGATTATAAGCGCCGACAGCCTTTTTATAATCCTTGTTCTGGCGATAAATTTCGCCCAGCGCGTAGGCGACGCGCGCCTGCGGATTTTTTTCCATCAGGGATTCAAGTATGCGGATGGCATTGCGGTGATCGTCCTGACCGGAGCGCAGTTCGGCCAGCCGCACCTGCGCGTCCACATAATCGATATCGGCAGGCTGGACCGACGTAAACACAGCGGCAGCGTCATCCGTGCGGCCCTGTTCTTCAAAGATGGCGCCGACCAGCAGGGCCAGACCCGGCACATCGGGACGGATCATGCGGCCCAGCTGCGCGAAGATCAGGGCGGAGTCGCCCGCACGGTCTACGACCATCATCTGCGCCAGATCCATGAAGGCCAGCCCGACACCGGCGCTTACGCCCTGAAGGTGAAAGGCGTATTGCGGCTTCATCACGGGCGTCTGCCCCTGATTAAGGGCATCCAGCGCCGCCTTCGCGTCGCGGTCCATGGGATTGAGGCGCAACGCCTCGGTCAGTGAGGCGCGGGCTTGGTCCGCGCGTCCGGCGCGAATGTTATAGGCGGCCACGATCATGGTGCCCTGCGGCGTCAGCGGAATACGTGCCAGAGAGTCGAATACGCGGTTCGCCACGTCCGTCTGACCCGCCCATTCGGCCGCCAGACCACGGTGCAGCGCCTGCAGCAGGGACAGGCCGTCGACACCGGCATCGAGCGGCTGTTTCAGGCCGGCCCGGATCCAGTTGGACAAGACAGGCTGCACGAAGGCCATCAAGGCAGGGGAACGCAGCTGGGAGATATTCACCTGCGCCGCCGCCAGATCGCCGCTGCGCACGTGCTGCGCGAACAGGACGATGGATGCGAGATCGGCATTGTCGCCCACGGGCATCGCCACATCCGGCTTGGCCCCCAGTTTATCAAGTTTTTGTGCGTAGGCCGCCGCGCGGTCAAACTGACCGGCCGAAAGCGCCAGCAGCATCATGCGCAGCTGCGTTGTCGGGTCGTTCGATGAGGGGTTTGAAAGTTTATCGAGATACATATTGGCCAGCGCCCAGTCGCGCTGATCCTGCGCGAAATTCGCGGCCAGAATGGTGCCCGTCACAGTTTCATTCGGCGTCCAGTTGCGATCGACGATGGCGCGCAGCGTGCGCGGCGCGAACGGGTCGTTTTCAAGATTGCGACGATGATGGTCGGCAATCACAAACACCAGAAAGGCGGATGCGGCGACCAGGGCAAGACCGGGAATGCGGCGTGGGTTGAGAGGCATTTTTATCGTTCTGACTTATCTTGTTATAACCTGTTTCTTTTACATCGCGCCGTAGTTCGGGCCGCCGCCGCCCTGAGGAACGGTCCATACGATGTTCTGGGACGGATCCTTAATGTCGCATGTTTTACAGTGGACGCAGTTCTGCGCGTTGATCTGGAATCTTTTCTGGCCGTTGCCTTCGTCGACGACTTCATAGACGGCAGCGGGACAGTAACGCTGCGCCGGTTCGGCATAAACGGGCAGGTTCACGCCAATCGGAATGGACGGATCGCGCAGGCGCAGATGGCTAGGCTGGTCTTCCTCATGGTTGGTGTTGGAGATAAATACGGACGACAGGCGGTCGAAGGTCAGCTTTCCATCCGGTTTAGGGTAGGCGATAGGCTTGTAATCGACGGCCTTGCCGGTCTGCGCGTAATCGGCATGATTTTTAAACGTGAATGGCAGAAGCCAGCCGCCGATGGTCTGAAACGCTGCATTGAGCAGGCCGATCACCATACCGTAATTGAAACCGGGGCGGATGTTGCGGACCTTGTAAAGTTCCTTGTACAGCCAGCTGTCGCGGAAAAGCCGTTCGTAATCCGCGCCGGTATGAATGGCCTGCGCCGCCAGCATGCCTGATTTGATCGCGGCGTGGTTGCCCTTGATTTTCGGCACATTCAGGAACCCTGCCGCATCGCCCACCAGCATGCCGCCGGGGAAGGTCAGCTTTGGCATCGACTGCAGGCCGCCTTCGGACAAAGCGCGCGCGCCATAGGCCAGACGCTTACCCCCCTCCAGATAGGCGCGGATGGCAGGATGGGTTTTGAATCGCTGCATCTCCTCGAACGGAGACAGATAGGGATTGCGGTAATCAAGACCAGTGACAAAGCCGATCGAAACCTTGTTGTCGGCCATGTGATACATCCACGAACCGCCATAGGTGGACGCGTCCAGCGGCCAGCCCAGCGTATGGATGCATTTGCCGGTTTTGTGTTTTGCAGGATCGATTTCCCAGATTTCCTTTACGCCCAGCGCATAGGTCTGCGGCGACCTGTCTTTGCGCAGACCGTATTTCTCTATCACGGTCTTGGTGAGTGAACCGTGGCAGCCTTCCGCCAGAATGGTGATGCCTGCATGCAGTTCCATGCCGGGCTGATACTGGGCGGTGTGTTCGCCGTCCTTGCCGATGCCCATATCGCCGGTGGCAACGCCGATGCAGACATCGTTCACGTACAGCATTTCGGCCACGGCAAAGCCGGGATAGATTTCAACGCCCAGCGCCTCGGCCTCCTTCGCCAGCCAGCGTCCGAGTTCGCCGAGACTGATGATGTAGTTGCCCTTGTTGTGCATCTGTGGCGGGGTCGGCAGGGTGATGGCCGCCTTTTCGGTCAGAAACACGAAATGGTCCTCGGTCGCGGGGGTGACCAGGGGCGCGCCGCGGTCTTTCCAGTCGGGGAAAAGTTCGTTCAGGGACCGGGGTTCGAAGACCGCACCGGACAGCAGGTGCGCACCCACTTCCGAGCCTTTTTCAAGGACACAGACATTGCGGCCGGGGTCGAGCTGTTTCAGATGGATGGCGGCGGCGAGGCCGGCGGGGCCGGCACCCACGATCACCACGTCATATTCCATGACAGCACGGTCGGGGCGGATGGGGTCGGACATGCTTTGAACTTTCAGGATTCGTCTGTTACGACTATGGCATTCACTTGAGATCATTAAAAGAGCATGGGACATCCGTTCGCAGACGCGTTGCAATGGCATATCGACAATGGGGTTGATGTCCCGGTTGGCGATCATCCCGTTAACCGCATGGCCCGCCCGGAAGCGCCCATAAACCAGCCGCCCGCCGCCAATCATCCGGCCCCGGCAGACGCCATGATCCCGGCCCTGCCCCGGAGCGTCATGCCGGCGGCACCGGTATCGGGCAGTTTTGCAACGCAGAAACAGGCGGCGATCGATGCGGCCCGTGCGTGTACCAGCCTTGAATCCCTGCGCGAGGCGATTCGCGCCTATGACGGGCTTGAGGTCAAACGCACGGCCACCAACCTTGTCTTTGCCGACGGGAACCCGTCCGCGCGGGTGATGGTGGTGGGCGAAGCGCCCGGGGCGGATGAGGACCGCCAGGGGCTGCCCTTTGTCGGGGTATCGGGCCAGTTGCTGGACCGGATGTTCGACTGCATCGCCCTGAACCGCAAGGCGCCCGATGCCAAAGACTCCCTATATATAAGTAACATTCTGAACTGGCGCCCGCCCGGCAACCGCACCCCGACCGACTCTGAAATCGCGCTGGCCCTGCCCTTCATCGAGCGTCATATCGCCATCGTGCGTCCGCAATACCTGGTGCTGGCCGGGGCCGTCGCAGCCAAGGGGCTTTTGAACAGCGACCAGTCGATCAGCAAGCTGCGCGGCAAATTCCACGACTACCAGTTCATCACGCCCGGCATTGCGGACGGGCTGCCCGCGCCGCAGACCGCCATACGGGCGATGCCCACCTATCACCCGTCCTTCCTGTTGCGGACGCCGGTGCAGAAGCGCAAGGCGTGGCAGGACCTGCTGATGCTGCAGGCAGCGCTGGGCTGACCAAAAGCGCTGGGCTTCCAAGGTGATGCCCTGCGAACCTGTATCAGTGTCTTAGGCATTTCAGATCAACAGGTTGGTTTTTTCCCCGTATCGGCACGAAATAAAATTTTTCTCTTATGTCAAATCTTGTCAGGATGACTCGACTCTTGGCGTTTTAGGGTCTAATCCGATTTAGCTTATGATTTTGAAATCGCTCACAAAGACGGGAATCGTCGCCGTCACGCTGTGCCTTGCGATCGGTCTTTCAGGTCCGGTCCGCGCACACACGACCGTGCCGGGCGACGGTGTGGCCATGGAAGCGGGACGCACCATCGATCAGGCGGCCGTGCCGCCATCGGCGCTGACACATCTGCGCCTGTCCGATCGTGACATTGCCACCTATCGCAAAATCTTCGCCGCCCAGCGCCGGGGCGATCACGCCAGTGTTGCATCGCTGGGTAAACAGCTGGGCGATCCGTCGCTGCTGGACTGGGCGCGGATGAAAAAGAATGTGCCCGGGTCGGTGTGGCTGCCGCCAACGGTGGCGGAACGCCCCCGTGTCTATCGCACCCTCCTCCCGCGCACCCCGAAACAACAGGATGCCGCCGATAACATCGCGCTGTCCGTGGCACTGCTGATCCGTACCAACGACATCAAACAGGCCGGCGGCGTGATCGCCCGCGCGTCCGCCAACGGCACGGTCGACCGGATCGAGGCCGCCAAGCTGTGGGCCATGCTGGGGGCTGCGTATCTTTACAACAACGAACCGCGCATGGCGCTGGCGCTGAACCACACGGCCCTGCAGATCGCCGGGGTCATCGTGCCCGAGGCGGCATGGAATGCAGGTCTTGCCAGCTGGATGCTGGGCGAACACCAGCGCGCGGGACTTTATTTCGCGTGGGTGCCGCGGTCGCCATATGCGAACGCCTATATGCGGTCCGCCGCCGCCTACTGGACGGCGCGCGCGATGATGCGCACCGGCCATTACAACGATGTCAGCGCCTGGCTGCGGGAATCGGCCAAACACCCGCGCAGCTTTTATGGTCTGATTTCCACGCGCGCCCTTGGCGCCAAGTTTGAATTCAACTGGTCGGTCCCGGCGTTTTCGACCGCCCATCTCAAGACGCTGGCCCGTTACCCCGGCGCGGTGCGGGCCCTGAAACTGGCGCAGACCGGCCAGATGGACATGGCGCGGCTGGAACTGGCCCTGCTGGATGAAAAGGCCGCCAAGCAATGGCGGGAGGCGCTGGCCGCGCTGGCCGTCGCGGCGCTGAAACCCGATGCTGCCATCCAGATCGCGGCCCTGCTGGAACATCCGGCGGGCGGCAGCGTCGATACCGCCCTATACCCGATCGCCCCGTGGCAGCCCAAAGACGGCTACCGCCTCGACCCCGCGCTGATCAACGCCTTTATAAGACAGGAATCCCGCTTCAAGCCCGCCGCCGTGAACAAGGATTCCGGGGCCGCCGGCCTGTTGCAATTGATGCCGCGCACGGCGCTGGCGGTCGACCGCGCGACCAAGCGCGAACAGCTGACCAACCCCGAAACATCGATGATGCTGGGACAGAAATACCTGGAAGAACTGCTTGATCGAACGAATGGAAACCTGTTCGAGGCGGCGATCGCCTACAATGCGGGCCCGGGCAACCTGGCGATCTGGAAAGACCGTTTTGCCGATGTCAGCGACCCGCTTTTGTTCATTGAACTGGTCCCGTTTTCGGAGACGCGCGCCTATGTCCAGCGCGTAATGGCCAATTACTGGATCTATTCCCTGCGGATGGGTCCGGGGGCGGCGCGCGGCGTCGCCTCGCTCGACAACGTTGCAGCCGGCCAGCATGCGCAATACATCCCGGCCAGCAACCGCGGGTCCACCGCGATCGTGCTGGGTCAGGCGACAGAGAGCAGCGACAGCAGGCGCTGATGTTCGCCTGCGTCGCCGCAGGCCAGCGTTTCACCCGAACAGTGCGCAAGGGTCGGCACACGGCCCGACCAGTCGGTGATGACGCCGCCGGCCCCCTGGATCACCGGAATGACAGCCATTACGTCATGGGCTTTTAAATGCGCCTCCACCACCGCGTCGCAAAACCCGGACGATAGCAGCCCGTAGGCATATGAGTCGCCGCCATAGGCGGTGAAACGGGCCTGCGCCTCCATCGCGGCGATCGCCGCCTTTTCCCGCGGGGTCACGAACATGCCCGGCGCGGTGGTCACGAGGGCGGGCGCGCCCGCGCAGGGCCGCGTGCGGCAGATCTGGCCGTTATGGGTGGTCATGCCGGCAGCACCGATCCAGCGGTCGCGCATGATGGGCTGGTCGATGCAGCCCAGCACGGGCTGCCCATCCACGCACAGGGCGATCAGGGTCGCAAACGTTGCCCGGCCGACCGCAAAGGCGCGGGTACCGTCGATCGGATCGATGACCCAGACGCGGCCCGATGCGCCTTCGGTGATGCCGAATTCCTCCCCCTGTATGCCGTCATCGGGGTACTGTGCCAGGATCATGTCCCGGAGCAGGGTTTCCGTCGCGCGGTCGGCTTCCGTGACTGGGTCGTGCCGGGCCTTGTCGTCGGTCTGATAGTCGTTGCGGAAATAGCGGCGGATCAGATCGCCCGAGGCATCCGCAAGCCTGTTCATGAAGCTGATTGTCTCTTGCATTTCCGCCCACCCCTTGCCACTAATAATGGGTTCAAAATCAGTCTTATAAGGTGATTATCTATGGTGTCGGTCAAGGACATTCGGTCCGAATTTCTGAATTTCTTCATCAGCAAGGGGCACACGCATGTGGCCTCAAGCCCGCTGGTCCCGCAAAACGATCCGACCCTGATGTTCGCCAACTCGGGCATGGTCCAGTTCAAAAACGTTTTCACGGGCCAGGAAAAACGTCCCTACAGCCGCGCGACCACGTCGCAGAAATCCGTGCGCGCCGGCGGCAAGCACAACGACCTCGACAATGTCGGTTACACCGCGCGCCATCACACGTTTTTTGAAATGCTTGGCAATTTTTCCTTCGGCGATTATTTCAAGGACGACGCCATCGCCTTTGCATGGGAACTGGTCACCAAGAATTTCGGCATGGATAAAAGCAAGCTGCTGGTCACCGTGCATTCCAGCGACGAAGAAGCTGCCACGATCTGGAAGAAAGTCGCCGGTTTCGACGACAGCCGCATCATCCGCATCAACACCAACGACAATTTCTGGATGATGGGCGATACGGGCCCGTGCGGTCCGTGCTCGGAGATCTTTTACGATCAGGGCCCGACGCTGGCCGGCGGCCCTCCGGGCAGCCCCGATCAGGACGGCGACCGTTTCCTTGAATTCTGGAACCTCGTTTTCATGCAGTACGAACAGGAACCGGACGGCAAAGGCGGCCATATCCGCAAACCCTTGCCGAAACCGTCAATCGACACGGGCATGGGCCTTGAGCGTATCGCCGCGCTGATGCAGGGCAAATTTACCAACTACGACATCGACCTTCTGCGCAGCCTGATCGAACATGTCGCCCAGATTACCGGCGTGAACCCGGACGGGCCACAGGCCGCGTCGCACCGCGTGATCGCGGACCACTTACGTTGCAGCGCGTTCCTGCTGGCGGACGGGGTGATGCCGTCGAACGAAGGCCGGGGCTATGTCTTACGCCGCATCATGCGCCGCGGCATGCGCCATGCGCATATTCTGGGCGCGCAGGAACCGCTGATGTACAAGCTGGTCCCGACCCTGATTTCCACGATGGGCGAGGCGTATCCCGAGCTGATCGCGGCGCAGGCGCTGATCACCGAGACACTGAAACTGGAAGAAACGCGCTTCAAGCGCACACTGGAACGCGGCTTGAAGCTGCTGGACGATGAATCCGGCACGATCGCGCAGGGCGGCACCTTCCCCGGCGAAACCGCGTTCAAACTGTATGACACGTATGGCTTCCCCGTCGACCTGACGGCAGACGCGCTGAAACCGCGCGGCATTGCCGTCGACATGGACGGCTTCAACGACGCCATGGAAAAACAAAAGGCGGAGGCACGCAAATCATGGGCCGGATCGGGCGATGCGGGCGATGCCAAAATCTGGTTCGAACTGCTGGAACAATTCGGCCCTACCGAATTCCTTGGCTATGCGCAGGAGCATGCCGAGGGCAAAGTGCTTGCCATCATCCGCGAGGGGGCCAAGGTTGCCGAAGCCAAGAAAGGCGACAAGGTCTGGGTCGTTACCAACCAGACACCGTTCTACGCTGAATCCGGCGGCCAGATCGGCGATACGGGTTCCGTATCGGGCTACGCCTTCAAGGGCAGCGTGTTCGACACCCAGAAACACCTGGGCAAATTGTGGGCGCATGGCGTCACCTTGACGGATGGCACGCTTAAGGAAGGCGATGCCATCAACCTTATGATCGACGTTGCACGCCGCAACGATATTCGCGGCAGCCATTCGGCCACCCACCTTCTGCACGAGGCGCTGCGCCGCCGTCTCGGCACGCATGTATCGCAAAAGGGGTCGCTGCAGCAGGAAGGCCGCACGCGTTTCGATATTTCGCAGCCCGTGCCGCTGACGCCGGAAGACATCGCGATCGTGGAGGCCGAGGTCAATGACCGTATCCGCATGAACACGCCCATCACCACCCGCGTCATGCCGCTGGACGAAGCGCGCGAAAGCGGCGCCATGGCATTGTTCGGCGAAAAATACGATTCAGAAGTGCGCGTGGTTTCCATGGGCGGCATGGACGAAGGCGCCAGCAAGGAATATTCCGTCGAACTGTGCGGCGGCACCCATGCCCGGCGCACGGGCGATATCGGCGCCTTCCACATCGTTTCCGAATCAGCCGTGTCCGCGGGTATCCGCCGGATCGAGGCGATGACGGGGCACCAGGCGCTGGCATATCTGAAAGGCCGCGACGCGCTGTTGCAGCGTACCGCCACCGTTCTGAAAAGTTCGACCGAAGACGTGCTTCAACGTGTCGAGGGTCTGCTGGACGAGAAAAAACGTCTTGAAAAAGAAGTCTCCGACCTGCGCCGCAAAATGGCGGCAGGCGGCGGCGCGGCAGCGGGCGGCGACGATTTCCGCGAAATCGGCGGCGTCAAATTCACCAGCCGCGTTCTGGAAGGCATGCCTGCGGGCGACCTGAAGCCGCTGGCCGACGACCTGAAATCGAAACTGGGATCCGGCGTCATCGCGCTGGTCGCGGTGAATGAAGGCAAGGCGTCGCTGGTCGTGGCCGTGACCGATGACCTGACCAAGAAGTTTTCGGCGGTCGACCTTGTGAAGGCCGGGGCCGAAGCCCTTGGCGGCAAGGGTGGCGGCGGACGACCCGACATGGCGCAGGCCGGCGGACCGGACGGGGCCAAGGCCGATGCCGCCGTCAAAGCCATCGAGAGCAAACTGGCGGCGTAATCATGTCGCTTCATCTTGGCATCGGTCCGCATCAGGGGCGCGAGCTTGAATTGATGCTGACCGGGGTCAAGCTGTGCGCCATTTTTCATGACGCGCTTCCTGCATCCGGCGTTATTCCGGAGAAGATCATTCCCGAGCAGGCTTTCGCACCCCATGTCGCGTCAGGCCGGTTCTTACGCTTTGCCAAGGATTACAAAAGCGGCAGCCACGTCATTCGCTATGTCTGTTTTACAGCCAGAAACGAAGAGTGGCGCGCACACTTCCTGCTGTGGCTGAAAGACCGTTTTTACAATGGTGAAAATGTCGATCATTCGGATGAGATCATGGAAGGCCGCATTCTTGGCTATGCCGAGGATGAGATAAAAGCCTTTCTTCCCACAAACACCCCATACCTTTGAAATCAGGGGGTTTTTCACCCTTCTTTTTATTGAACCAAACGCGATGGAGCAGCGTTGGTCAGGAAACCCCATATAAGGAGTCCTGCCATGGCCGATTTTGTGCATCCCGTAAACATTCTGGAAGTTCTGGACGGTGCGGATTTTCCCGCAACCCTGCCGGAGCTGATCGCCTATGCCGAAGATAACGACGCATCAGAAGAGGTACTGGACCAGATCCAGGCCATGCCGGACCGCGAATACCTAAGCATTCAGGATGTGAACCGCCACCTCAACATTCTTGCGACCGAAGAGGGCGAGGAAAACATCTATTCATCCGAGGATTTAAGCGAAGTGCGCCGGACACCGGATGCGGCAGACGATGTCAACATTTCCCGCACAGGCCACCAGTTGAAAAACTGGGCAAGGTCCGGTCATGGTGAAACGGAAGGAGATGCCGCATGAGCCGCATGAAACCCACCGACCCCGGCTATGCCGACCAGATGAACAACCCCCTGCCCGGTGCCGTGATGCCGACGGGCGGGGAAGAAAAACTGATCCC
Source organism: uncultured Micavibrio sp. (assembly GCA_937896295.1). Lineage (GTDB taxonomy): Bacteria > Pseudomonadota > Alphaproteobacteria > Micavibrionales > UBA1664 > UBA6145. The sequence goes on along the minus strand of CALBME010000025.1, from coordinate 16,621 downwards.
TGAGAAAGTGGAAGGGTCAGCCAGTGATAACCGCACATCCAGACCGCAATACACCGATCGCGGCGATCATCATCAGACCATTCCCGTATAGAGGAGATTGCATATGGCACATTCAGCCCCCCTGCCGAATATCATGGAAGCCGTTCAGGGCGTCCATTACCCGGCCGATGCCACCACCCTTCTGCAACAGGCGGAAATGAACGGTGCAGCACGCACCACGCTGAAGCTGCTGGCCCGTTTGCCGGAACAGTCCTACCGCAATGTTACGGAAGTAAACCATGCGCTGGGCCAGATCGAGGACGGCCTGCCATCGGACCAGAAATTCTGGGCGCACGGCGCGTCGCAGGAGCTGGACGACGAAAACCTGCTGCACCGGTCTGATTCACCCCGAAATGCCGGTATTTCCAAGTAATATTGTCATTTGGGGTCGCGCGTGCTGAACTATGGTTCATGTACCAGCGATCGCCTTTTGACCGGTCTTTATCGGAAGTCCATGCCTCCGTCCCTGTTTCCAAGGGGTCGTTCTGGCGGCGCGCCTTAAGTTTTGCCGGTCCCGGCTATCTGGTGGCGACGGGGTACATGGACCCCGGCAACTGGGCCACGGCGCTGGCCGGCGGCTCGGCATTCGGCTACACGCTTTTATCCGTCGCGCTGATTTCCAACCTGATCGCCATTCTGTTGCAGTCGCTGTGCGTCCGGCTGGGCATCGGCGCGGGCGAGGACCTTGCGCAGGCATGCCGGCGCGCCTTCCCCAAACCGGTTGCCTTCGTGTTGTGGGTTCTGGCTGAAATCGCCATCTGCGCGACCGACCTTGCCGAAATCATCGGCACCGCCATCGGCCTGCAACTGCTATTCGGCATACCGCTCGGCATCGGTGTGGCGTTGACCGCGCTGGATGTTTTTCTGGTGCTTGCCCTGCAACGCATCGGTTTCCGCTGGATCGAGGCATTCATCATCGGCCTTCTTCTGATCATTGCCGCCTGTTTCGGCGTGCAGATCGCCATGGCGCAGCCGGAGATCGCCGCGCTGATCAACGGTTTCGTCCCCAACCCCGATATCGTAAGTCATCCCGACATGCTGTATGTCGCGCTCGGCATTCTGGGGGCGACGGTCATGCCGCATAATCTTTACCTGCATTCCGCCGTGGTCCAGACCCGCGCGGTGGAGGACACGCCGGAGGCCAAGCGGCAGGCGATGAAATATGCGACGTGGGATTCATCCATCGCGCTGATGCTGGCGCTGTTCGTGAATGCGTCGATCCTGATCCTGGCGGCGGCCACATTCCACGCCAACGGTCATACGGATGTCGGGAACTTAAGCCAGGCGTCCAACATGCTCAACCCGCTGCTGGGGTCGGACATGGCCGCAACCCTGTTTGCCGTGGCGCTTTTATGCTGTGGCATCAATTCCACCGTGACCGCCACCCTGGCCGGACAGGTCGTCATGGAAGGGTTCATCAATATCCGCCTGAAACCGGCGGTACGGCGCCTTGTGACCCGTGCCATCGCCATCGTGCCCGCCATGCTGGCCGTTGTGTATTACGGGGCGGAAGGCACCACGAAACTTCTGGTCATGAGCCAGGTGATTTTGTCGCTGCAATTGCCCTTTGCGGTCATTCCGCTGGTCTGGATTACCGCGCGCAAGCAGATGATGGGCAATTTCACCGCGCCGATGTGGCAGACGGTGCTGGCCGCGGCCGCCAGTGCGGTCATCGTGGGCCTGAACGTCAAAATGCTGATCGACGTGATGCTGGGCTGAAAAATAAAACTATTTTTCTTAGGCTCGAAGCTCAGCAATCTTTTTTAATACATGAGTATCGTAAAGATATTCTAGACGTTTTGAATTTAAAGGTGCCCCCCGACATGAGAAGATTTTTTCTTTCGCGAATTGTGAGCATAAATTTGGCCATGGAAACTCGTTTGCTTGTTCATAAAGCAAGTGCAACTCGGCTACAGCAGCAATAAATCTAGAAGAATAGGTGGTTGCCCAGCTACCAGGTCCATGATGAAGATATCTATGCTCACCCTGATGTTGCTTGCATATAGCAAGCAACTCACTCTCTTTAATTTTTTGAGCGTCAGATAGCGTCATTAAGCCGCTTCGCCTGAGGTTTTGCTGAGCTTGGGCTTCGGCAGGTCGAGTTTGATATGCAGGTCTTTCAGCTGCTGCATGTCGACTTCGGACGGCGCGTTCATCATCAGGTCTTCGAAAGCGCCGTTCATGACGAAGGGATAAACTTCGCGCAGGTTCGGTTCGTTCGCGAAGATCATGACGATACGGTCGATGCCAAAGGCGCAGCCGCCGTGCGGCGGGGCACCGTAGCCAAAGGCGGTCAGCATGCCGCCGAATTTCTTCTCCAGCACGTCGCGGTCGTAACCGGCAATCGCGAACACCTTTTCCATGATATCTGGATTGTGATTGCGGATGGCGCCGGAGCAGAGTTCATGGCCGTTGCACACGCAGTCATACTGATAGGCGTAGATATCCAGCGGGTCTTTTTCTTCCAGCGCCTTCATACCGCCCTGCGGCATGGAGAACGGGTTGTGCGAGAATTCGATCTTGCCGGTTTTTTCATCGCGTTCGTATTGGGGGAAATCAACGATCCAGCAGAATTTATAGGTGCCGGTTTCGCGGATGCCCATGTCGTCGCAGATCTTGTCGCGCGCGCGGCCCGCGAACTTGGCGGCAGCCGCTTCCTTGTCGGCGATGAAGAAGATCGCGTCGCCAGCTTGGCAGCCTGCCAGATTGCTCAGAGCATACTGAGCGTCTTTATTTAGAAATTTAGCAATAGGACCTTTACCTTCGAGTGTCTCGCGTGGAGTTTCATCAGAACCGGACCCATCTCCAAATCCAGCTCCTGCTGCGCTTCCAGCGCCTGAGCCACTACCATCTCCATAACCGGCTCCATTTCCTCCTTCGAACAAAATATATCCTAAACCTTTTGCGCCTTCGCCCTGCGCCCAGCTGTTGAGCTTGTCGAAGAAGCTGCGCGGCTGGCCGCCGACATTGGGCGCGCGGATCGCGCGGACGACGCCGCCCTGATCGATGACACCCTTGAATGCCTTGAATTCCACGTCGGGGCGTTTGAACACCTCAGTCACGTCACAGATTTCCAGCGGGTTGCGCAGGTCCGGTTTATCGGAGCCGTATTTCAGCATCGCATCGTTATATTTGATGTGCGGCCAGCCGCCTTTACGCCAGTCGGTCACGGTGTGGGGTGTATTGATGGAGCCGAATTCCTCGAACAGGCCGCCGATCACCGGTTCCATGGTGGCAAAGACGTCTTCCTGCGTGACAAAGCTCATTTCGACATCGAGCTGGTAGAATTCAGCCAGGCGGTCGGCGCGTCCGTCTTCGTCGCGGAAGCACGGCGCGATCTGGAAGTAACGGTCGAAGCCGGACATCATCAGCAATTGCTTGAACTGCTGCGGCGCCTGCGGCAGTGCATAAAATTTGCCGGGGTGAACGCGCGAGGGGACGAGGAAGTCGCGTGCGCCTTCGGGCGAGCTTGCCGTCAGAATGGGCGTCTGGAATTCGTTGAAGCCGCTATCGGTCATGCGCTTGCGCAGGGAGGACACCACTTTGGAGCGCAGCTTGATTTTCTTCTGCATCTTGTCGCGGCGCAGGTCGAGATAGCGGTATTTGAGACGCACGTCTTCGCCGGCGTCTTCGTCGCTGTTGACCTGAAGCGGCAGCACCTTGGCCGCGCCCTGCATGGTGGCAGTGTCGATCACGACTTCGATGTGGCCGGTGGGCAGCTTGTCGTTCTTGGTCGCGTCGTTACGGGCGACGACCTTGCCATCGATGGTGATGACGGATTCGACGCGCCAGTGACTGATATCGGCAAACTGGGCATGGCCGCCGGGCAGCACGCACTGGGTGATGCCGTACGTGTCGCGCAGATCGATGAAAAGCAACCCGCCATGGTCGCGGACCGAGTGGATCCAGCCGGACAGGCGGACAGTGGCGCCGACATGTTCGGGGCGCAGGGCGGCACAGGTATGGGTGCGGTAGGTATGCAAGGTCGGATCTCCGGTAAAGGCAGTTAAGTGCCTTGTTTCTAACAAAGATTTGCGTGATCTACAAAATATCTTCACAAGTTGCCGGGGCCGGTTTATTGTCCGGCCATTCCATAACAAGGAGATTGCCGTGATTAAAGTTCAGCGCATGGGCGATGTGACCCGCATTTATGCCGTCAGTTCGGACAAACGCACCCTTCTGGCCAGCAGCTTTCTGACCCCCAGCGGTCTGGCCTTAAGTCACGGCGAAAACATCGCCTTTACCGAAGTGGGTCGCGGGCGCATTCGCACCTCGTCCTATGGCATCGGCCTTGGCGTGCCGCGCAAGCGCGAATTCGACGCCACCATCGACGAGCTGAAGGCCAAATTTGCCGAGGCCGGCATTCCCATGCCCAAGGTCGTGCCCCTGAACGGACCGGTACAGGAACCCGCCCCGCGCCCGGCAGGCGTTTATTACCTGAACGCTGCCTAGAACCCATTGAATTTGAAACGATAAGCCGATAAGAAGGCGGACATGGCAAAGCCCGCCTTTTTGGCCCTCGATACCGAATTCCTGCGCGAACGCACCTATTACCCGCAATTGTGCCTTGTACAGGTGGCCGCACCGGAAGGTGACGCCATCATGCTCGACCCGCTGACGGGCGATGATATGACCGACCTTGAAGAGGCGTTGTTCGACCCCGAGGTCATGAAGGTATTCCACGCAGGCCGTCAGGATCTGGAAATATTCGTCAAGCTTTACGGACGCGTGCCCGCGCCTATTTTCGACACGCAGGTAGCCGCAATGGCGCTGGGTTACGGTGAGTCCGTTTCCTATGCCGCGCTGGTGGCCGATGTCTGCCGCCATTCCATCGACAAGTCACAGCAATTCACCGACTGGTCGATCCGCCCCCTCACCGCGGAACAGCTTGCCTATGCGGCGGATGACGTCCTGTACCTGCGTCAGGTGTACGAAAATTTCTGCGAACGTCTCGACCGGCTGGGGCGCACCAGCTGGATTCTCGAGGAAATGACGAATTTGTCGGATCCCGCCATTTATACGGTCGACCCGGACAAGGCATGGGAACGCATCAAGGTGCGCAGCGACAAGCCGCCGGTGCTTGCCGTTCTGCGTGGCCTTGCCGCGTGGCGCGAACGCGAGGCGCAGCGCCGCGACATTCCCAAAGGCCGCATTTTCAAGGACGAAACACTGGCCGAAATCGCGCTGACCCAGCCGCGCAACGCGACCGCGCTTGCGCGCGTGCGCGGGTTCCCGTCGGATCTGGCCGAAAAAAACCTGGGCCAGCAGATTCTTAAAGTCGTGGAAGACGCCCTTGCCCTGCCAAAAGAGCAGATGCCGCGCATCGAACGCGGCCGCCCCTTCCCGCCCGAACTGCAGCCGGTCCTGGAAATGCTTAAGATGCTTTTGCGCATCCAGTCATCGGAATCAGGCATATCGCCGCGCCTTGTCGCGGATTCGGACGACCTGCAGGCGCTGGCGCAGCACGGCGAAAACGCCGATATTCCCGCGCTTAAAGGATGGCGCCGCGAGGTGTTTGGATCGGTCGCGCTGGAGCTGATGAGCGGCAGGATCGGGTTGTCGATCAAGAACAACCAGATCAAAAAAGGATCGATGTAAAAAACGCCTGATATAAAAAAGCCCGCAAGATGCGGGCCTTTTTTATGCGCGGAGCCTGTTGCCGCTTGTGGCTGTGGCCGCCCCAAGTTCGGACAGCTTTGCCCGGACCTCATCCATGCTGGGCAGAGCGGACTGGGCGCCGTGCTTCGTGCAGGCAAGGGAACCCGCGATGGATGCGTGGCGCAAGGCATCAGCGAAGGGCATGTCACGGTCGATACAGGCCGCCAGCATGCCGCAGAATGCGTCACCCGCACCCAGCGTATCCACGGCCTTGATTTTCAGCGCGGGTATACGGTGCATGGTCTCGCCATCAAAGGCGACAACGCCATTTTCACCCAGCGTGATGATCGGCTTCACGCCGTAGAGCGTGTTAAACGCCTTTGCCAGTTCTTCGTAGGACGGGAATTCCGCCATCTTGAGGAATTTGCGCAAGGCGCCCGCCTCGTGCTCGTTCATGACCAGATAGTCGATATTGGCGACCATCTCAGCCGTGAGCGGTTTGGGCGGCGCAAGGTTCAGGATAACGGCCTTGCAGTTGCGGGTACGCGCACGGCTCATCAAGGTCGCGGTTTCATCAAGGCTCAACTCAGCCTGCAGCAGTAAAACAGTATCGCGGTTCAGCAGGTCATCGGGAATGTGCGACTGCACGGCGTAGGCATTCGCGCCCTGGGATACGACAACGCGGTGTTTCCCGGTATTGTCGTCGACGAAAATAGTGGCCACGGACGTCGGGTGTTCCTTGAAAATCTCAATCCCCGACGTGTTGATTTTGCAGGCCTGAAGATTTTCGATCAGCGAACGGCCATGAGCGCCGTCACCCAGCGCGCCAAAGAAACGCACCTGCGCACCCGCCTTGGCAGCGGCGACAGCCTGGTTTTGCCCCTTGCCGCCCGGCGCTTCGTAATGGGTGGCGATGTGGACCGCCTGATCTTCCGCCGGCAGATCCTTCACATGAAAAAACAGGTCGACGACGTTGGAGCCAAAAACGATAATCATGATCAGGCCGCCTTTTTGAAGGAAAGCGATTGCAGAACGCCGCGCGCACCCTGGGTGTGCAGATCCTGCATCGTGTGCGTGAGTTCACGCACAAAACGTTCATTGGTCAAAAGGTCGCTTCCGAAAATTTCGGACATGCCAAGCACGCCTTTCGGATCGCCGGGGGAAACCTTGATGCGCGCCATCATGTCGTTGCGGCGCGGATCCTTGATTTCGATTGCGTTCAGCTGTTCGTCCACGCCGGTCATGTAGCGGAACCACGCCGCGAGGGCGATGCATGCATAACGGATGGAAAGGTTGTTCTTCAGCGCGTGGCGGATGCAGGGCAGGATTGCGTTCGGAATTTTCTGCGAACCGTCTTCGGCCAGACGCTGGATCTTGTCAGAGATAGCCGGGTTGGAGAAACGGCGGATCAGCGTGTCCTTATAGTCGTTCAGGTCGATGCCCGGAACGCTAGGCACGCTGGGGGTGACGTCATTGTCCATATAGGCGCGCACAAAGCCGGATACAAGCGGATCGGCCATGGCCACATCCACCTCGCGGTAGCCCATCAGGTACGAAATATACGCGAGAGCAGAGTGCGAGCCGTTGAGCAGGCGCACTTTCATCAGTTCGTACGGCTCGACATCGGCGACCAGCTGAACGCCGGCCTGTTCAAATGCCGGGCGGCCCGCGCCGAAATTGTCTTCCAGAACCCATTGGCGGAAATCTTCGCACACGACCGGCCATGCATCGTCGATGCCGCATTTCTCACGCACGAAGGCAACCGTCTTGTCGGTGGTGGCCGGCGTAATACGATCGACCATGGCGTTCGGGAATTTCACGTTGGCGTCGATCCATGTGGCCAGCGCCGGATCAACCAGCCTTGCGAACTGCGTCACGATATGGTGCGTACGGTGGCCGTTGCCCGGCAGGTTGTCGCAGGACATGACGGTGAAAGGTTGCTGACCGGCATTCATGCGGTCACGCAAGGCGGCGACGACATAACCGATGCCGGTTTTGGGTTTATCCAGATTGTTCAGGTCGTGAACGATGCCCGGATTGTTCGGATCGAGATCGCCTTTCGCGTCGTAGCAGTATCCTTTTTCCGTGATCGTGAGGGAAAGGATTTTGATGGCCGGATCCTGCAAGCGTTTCAGCACAGCGGCGGGATCGGACGGAGCGTGCATGGATTCATGAATGGCGCCCACGATCTTGATCGTATCTTCGTCGGCGGTGCGTTCAACGACGGTGTAATAATGATCCTGTGCGGCGAGGTTTTGCAGATGTTCCTTGTCCGATTCCATCAGGCCGACGCCACAGATGAGCCAGTCGCCCGGATTCACGTTCATCAGTTCGTCGATATAGAGAGCCTGGTGCGAGCGGTGAAACCCGCCGACCGACATGTGCACAATACCGCTTTTATATTGGTTGCGGTCGTATTGAGGCACCTGCGCGCGGTTTTCCAGTTGCGGCAGGGTGGCGGCGGAGAGCTTGATCATATCAGGTAACCGTAGGGTTTTGAGGTTTCGGCTTGTCGTCCGGACCAGCAAGCAGGCGCACATTGTCGCCCAGCAGCGTTTCGATGGCCGAACGAATACCATTACGCTGGATCAGGGTATAATAGGTTTTGAACTTGCTGACAAATTCCGGCATCTGGGCGATGTCCTGACCGAAGACATCACGCAGGACCGCCAGGTGGGCGCCTACGTTTTCCTTGCGGGCCAGGTCCTGATAACCGGCATTGACGGTCTTCGGATCCAGAATATCGAAGGCCTGATGGCGGCTGTCATAACCCTTGATGTAATGCGCCCAGGCGGCAGCAGTGAAAATCTGGGCATCGATATTGAGGTCGCGGGCCTTGAGGTCACGCAGCGTGTCGGTCACGCGGGGGCGGAGCTTGTCCATGCCGTTGCGGGGCAGACGCACCAGCGAATCTTCCATGTACGGATTGTCGAGGCGGGCCAGATAACGCTTTTGCGTGTCTTCCAGATTTACGCCGAAAATGGGTTTCAGCGACTTGCGGGCACCGGTCATGAACGTTTCAACAAACGTACGCAGGACGGGATCGCGCATCGCTTCGTCGACATATTTGTAACCGGCCAGCGTGCCGATCATGCCGATAGCGAAATGCGTGCCGTTGAGCATGCGGATCTTCATCAGTTCATACTCGCCCATGCCTTCGAGCACGGTGACACCCGGCGTGATGGCCGGGGTAAATTCCGGGAATTCGCCGGAGAAACGTTTCTGGATGACCAGCTGGCGGAACGGTTCGGTGAACAGCGCGTTGGGATCGTCGATACCCGTCTGGTTATGAAGCCATTCAATCTGTTCACGCTTGGGCACCGGCACGATGCGGTCGACCATGGTGTCGGGGAAACGGACGTTTTCACCGATCCATTCGGCCAGTTCCGGGTCATAGGCCTGCGCCATGTGCAGGACAGCGGCCTTGAGTTCGGTACCATTGTTCGGAATGTTGTCGCACGACATCAGGGTCGGCGGCGGTACGCCACGCTCACGGCGCAGTTTCAGCGCCTGTACGATGTAACCCGCCACGGTGGTCGGGTCGCCCGGAACAAAACCGCCTTCAGGATTGCGATAGCCTTCCTGCGTGATGGTCATGGTGATGAGTTTGATGTCGGGAGAGGCGAGAAGTTCGACGACGCCCTTTTTATCGCTGGGCGCGTGGATGATATCGAGGATGGAGCGCACCTTGCGGATGGAGCATTCCTGCAGGTCGCGTTCGACCACATGGTAATTGAAATCCTGTTTGCGAAGGCGCTCGGCCTTTTCAGGATCGCGGAGCGTAATACCGACAACGCCCCAGTTCAGGTCGCCCGTTTTGTCCATATAGCGGTCCATGATGACCGCGAAGTGGCCGCGATGAAAATTGCCGGGACCGAAATGCGCGATGCCTGCGCGCACCTGGCTTTTGGCGTAGGAAGACGAGGAAACGTTACAGGTCTGAGCGTCCATGCTATTTTCTATAATACCTACGCTGTTGAAATCAAGAATTTGTTATTCTGATTAATCAATGTGGGACCGTTTGTAATGGGTTTGCGCGGTTTTTCCCACGTTTTTCTGCCTTGCAAAGCAGCAATCGCGGAACTTATTCTGCGGCCACATTACACTGTAAAATCAGATCCTTAGGATCTGGTAAAGATGATACACGGTGGTGCCCGGCAGGTAGTCGCCGGCCACGCTCAGATCACGGTTGAGCATTTCGTTCCAGAAACCGTCCGGGCGCAGGTAATACCCCCTTAAAATGCCGCGCATATCTTCAACCATTTCAATGTCTTGCATGACGGCAGCCGCCCGCAGGGTTTCACAGACCGGCCAGATGCGCTTTTTCTCATCCAGAATAACGCCGCTTTTCTCCTGCACGTTGAAGACGCCGCCATGGGTCCGGTCGATGCCGTGCCTGCGCACCCAGGCGTGCAGGGTTTCCATGGCAGGCGCGATGCGCGGGTCGTCCCGTTTCAGGACATCGCGGTATCGGGACAGAAGCCATATCCATTCGCTCTGATGTCCGGCCTCGACGATATGCACGCTTTCGCCGTCGTGATATTCGCGGATCACGCCGTCGTAAAAGTGGCCAAAGATCAGATCGAGAAGTTCATCCGCCTGCCGGGCGTAGACGGGATCATCGCTGACCTCGGCCATCGCCAGCACGCCTTCGAAAAAGTGCATGTGCGGATTTTGCGCACGCGCGCCGTGCACCGGATTCAGATGGGGGTCCAGCGTGCTGACAAAACCCGGCTGGCCCGGCACGCGGAAATGCGCGTGTACGAAGTCGATGGTCTGACGCGCCACATCGTATTTTTTCAACGTTGCGCAGGCCAGCAGGACAAAGGCATGCGCATAAAAATCATATTTGGCGTCCACTTCCGAAAAGCGCCAGCCCCCGGTTTCCGGCACGCGGAACCGGTCGACCATGTATTGCCATTCGCGCTCGACATCCATGCCTTCCGAGCCATAGACGAACAGCTGACGGCACTGCGTCAGCAGGCGTTTGGGCAGGTTTTCGGTTTTCAGATGACGGTCGAGACGTTCGTAAAAACCGCCTTCCGGATCGGAAAACGCCGCATGCCAGCGTTGGACCATGCGCTCAGGCATGCTGGCCATCGGGGAAAAGCTCATCCTGACCGGGCGTAAGCATCTGGCGCACCATGGCAGGAGTCACGCTGCGTTTTTCGGTCAGCGACATATGGTCCAGCTGTGCCACCAGCGTGCGGGCATCGGCAAAACTGCGTTCCATCCGGGTGATCGCATATTCAATGACCGCGACATCGATGCGCATCTGGCGGTCGGAAAACAGTTTGACCAGCAGCGCGCGCAACAGATGTTCGTCCGGCAGACCGAGGGCCACCTGCGGGCAGGCGCGCAGGCGCGACGCCAGATCGGGAATGGCGAATTTGGTCATGGCCAGCGGCAGCGAACCGGTCAGAAGGATCGAGCCCGGCACCTGACGGAGGCGGTTATACAGATGAAACAGCGTTTCTTCCTGCGGACGATTGCCGGCGATAGTTTCGATATTTTCGATCAGCGTGGCATCAGGGAAACGCGCCTTCCAGATAGAGGCAAGATGCGTTTTGCCCGAACCTTCGGGGCCATAGATATACAAGGCAGGCGCGTTCCATGCCGGTGCGCGGTCGATCCATGCCAGCGCCTCGCGGTTGGAATCGGAGACCAGAAAATCCTCGCGCGTCATGGCGGGCTGATGCGGGAAATGCAGTGGAATCTGGTTTGCGCGTGCGGTCATGTCAGCCCGTGTAATAGGCGCTTTTCTGGTATTGCAAAAGGGCAAAGCGCACCATCACCCCGATGACGGCCGCCACAGGCACCGCGATCAGAAGGCCGGTGAAGCCCATGAGGCTTCCGCCCGCCATCAGGGCAAAAATGACCCAAAGCGGATGCAGGCCGATATTGTTGCCGACAAGGCGGGGGGTCAGGAAATTACCTTCGATGAACTGGCCCACGCCGAAGACGACCAGCACGGCGACCACTTCCATCCATTCATGACTGGTGAACCATGCCACGAGCACGCCGGCCAGCAGGCCAGCGCCCGAGCCGACATAAGGCATGATCGATAACAGGCCCGCGCAGATACCGATGACGAAGCCGTATTTCAGACCCACGAGCGAAAGGCCGATGCCGTAAAACAGGCCCAGCAGCACGCAGACGCTGAGCTGCCCGCGGATAAACCCGGCGAGCGTCCGGTCGATTTCACGCATCAGGCCGTGCACGGTATCGGCACGCGCACGGGGCACCAGCGAGTCGATCTTGGCCACCAGCCGCGGCCAGTCGAGCATCATGTAAAACGCCACGATCGGCATCAGGAAAATAAAGCTGACGAAACCCGCAATCGCAGCACCGCCCGCGACGACGCCGGCCAGAAGGCCCTTGCCCGCGCTTAACAGCTGCCCCGCCTGATCCTGTACCCCCGCCACGATTTCACCGGTGTCGGGAATGGAGGCGGAGACATTCCAGCCCATGCGCTGCGCGAATTCGGTCACGCGGATCTGCGCGGCATCCATCCATGCTGGGAATTCGCCCACCATCTGTCCGGCTTCACGCGCCAGCACCGGCACCAGCAGGGCAAGACCAAGACCGGCAACCGTCAGAAACGTCAGAAGCAGCAAAAGCACCGCTGCCCAGCGCGGCGCGCCCATACCCTCAACCCGCGTGACCAGCGGGTTGAGCAGATAGGCAATGGCAAGGCCCAGCACGAACGGTGTCAGGATCGACTGGAACAACCATACGAAACCGATGAAGCCGGCGATGATGCAAAGCCAGAAAAAGGAAAAACTGCGAATGTCATTCAGCATCAGAATACCCGACCCATGCTGAGCATGAATTGCGGTTGAACATCGCCCGGCCCGGTCGCCACGGCCAGCCCCTGCGGCAACATCGAAATCTGCAGGCCATTCTGCGCGAATGCGTTCATCAGCGCACCGGCATCGCCCCTGTAATCAAACTCAAGATTGGCCTGAGACGGGCTGATGGAATGCACGCTGATCGTGCCCATACCCGGCACGCGGCTCAGGGCCTGACGCATGGCGACCCATTCCTGCAGACCGGAAAAACGCGCAAGCGTGCGGTAAATGCCACCCGCGGGCGCGGTGCGCGTCTGCGGCACCGAGACGGACCCCGGCGCCACGGACACCTGTACGGGCGCAGGCATGTTGGTGTTTGCGTTTGCTGATTTGATCGCGTCGGCGGACTGCGCCACCGCATCGCCCAGCGTATCGCGCGCGGATGCGTCGATGCCGAAACGGGCCACGGGTGTGGCGACATTGCCGCTGTAGCGGTAGAGGGCCACGTTCACGCTGCCGTCAGGCAGGGGTTCGGCCATGGCCAGAATGGCGCTGGTGGCGCGGTAGCGTTTCATCAAACCATCGATATTGCCGCCCTGACTCAGGGGCTGCGCGGGCGAATAAAGGCGCATATCGGCCACATCCCCGACGGGAAGGACCAGCGTACGTTCGCGCGAAAGGCCATTTTTTTCCTCCCACGCGGCGCGCCAGGGGTTGGCCTGGCCCCACAGGACGCTGCGGCCGCCCGCACTGTACCAGGGAAGGACCAGCGTTACCGGCCCCGCATTTTCCGCGGCACGGCGGATGTGGTCGGGATCGTCCCGGCGGCGCATGGCGGTGCCGGTTTCGTCACTGCCGGTAATCACGGCGTCTTCAGTGTCGGCGGATGCCTCGAACGCGCCGCTGCGCAGCGAGCCGAGGATTTTTTTGGCGGCGGCGTCCTTGAAGCGGATATTGACCGTGCCGAGATAGCGGCGCGTGGTCATGCGTTCGTTTTCGATGGAGAAATCCTTGATCGCCGAACTGATGGCCTTGTCGTCCGGCAGGGGCATGGCGGCGGCGTCCTTGGGCGACAGGCGCATGACCAGCTGTTGCCAGGCGGTGCGGCGGGCGGCGGTATAAGCCTTGTCCCGTGCGTCGAGGGCGGACGAACCCTGAACATCGACCGTAATCCCCTTGATCAGGTAGTCATCCCCCTTGTTCGGACCGGTCGCGGCCTGTGCCTGGGCCATAAAAACCAGCGCACACGCAAAAAATACGATTAACGCGCGGGAAAAAACACGATACAAGAGCAGCGACATAATCTTTGACGGTTCGACATAAGTGGTTGAACCCTATTTGTACAACCGGGGCAGGAACGGCTTCAACATGAAAGGTACGCGCGCAGACGCTTATAAACAGGCCGGTGTCGACGTCGACGCCGGGAACGCGCTGGTCGAGGCGATCAAGCCCGCCGCCAAGGCAAGCCAGCGCCCGGGCGTCATGGCAGGGCTGGGCGGTTTCGGTGCGCTTTTCGATCCCAAGGCCGCCGGTTTCAAAGACCCCATCCTGGTTGCGACCACGGACGGCGTGGGCACCAAGCTTAAAATCGCCATCGATACGGGCAAGCACGAGGGCATCGGGCAGGACCTGGTCGCGATGTGCGTAAACGACCTGATCGTGCAGGGCGCGGAGCCTTTGTTCTTCCTCGATTATTTCGCCACCGGCAAGCTGGACGTGAACCACGCGGCCACGATTGTCGGTTCGATCGCCAAGGCCTGCCAAGATGTCGGCTGCGCGCTGATCGGCGGTGAAACGGCGGAAATGCCGGGCATGTACGCCAAGGGCGATTACGATCTGGGCGGTTTTTCGGTGGGCGCGGTTGAACGCGGCCAGCAGATCACGGGCGAACATATCGTCGAGGGTGACGTTGTGCTCGGCCTTGCCTCGTCGGGCGTGCATTCCAACGGTTTTTCGTTGGTCCGCAAGATCGTGGCGGATGCGGGCGTCGCGCTGGAGGCACCGGCGCCGTTCGACACCAACCGGACACTGGCCGAGATTCTGCTTGAGCCCACAAAGCTTTACGTCCGGTCCCTTCTGTCCGTTATCAAGTCAGGTTCGACCATTAAGGGGCTGGCCCATATTACGGGCGGCGGCCTTACCGACAATATTCCCCGCGTCCTGCCGGACGGTCTGGGCGTGCGCCTGGATGCCGGCGCATGGCCGATACTGCCCGTCATGAAATGGATGGCCAAAAAGGCCGGCCTTACCACCGCGGACATGGCGCTGACCTTTAACTGCGGGATCGGCATGGTCGTCGTGGTCGCCGCGTCCGATGCCCCTTCCATCAAAGGGGCTTTGACGCAGGCGGGTGAGACCGTCTATACCATCGGCTCCGTGGTCAAGGCTACGGGCGATGACCTTGTTGTCATTGATAACGCTGAACAAAACTGGATGAGTTAATCCCTTGGATATTTTGCGGCTGGCAGTCCTGATTTCAGGACGTGGTTCGAATTTGCAGGCGCTGATCGATGCCTGCAAAACCCCCGGTTTTCCCGCCCGTATCGCGGTGGTGATCTCAAACACCCCCGACGCGCAGGGTCTGGAACGCGCGGCAGCCGCCGGTATTCCGGCGATGATCGTCGATCATACCTATTTCAAGGGTAACAAGGACGGCTTCGAAAACACGATTGCCGATATCGCGGAAGGGCATGGCGCCAATTTCGTGGCCCTTGCCGGTTTCATGCGCATCCTCGGCCCCACCTTCCTTGGCCGTTTCAAGGACCGGGTCATCAATATCCATCCGTCGCTTCTGCCCAAGCACAAGGGGCTGAACGTTCACGAGGCCGTCCTGAAGGCGGGCGACACCCAGTCCGGCTGCAGCGTGCATGTCGTAACCACGGGCATGGATGAAGGCGAAGTCATCGCGCAGACGACCGTCCCGGTGAAGCCCGGCGACACGGCCCAGACACTGGCGGCCCGCATTTTGATCGAGGAACATGCGCTTTATCCGGCTGTCATAAGACAAATCGCTGAAGGGCTTGTGAAAATACGTGACGGGCACGTTGAAAGACCGGGCAAAGTCGCGCAAAATAGCAGTGTTAAAAAAGAACCGGAGAAACCGTCCATGTCGCATGATCACGTTCATTCCTCCACCCCGTCGGTGGCCGATCCCGAAGCGATCAAACATTCGCAGCTGATGTGGCATAACTTCACCCGGGCCACGACGCTTGCCGGAGGTTTGATTGCCGTTGCGCTTATCCTCATGGCCATTTTCCTGGTCTAAGGAAGTCTTCATCGTCCTGATTGCGTATGTCTGCCTTGCCGTCAGCGGGGGGGCCGGACCCGCGTTTGCGCAAGCGCAGAACAGCGGCATGCCGCCCCTGACGACGACTCAGAACATCACGGCCCCCGCCCCCAGCATCACAGCGTTCAGCCTTGCCAGCAGCACCGCGCTGGTCCTGACCGACCAGCAGTCATCGTATGAAGCCGCCCCCTATTTTTTCCATACGCGTGATACGGGCGGCAACCTGGGTGTGCGCGAGGTGTATATGCGCCACCGCAACAACCTGCGCGGCGACACACTGCCGCCCGGCCCGGTCAACCTGTCCTTCGACACGGCGGCGCACTGGCTTGTACTGGATATCGTCAACAACAGCCGCAAGAGCGACTGGGTTCTCGATTTCGGAACCATGAGCCAGGGGCGCACCGGCCTTGCGAAATACATCTTCATCCAGGATGGTGCGCGCGGCCTGACCATCATCGATTCCAGCGCCAAGAAGCCGCCGCGCGGCCATGCCATTTTCCTGCGCGTTCCACCGGGCCAGCAGATGACGCTGGTGATGGTCATCACCCCGACCGACCATGCGCCGTTCGTATTCACGCCGCGCATCGTCGATGCGGGCGAGATGATTCAGGGGCGCGATATTTCGAGCGAGATGATGATCCGCGTCTGTATCATGATCCTGATGACAGGCACGGCGCTGTTTTTCCTGGGCGGCATGTTCCTGCGCCGCGGTGTCGGGTTCTTTCCTCACACGCTGTTCTTCGTCAGTCAGGGGGCCTGGTTCTGGCTGTCCTCCGGCAACATCTACGGCAACATTTTGGGCGCTCCCAGCCTGCCAGGCATCGCCACTGCGGCGGGCGGCCTGTTCGCGCTGGCATCGACACAATCCATTCTGGCGGCGCAGAGATCGGAAGAGCGTCGTGTAGGG
>CALBME010000024.1 GCA_937896295.1 uncultured Micavibrio sp. | reverse complement strand
GGATCGATCCGCCGGTATCGGTGCCGGTGGCGCCCAGGCACAGGCGTGCGGCCACGGCGGCCGACGAACCGCCCGACGAACCGCCGGGGACCAGATCGCGGTTGTCGCCGTTATTGCGTTTCCACGGGCTGATGACATTGCCATAGGCGGATGTCGTGTTGGACGAACCCATCGCAAATTCGTCGAGGTTGAGTTTGCCCAGCATGACCGAACCGGCGTCGAGCAGGTTCTGGCTGACCGTGGATTCATATTTGGGTTTAAAGCCTTCCAGAATTTTTGATCCCGCAGTCGTCTGCACGTCGGTGGTGCAGAACAGATCCTTGATGCCAAGCGGAATACCTTCCAGCTTGCCCATCTTGCCGGCGGCGATGCGTTCGTCGCTGGCCTTGGCCGCCTTCAGGGCGATCTCGGGGGTTTCCACAATATACGCATTCAGATGGCGTGCCGATTCCATGGCCTGGATATGGGCCTGGGTGATTTCGGTCGCGGAAAATTCCTTGGCGGACAGCCCGGCAAGAGCCTGGGCAATGGTCAGGTCGGTAAGATCGGTCATCAATCCAACAAAAGTAAGGGGTTACCGTGAGGTATTGATAACGTCATGGCGGGTGTTGCCGTCCTTGTCAACCGTAACGCGGCGATAAGTCTGGGTTAACGGGTCATAATGAACGACCGGGGCGGGTTCCGGTACCTTTGCGGGGCCAGCGGCGGGGGCGATATCCTCAAGGGGGATGTCCTGTCCCTGGGCAGGTTGGCCGGGAATGACTTCTTCATAAATGATGGCGCCGTTTTCCATGCGGCGATACCCCATTTCAGCGGCAATGGCGGGGTCCGGGCCATGGTCGTTGTCGTCATTGGCCCAGACGGGCAGGGCAGACAGCAAAATGGCACAGGTCAGGAAAAGGCGGCGCATGCCATACCTTACTCCAAAACCTGTGCCAAATGCCAAAAATTAAGGCGGGATTTTTAGTTGTTATACGGGGTTGATTGACCGCGCCCCGTCATGGATTGCAGGGACGGTCCGTTATCAATCGACGCGCTGGTCACTTTTGCGCGCCGCATCGGAGGCGCTGAAGTCACGGCGGCAGGGGTGACAACACCCGCGGCGGGGGTGATGTCGTTCATCTCGCTCACGCGCGCACCATCGGCAAGGGTGGTCGTGGTCAGCGGTTTGCCATCAACCGGGGTGGATGCAGCGGCACCCTGAAACTTGGCCTGCGCCTGATCGAAGGCATTGCCGGGTCTTAAGGTAATATCGTTCTGGCTGGAAATGCCCGCGCGAACAGGGGCCCCACCGGCTGCCGGCGTGATGGCGTTATACGATCCGGCATTTGTCGTGACAGGCGCAGGGCGCGCGGCGTTGACGGGCTGCGCCACGGTCGCCTGTATCTGGCTTGGTTGCGACGGGTAGACGATGTTTTCCTTCACCAGCACGATGCCGCCGGCCTTGGGTGCGTCCTGGGTGATGACTTTCTGGTCAGCGCCTGAGAAATCCGACAGGTCAAGCGCCTCGGCCCCCTGATGGAACATGACAAGCGTGGAAAGGCCCATCAGGCCGGCGATCACGGTGGAATATTTGAAATGACGCATCATGGAAACCTCCATAAAAATTGTATGCCTAACAAACACTGCTTATATGGCGGAAGTTCCGTAGTCTGCATTAAAATTAAAATCCCTTACGCATCTGAACGTAAGGGATTTGAAAGAAACGCTTAGTTGCGGATGTAGGTCCGGCCGCTGGTGCTGTTCGATATGCCAAACAGGCTGTTATTGTCGGTATTGGCGGCGGCATTCGCATTGATGCGGGCCGTGGCGTTGGCCGACGGTATTTCAAACCGCGTGCCGTCATCGCGGTTGCGGATCGATGCCCGCAGGGCTGCGTTTTCATCGCCGCCCGCTGACGTGTCGGCAGCTACATTACTGCCGCCGCCCGCATGGAAACGGGCATCCGCCTCGTCATACAGGCGTGCGCGTTCGCGGTTTTCTTCCAGGTTTTCGGTTGTGTCGGCATCAACCCGCGCCATCACGCCGCCGCTGGCATCTGCCTCCAGGTTGGTGTCGGCTTTGATCCCGACAACATGCGCGCGCGTACCAATTTCAATGGCATGCGCCTGTGGCGACATGGTGGCCAGAACGGCAAATGCGCTCAGGGCAAGAATGGGAAACGTCTTCATGGTATCCTCCTTTGGAACGGATCATTCTCTAAACAACGTCTCATAACAACCGGAAGTTCCGGGCGCAAAAGCATCCGGGCCGCTAAAAGGCTTCCGAAAGAAAGTCCTTAAAGCAGCCCGGAAAAAGAAGCAGGAGACGAGGGGTCGGACACCTGCTTCTAAACGGTGAATGTCTTAATTATTGAATGAATGGTTCAGGCGCGTCTGCATGGACTGACCCGTATCCCCCTGACGCAGGGAACCGTTAAAATGCGTCTCATGCGTACGGTGAACGATAAAGGCGTTATTGTCGCCATCATCCATACGGTCTTCGCGTGCGATCTGGCCTGCAATGGTTTTGTAACCATTGTTACCGTTATAAATCCACTTTTTGTCTTCTGAGTTTTGCTTGTACGCGATGTTCTGACGCGGTTTCTCGGCCTGGCGGTACTGAAGTTCGTTGTTGGTTTCGGTCTTGTTCCAGAACCATGCATGGGCCTGACCGGCGCCAGCAAATATGCTTAAAACCAGAAGGGAAGCGAAAATCTTTTTCATGGTGTTCTCCGCAATGTGTTTCATGCTTCGCTAACGGATCAACCGAAGATTGGTTCCGAAAAAGAAAATGCGCCCGTAACAGGGCGCATCTCTTTATGATGGAAAAGGGGCTATTAGTTGTTGAACGAACGGCCCGTCGAACGGACGTCGATGTTCAGGGCCGGGTCACGATAGTATTTCGTGCCTGCGGTCGTGTAATACGTGCCGCCGCCGGTGGAATAGGAAATCGGGGCTTCAGAACGCGTGGTGGTCACGGTTTTGGATTCTGCCGCAACCGGTGCGCCGTCCTGCGTGGTGTAGACAACGGTTTCACCGTCATTCTTCACGTTGACCGTACGGCTGTCTACCTGCGTGGCAACCAGCGGATAGGGACGATAGCCGACCATGCCCACTTTGCGGGTGCCGACAGCGGTGTATTGCTGGTGCACGTATTCTTTGGTGGGGGTGGTTGTGGTGACGGTGGTGCCGGGGGCAACGGTTTTATAAACCGTTTCAGCCTGCGCGGTGCCGGCAAAACCGCCAAAGGTCACCAGTGCTGCGCCTGCGAGTAAAAGGGTGTTCAGTTTCATCTGTGTCTCCATTTGTTAGACGATACCCAATAAACACACAGGCCCCGGTTCGAGTTCCACAGATAAATTAGGGGTAAGGTGAAACGGCGGATATTCGCCGTTTATTCGACGATTTTGGGAACGGCGAAGAAGCCAGAGGTGGCCTCGGGCGCATTGGCCAGAATATCGGCCTGCTTGTTGCCGTCATTGACCACGTCCTTGCGCAGGGGCAGGGCGATGTCGTTGACGCTTGCCAGCGGTTCGACACCATCCGTGGGCACCGCGTCCAGCTGCTCGATCCACTTCATGATGCCGCCGATCTGGGCGGCGTATTTGGCCTTTTCCGCCTCTTCGACGCGGATGCGGGCCAGTGTGGCGATTTTCGTGACAGTTGCGTTATCGATCGTCATGGTTCAGATATCTACTATGTTTCAACACCTTGAATCAAGCTGGCAATCCTGCCCCAAAGATACGCGGCTGCTGGGCCTCGACCATGGGACCAAAACCCTGGGCCTGGCGCTGTCCGACCCGGGGCAAAGCGTCGTCACCCCCCTGAAGACCATTACGCGCGGCAAACTGGACGCCGACCTGCAGGCGCTGCGCAAGGTCATTGCGGACTACGGGGTCGGCGGCATCATCGTCGGGTGGCCGCTGAATATGGATGGCCGGCCCGGCCCCCGGGCGCAAAGCGTGCGGGACTATATGACCATGATCGAAAAACATATCGATATATGGTGGGCGGTGTGGGACGAACGCCTGTCCACGTCGGCAGCCCACGGCATGATGGATCACCTGACCTTCGACAAACGGGAAAAGGCGGTCGATGCGCTGGCAGCGCAGGCGATATTGCAGGGTGCTGTCGATTATATGAACGCCCTGCGCACTAGCGCCTGAGCCCGAACATCATCAGCTTGTCGCCGTTATCGTTCAGCCACTGGCGCGAACCGGCCATGTCGATCGAAAGTTCGTCGCACAGCTTCCAGAATTTATCCGAATGGTTCATCTGCACCAGATGGGCGCATTCATGCGCGACGACATAATCGACAACATCCATGGGCGCGAAGACAAGACGCCAGCAGAACATCAGTTTGCCCGCAGGCACGCATGAACCCCATCGGCCGCGCGTATCGCGTATGGATACTTGGTAGACGCTTTTCTTCAGCGTTGCGCAATGGCCTTTCCACATCGGGTCGATCGTCTCGCGCAGAAGGGCATAGAAAAAATCTTTGATATTGCTGCTCGGGTCTTCGCGGTTGGTGCGCACTTCAAGCCGGTCGTCGCTCAGCGTGATTTTGGTCGTGCGGGCGTCGTGCGGAATAATGTGAAGCGTGCGTGGTTTGCCGAAAACCGGGATGACGGCGCCGTGCACAAAGGGGACTGGTTTTTCCATGCCGGACAAAACACGTTTGATCCACGCGCGATTATCTTCGGCGAAAAGCCATGCCTTACGTTCGGAAAAACGTTTGGGAATGACCAGGCAAACCTGCGCCCGTGTCGGATCAGCGCGGAGCGCAACCCTTTTGGCTGTTGCCGACCGGACCACGCGCACCTGTTCCAGCCCTTGAGGAGCCTGCATTTGCAAGGTGGATGACGCGGGCCGTTTCAGACGGCGTAAAAGTGGCAGCATGGTCCGCAACGTGTTTATAGATCTCGCTCAATTGTGCGTCCTGGGCGGGCTTGCCGTCAAGCGAAAGCCCCGGAAACGCAAGCTGCATCGCGCCGGATTGAATTTTCTGGATGAGATCCTGGCAATAAGTCTCTGATTCCATCGACTCCCTGATTGCGCGCTCAAGCGCTGGTGTACGCGGATAAAGGTTGAGCGGAAGGCTGTAGCTGCGGAAAAAAGATGCCTCGACCCAGTCATGGAAAACCTGTGGCGCAAGAACGCGCTGGTCCATGAAGGTTGTATCTGCATCAGGATCGTCACGCAGGATGCGCGCGCCGTCGCGCGTCAGGATGGACCGTGACAGTATTTCGGTTTCAAAGACTTCACCGCGCAAAACATCAAGCTCGCAGCGCAGCCATTCAGGGTCGTGCAGCATCTCGAAATTGAACGATTTCGTGGCACCGCTGACGTTTTTATCGACCCATTTGCGCGCCCGCGGCAGGACCGAGATGTTTTTCAGGCACCACGCGTAAAATAGCGCAATGTCACGCGCATGATGCATGAATGCGCTGTAGGTGCGCACCACGTCGTCCTGCAGGTCGCTGGCGTTGACCAGGGGAGCGTTTCTTTGCGGGGAACACGCGTCAGCCTCGTTGGAAACGTCAACGAAACGCGCCATGTTTTTCAGGTGGTGCATGTGGCCGAATTTCTGGTCCGCCACATCCGCGCTGTCGTTGAACTTTTCAATCCGCGATACCAGAACCGTCCCGAATTCACGCGGGATATAGGCACGGGGCAGGTTGAATGTCAGGGACATGCAGTCTTTTTAAAGACTGCATGGTTAAATCGCAAGTTTTTCTTGAGAATTAAGCTTTCCAGACCGGGGCTTTGATATCCGGGATTTCTTTAAGGTCTGAAGCCGGTATCGCCTCGGCACCCTTGTTCTGCTGACGGATGAAGTTACGCACCCGCGGCATGATCTGTTCGCGCCATTTGCGACCGTTGAAAATGCCGTAATGCCCCACATCCATCTGCAGATGGTGGAAATGTTTGGCCGCTGGCAGGTTGGGGGTCAGCTTGTGCGCGGCCAGTGTCTGTCCGCGTGCTGAAATATCGTCCAACTCGCCTTCAACCGTCATGATGGCGGTCTTGGTGATGTCGTACGGATCCACGTCGTGCAGTTGTCCGTCGGCGGGATCCTTCCACTTCATCTGGCGCTTGGGCAGAAGATGTTTCTGGAACACGATTTCGACAGTCTGCAGGTAAAACTCCGCCGGCAGGTCCATGACGGCAAGATATTCATTATAGAACTTGCGATGCGCATCCGCACCTTCGCCATCGCTCTGGATCAGGTGCTGGAAGAATTTCAGATGGCTGCCGATATGCCGGTCGAGGTTCATCGACATGAAGCCGCCCAGCTGCAGAAAGCCAGGATAAACCTTGCGGTGCGCGCCGGGATAATAAAACGGCACGTCGGTGCAGACATTCTGTTCGAACCACGTAATCGGGCGCTGTTCGGCCAGTTCGGTAACGGCGGTCTTGGACACGCGCGGATCGATCGGCCCGCCCATCAGCGTAATGGAGGCGGGTGTCTTGGGGTCTTTCCATTTGTTCATCAGCGATGCTGCCACGAACACCGGCACGGCGGGCTGGCACACCGCAATCACATGGACGTCGGGTCCCAGTTCGCGGATGAATTCGATGACATAGGCAACATAGTCGTCAAGATTGAAGCGCCCGGCCGACAGCGGCACCTGCCGCACGTCTTCCCAGTCGGTGATATAAACATCGTGATGGGGCAGCAATGCCTCCACCGTGCCGCGCAGCAGCGTTGCGAAGTGACCCGAAATCGGCGCGACCACTAGCACCTTGGGGTCTTTGCGCTTGATACCGCGGCGATGAAAATTCATCAGCGTGCAGAACGGTTTCTGGATGATGTCGCGCTCGATCACCTCGACGCGGCGTCCGTCGATCTTGGTTGTGTTCAGACCGAATTCAGGCCGGCCGAATTTCCGCGTGGCGCGTTCGAACAGTTCGGCGCCCGCCGCCATCGTTCGCCCCATCAACGTGTAGGACAGCGGCGAGAAGGGGTTTTGCATGCCTGTCTTGACCATTTCGGCGGTCACACGGGCCGGGGTCAGGGAGGCATGGTAAAGGTCGTAAAGACGATAGAGCATGGACCTGCGCTGCGTTACGTTAACTAAGGTTAATAATAGCGCCAAACCGTTTAAAAGTCTGTGACTTTTTGCAGAACGCGTGGTCGAATGACGTTATGGATCTCGCACTTTACGTATCATCCCTTCAGGACCGTGGTTTTCTCGCACTGGCTGGCCTGGGCGGGGCCGTACTGATCGATCTGGCCTGCGGTGCCGTCTTCGGCCACCGCGCAGACCCCCGGCCCGTGATGGAACGGCTGGCCGATGCCATCCTGTTTCCGATCGCATCGCGCCTGAACCGCCCCGGCCGTTCTGACGGCGCGCTGATCATGCGCGGTTTCATGGTGCTGGTGATCGGCTGCATGATTTTTTTCAGCGTCGGTGCCGGGCTTTTGCACATTGCCCGCGAATACGGGCAAGGCGGTGTGGTCATGGCGGCGCTCGTAGCGTTTTCGACATCCGCCCTGGGCTGGTTCGCCCCGCTGCGTGCGTTGACGCGTATTCTCGCCAACCCGGCGGCGCCGCGCCCCTACATGATTTTGGCGCGCGCGACCTATTCCAACCTGATCACGCTGGATGACTCCGGCATCATCCGCGTGGCTGTAACGGCGGCGGTGCGCTCCATCGTCATGCGTCTTGGCGCGCCGTTGATCCTGTTCATCCTGTTCGGCTGGCAGGCGCTGCTTGTGTACTGGCCCGTGATGGCGCTGGCGCTTGCGACGGGGCAGGACGGCACCAGCCGCGCTTTCGCCGCCGTGACCAACGCGCTTGCGGCACTTTTCCTGCTTATCCCCACGCTGCTGATGTTTCCAATCGTGCTGGCGGCGTTGCTGTTTTCAGCGGGTGCGTCGTTCTTCCGGGCGTTGCCGGGTTTCTTCCGTGTCACGCACTGGCCCCGCATGATGCAGGGCGGCCTGCCGCTGTTCCTTGTGGCCCATGCCATGAAGCTGGCGCTGGGCGGCCCGCGTCAGGACCGCGCCGGTGCGCCGGTGATGGCGGCGTGGGCCGGGTCCAAAAGCGGCACGGCAAAACTGGAGGCGCGGGACATCGCCCGCGTGCTGTATCTACAGTCGGTCACGCTGCTGCTGACCGTCGGCCTGCTGTTCGCCTTCGTCGTACTGATCTGAAAGTTTTTTAAGAGTCCGCGTTTTCTTTGGGCGCGTACTTGGCCAGAATCCGCTGCAGCGTACGGCGGTGCATGCCAAGACGGCGTGCTGTTTCCGATACGTTGCGGTCGCACTGTTCGAAAATGCGCTGGATATGTTCCCAGCGCACGCGCTCGGCGCTCATCGGGCGCGCAGGCGGCGGGGGCAGGGAGGTGGAACCGGTATCCGCTAGCAGCGCGGCTTCCACCGCGTCGGCATCGGCAGGCTTGGTCAGGTAATCGACCGCGCCAGCTTTGACGGCGGCGACCGCGGTGGCGATCGCGCCGTAGCCGGTCAGCACGACGATGCGCGAATCCGGCCGGATCTCACGCAGCATCTCGACGAGCTCGAGCCCGTTGCCGTCCCGCAGCCGCAGGTCGATCACCGCGTAGGCCGGCGGCTGGGCGCGCGCCGCTTCACGGCCGGCCGCGACGGATTCGACCGCCCGCACCTCGAAGCCGCGCTTCTCCAT
>CALBME010000023.1 GCA_937896295.1 uncultured Micavibrio sp. | reverse complement strand
CCTAAGTGACTGGAGTTCAGACGTGTGCTCTTCCGATCTTTCCATATTGGCAGGCTGGATCAGTTTTGCGTTCTTCGGATGCATGAAGGGCGCAGGGTCGGTTTTCAGCGCCTTTTCAATCGCGCCTTTGGCCAGCTTGCTGCGGTCGTCGCCCGCATCTTTCGGGACGATGTCAAACAGTATGACGGGGACGCCCGCATTGGCGACCTGCGCGGCGATGCCGGACCCCATGACGCCCGAACCGATGACAGCGACTTTCTTGATGGTCATGACTTACACTTCCTTCGCGCGAGTATTTTTAATCCAGAGATTCCGGGTGGTATCAACGTTGATTGCGATCATGGCTGCGCCTTGCGGGTGTATACTTTTTGCAGCCAGTATTTCTTCATGAACGGCAGGCCCGCAATGGTCACGCCGTAGGCGATAACCGGTACAAGCGCGTGCAGGATGTAATGTTCGACACCGATCATGGATAGCCACATGGCGACGATCAGATACGTTGTGCCGGCGATGATGGCGCGGCGCGTGGTCGATGTTTCCCACGCCTTGTCGGCCTCGATCTTCTTGTTCTTTTCTTTCAGCGCGATGATGTCATCAACGGGGGTCAGCATTTTCTGCATTTTGATCGACGGCATGAAGCTGCCATCGGCCAGTTTGTGCGACCCGCGTAAGACCGTTTCATAGCCGAGCGAGGCATAGAATTTTTCGGCGGTGATGGACGAGTCGAGTGTGAGCGAGCCTATGCCCATGCCGCTGGCGACCTGTTCCAGCCCGTCGACGATGCGTCGGCCCACGCCCATGCGGCCGTAATCAGGGTGTACGTAGCAGGCGCGCAATTCGCCCGATTGCGGCGCGAGAACGCCAAGGCCGGCCATCGTGCCGCCGTCAAAGGCGCCGATGCGCACTTCGTCTTCCGGGTTTTCGCGGAATTTGGCAATACGTTCGGCATTCACGGGACCCGACCACGCATCCAGCACGTCGGGTGCGTAATCGGCGCTGGCCGTGTCATGCACGGCGGCGTGATGCAGGCGCAGGAAGTTTTCAGCGTCCTGCGGACCCAGCGGGCGGATGGTCAGGTTGTGAACGAACTTCATATTCGGTTCAGACAGCTTCCAGTACGATCGCAACGCCCTGACCGCCACCGATGCAGGCTGTGGCCAGACCGAGTTTCTTTTTCTCGCGTTTCAAGAGGGTGGCAAGCTTGCCCGTGATGCGCGCGCCGGACGCGCCGAGCGGGTGACCCAGTGCGATGGCACCGCCATCGAGGTTGAGCCTGTTCATATCGATGCCAAGATCGCGGATGACCGGAATGGACTGCGCTGCGAAAGCCTCGTTCAGTTCGAACAGGTCGATGTCCTTGATGGTCAGGCCGGCACGTTTAAGCGCCTTCTGCGACGAAGGCACGGGACCGATGCCCATGATTTCCGCTGCGCAACCGGCGACAGCGAACGATCTGATACGCGCCAGAATGGGCAGCTTGTTGGCCTTTGCGTATTCTTCCGAGGCAACGAGTACGGCAGACGCGCCGTCGGTCAGCGGCGATGCGGTACCGGCGGTGACGGTGCCATCGGCATCAAAGGCGGGCTTAAGGCCGGCCAGACCTTCGGCGGTCGAGTCCGCGCGGATGCAGCCGTCTTCGGTCACGCCGTCGATGGGCACGATTTCATCCTTGAAGTTGCCGTTGCTGCGGGCTGCGCCGGCCTTCTTCTGGCTTTCGAGCGCGAACTGTTCCTGTTCGGTGCGGGCGACGCCATATTTTTTGGACAGGTTTTCGGCGGTTTCACCCATGCCCATGTAAATCTGAGGATAGGTGTCGCGCAGTCTGGGGTTCGGCATGGGGTTAAAGCCGCCCATGGGAATGCGGGTCATGGATTCGACCCCGCCGCAGACAAAAACGTCGCCAGCACCGGCCATGATCTGGGCGGCGGCAAAATGAATGGCCGACATGGACGATCCGCACCAGCGGTTGACGGTGATGCCCGGCACGGTGATGGGCAGGCCCGCGTGGACGGCCACGATACGGGCCAGGTTAAAGCCCTGTTCGCCTTCGGGGAAAGCGTTGCCGAGGATCAGGTCCTCGATCGCGTTCGGGTCCACCTTGCTTTCGGCCACCAGAGCTTTGACCACAGCCGCGGCCATGTCGTCGGGCCGGGTACGGGCCAGAGCGCCCTTGGAGGCGAAGGTGAAGGGGGAGCGTTTATAGGCGCAGATTACGGCGGAGCGGGTCATGCGGATTCCCTGAAGGTTGACCTGAATAATAGGCACCTAAAGGTATCTTATTCGTTACCTTGCGCAAAGATGCGGTGCCGCAAGCACCGGCGGCGGCGTTTACAGCTTGAGTTCGGCCGGGATGTAATGGCAGTGCCTGCCGCTGTTCAGGCCGGTTTTTCTTACCAGAACGCCGCCATATACCTGATTATAGCCGAAATCGATGAGATCGGGCGCGTTGCTGTGGCTGTGCTGGCGCTCGTGGAAATGCACGCTGAAATAAGGGCGGTTGCGCTCGATCACCTGTTCCTCGACCTGGCCATCCTTGGGCAGGTATTCCATGCAGCCAAAACGGGCTACATGCGCGTACAGGCGTGAAATCGCGCCTGCGGCGGTGGGCGCGGTGAGCTGGACCGGTATGAGATAGCTGGGAGCTTCCGCCTGGAACATCGCCGCAAGCAGGTCGTCCAGCGGGTTGCCGACCGCATGATAGGCGCGGGGCAGGCGGGCGGTGATACCGCGGCGGCCTTCGGTCAGGGCGACGCTGCCGAAATTCATCTTCAGCCAGCCATGTTTGATCCGGGCGGGCAGGTCTTTTTTGAGAAGCGCTTGAGCATCTAATTCCATAACGCACGGTATAGGGGCGAGGCATGTTTTTTGTCAATTTTATTGGCGGCAGGCCGGAACCATTTGCAGTTTGACATGCCCTGCTTTTCCGTGGCATTGGAGCGTTCCAAGTCAGTCTTAATGGAGGTCCCTTTGCCCAATCGTGGTTTGAAACGTGTCTGCGCATCATGCCAGACCAAGTTCTACGATTTTAACAAATCGCCGGTCATCTGCCCGAAATGCAAAGCCGAATTCACCGGCGTTGTGAAGATCCGCACCCGCCGCGGCCGCAACGTCATCGAGGAAGCCAAGGCCAAGTCGCAGGTGGAAGACGATACGCCGGAGGTCGAAGAAGAAGATGACCGCACCACGGTCAGCCTTGAAGAAGTCGAAGAAGCCGAGAACGACACGTCAGACGAGGGCGAAGATACCGAAGGCGGCGATCTGGACCTCGATGATCTGGACACCGATGACGATGACGAGGACGAAGACCTCGACGATCTGGATGAAGACATCGAAGTCGAAGAAAAGGAATAAGCAAAAAGCCCGGTTTTACCGGGCTTTTTTGTTGTCTCGTATATGACTGCCTCAGGCCAGGCGATACATTTTCAGGACGCGCTTGAGGCTGGGCGCGATGCCGCGGTCGATGCGGCTGATCATGAATGTCATCGCCAGAATGACGCGCAAGACCGCCCCGCGTTCGGGGATCAGGCGCTGGCCGCGTACGTGAATGTCGAGGACGGCCTGCTGCGGGTTGTCGTCAAACCAGTCGTCGCGGGCCGCAAAGCGGATGCCGATGGCCGGAGTCACGCGCGTTCCTTCACGGCCGATCGCGCCCGCGATGATCTCGAGCTCGTATATGCCGTCGGCGTTCATGGAAACCTGGTACTGGAGATAGTCGTCTTCGGCGCGGTCGGTGGCGGTACGGAACGCCATGCCTTGATCGCGCGTGACACACGCAAACATTGGCCAGCCCGGAGGGGGCCATTGCGAAGCGGCCAAACCAGCTCCGGTGGATTGCACCGGAGTTGAAGCGGCCAATGGTGGCGCTTGGCGCTCTCCCATGGACTATTTCCCTGTCTGTTGTTGTCCTTGAGTTTTCCCCAAGTGGGGGTCAAATTGCAACAATATTATAAGTAGGGAATTGGGGAGTAACCTGGCTAAGCCCCTGAAAATGGCTGATTTCTGCCGATTCTTAGGTCTCTCGGTTTATGGAATTTTGTACCGATCCGGGCATACCCGATGCCCGGTTGGTTTTATTCCACAGTGACCGATTTCGCCAGGTTGCGCGGTTGGTCCACATCCGTACCCTTGGCGATGGCCACATGATAGGCCAGCAGCTGGGCCGGGATGGAATACAGGATGGGCGCCACGAAGGTGTGCACTTCCTCCATCTCAACAGGCCAGCGGACGATGTCCTGCATTTTGTGCATGCCACGGGCGTCCGTGATCATCAGCACCTGACCGCCGCGGGCGACCGTTTCCTGCACGTTGCTGGCGGTCTTGTCGAACAGCGGATCGTTGGACGGTGCCAGCACGACGATGGGCACGCTGTCGTCGATCAACGCGATGGGTCCGTGCTTCATTTCGCCGGCGGCGTAGCCCTCGGCATGAATGTAGGAAATTTCCTTGAGCTTCAGCGCGCCTTCGAGGGCGAGCGGATAAAGCGACCCGCGGCCGAGATAAAGCACGTCCCGTGCCTGCGCGATGTCGCCGGCCACTTTTTCGATGGCCTGATCGGCGCCCAGAATGCGCGCGCACAGGGCCGGCGCATGGCGCAGGGCCGATGTCAGTTCGCGTTCCTGATCGTGGTTGATTGAGCCGCGGGCGACGCCCAGCGCCACCGCAATACAGGCCAGCGTGGTCAGCTGGGTCGTGAATGCCTTGGTCGATGCCACGCCGATTTCGGGACCTGCCAGCGTGTGCAGCACCATGTCGGATTCGCGTTCGATCGTGCTTTCGATCGTGTTGACGATCGACAGGACCTTTTGCCCCTGACGGCGGCAGTAGCGCATGGCTTCCAGCGTATCGAGGGTTTCGCCCGACTGGCTGACGACGATGACGCCGCCGCCCTTGGGCATCGGCGCCTCGCGGTAACGGAATTCCGAGGCGATGTCGATTTCAACGGGAATACGCGCAATCTGTTCAAACCAGTATTTGGCGACGTGGCATGCATAGAAGGCGGTGCCGCATGCGACCATGGTGATGCGCGGCGCATGCGCCAGCGACAGCACGTCTTCGGGCATCGACACCTTGCCGGTGCTGGGAGAGATAAATGAATTCAGCGTATCGCCGATGACGGTAGGCTGTTCGTAAATTTCCTTCAGCATGAAATGCTTGTAATTGCCCTTGCCGGTGGTGGCGCCCGACTGGGCCGTCACGCGGATCTGGCGGCGGACATCTGCGCCCGAGTGATCGTAAACGCGCGCGCCCTTGCGGGTGACGACGACGCGGTCGCCGTCTTCAAGGAAGCAGATTTTATTGGTCAGCGGGGCCAGCGCGTAAGAGTCGGATGCCAGGAACATCTCGCCCTCGCCAAAGCCTACGGCCAGGGGCGTGCCCTGGCGCGCGCCGATCATCAGGTCGTGTTCGCCTGCAAAAATCATGGCCAGCGCGTAGGCGCCCTCAAGCCGGTCGAGCGCCTTGTCGGTCGCTTCCTGCGGCTTCATGCCCTGATTCATGTAGAAGGTGATCAGCTGCGCGACGATTTCGGTGTCGGTTTCGGTTTCGAAACGGATCTGATGCGTCTGCAGTTCTTCTTTCAGTTCACGGTAGTTTTCAATGATGCCGTTATGAACGACGGCGACCTTATCCGTGGCGTGCGGGTGGGCGTTGCGCGTGGACGGTACACCGTGTGTAGCCCAGCGCGTGTGACCGATGCCGACGGTTCCCTGAAGCGGTTCGGTTTTGAGCAGGTCGGCAAGATTGTTCAGCTTGCCTTCCGCGCGGCGGCGTTCGATATGGCCGTTGGTCAGCGTCGCAATGCCGGCGGAATCATATCCGCGGTATTCGAGACGGCGCAACCCTTCGATCAGAAGGGGGGTAACCTGTTTTTCACCGAGAATGCCGACGATGCCGCACATGATTTACTGACCTGCCTTGAGATTTTTCATGACAGCCATATGCGCACAGCTGCCGGCGATGGAGTAACGACCGTCTTCGTCGTTGTGAATCAGCAGCGTCATCTGCTTCTGGTTCGGGATGAGGCCGCATGCGGCGCCGTTGCTGTTGAATTTGGCGCGGATGTCGCGGGCCACGAGGCCGCCATGGCGGACGTTGTTGATCTGCAGCATGCTCTGGCCGTTGGTGGTGTTATAGCCGCGCACGGTGACGTCAACGACGGAATAGGCGGGATCGGCCAGAATCCGGGCTGCCTGCGAGCCATCGACATCCTGGGCGCAGGAGCAGGCAAAGGCGGCAGGGGCTGCGAACAGCACGGCGGCTGCGGTCAGGGCAAAGAGGCGCATTATTTTTTCTTTCCTTTTTTAGTGGGAATTCTGGCGGCCTTGGCCGTTTCTTTTTTGGCACGGTATTCATTGGCCCAGCCGTCGCGCATCACTTCGCGCGTGCGGGCAACCGCCAGCGCATCATCGGGCACCGAGGTGGTGATGGCCGACGCAGCGGCGACATAGGCGCCGGAGCCGATGGTAAGCGGGGCGATCAATGTCGCGTTCGAGCCGATAAAAACACGGTCACCGATAATCGTATCCTGTTTGTCGAAGCCATCGTAATTGGCGATGACTGTGCCAGCGCCGATATTCGATTTGGCGCCAACCACGGCGTCGCCCAGATACGACATGTGTTTGGATTTGGCGCCGGCCTTGATGTTCGAACGGTTGACTTCGACGAAGTTTCCGATGGTGGCCTTGGCGCCGATTTTGGATTTGGGACGGATGCGCGCGAACGGACCGATTGATGCGCCAGCGGCGATCGCGGCCCCTTCGATATGCGTAAAGGCGTGGATGGTGACGTTGTCGGCAATGGTGACGCCGGGGCCGAAAAACACGTTTGGTTCGATTACGACATCGCGCCCTATCACCGTGTCGGCGGACAGGTATACCGTGGATGGATCGATCATGGTGGCGCCGTTGGCCAGCGCCGCGTCGCGCAGGCGTGTCTGCATGGTCCATTCCGCCTGTGCCAGCTGGGCGCGGGAATTGATACCGAGGAGTTCATGCGCCGGCGCCTCGACAAACGCGCATTTAACCTTGTCTTTGGCGGCGGCGGTGACGATGTCGGTCAGGTAGAATTCGCGCTGCCTGTTCTTGTTGCCGATGGCGTTCAGCCAGTCTTCGATACGGTCGGCGGCGACGCAGAAGCATCCGGCATTCACCAGGTCGATGTCTTCGTGTTTGGGGCTTAAGTCAGCCTGTTCGACGATGGCAATAACATTGCCCTTGTCCGTGATCAGGCGGCCATAGCCATGCGGATTTTCGGCACGCATTGCAAGGACGGCGAGCCCGGTTTTTTTGCCCGCATCCCACAGCGCCTTGAGCGTCGCCTTTGAAATCATGGGCACGTCGCCCAGCAGGATCAGGACATGACCGCGTTTGCTTTTGAGATGGGGCAGTGCGGATTTCGCGGCGTCGGCGGTGCCAAGCTGTTTTTTCTGGATGGCTGTTTCAAACGGCGCGACGGTGGTGGCGACATCGTCCATGCCTTTGGCAATGACCGTGACGATCTGCGACGCGTTCAGGGACTGGCACGTGTTCACCACATGGCGGATCAGCGGCATGCCCGCCAGACCGTGCATCACCTTGGGACGGTCGGACTTCATGCGCGTGCCTTTGCCGGCGGCGAGAATAATGCAGGAGAGTTTGCTCATCTTGGGCTCATCATAAAAAACCATTGAACCCGGTAAAGTCACACAGGGTTACGAGGTATTACTGTACGGCAGTAAGATGAGCTATGACATCGCCGTATTTTGTATGGATGTCAACACGTACGGGGATGACCGGCATGCCTGCGCCGGGGCTGGCGAGCCATAGGGTCGGCAGTTTGCCCCCGGCCTTGGCCTGTTCCTGAATTTTGAGCCAGCCGCGCGGTTTTTTCGGCCATTTGCCCTTTTGGGGAATGATTTCAATCGTGCAGGCGCGGGCGGGGCCGGTATAGGCCGAAAGTCTGTCGTTGTTCATGGCGCCGTCGCCAGCATCCTTGAAGCGCACGATAAACGAACGGGCATTGTCAAAGGTCAGGACGTCGCCGCCGCAGCTGCCCGTGTCCTGTTGCCGGCGCAGGGCCACCATCATGGTCGAGAGCAGGTCACGTGTGCCTGCCGCGATGTCCGGGCCGACCGGATTGGTGCGGGTTTCGCCGTTCCGTGTCTGGACCATTTCCCGGAAGGTGCCGGGCGGGTCATAGGTGAAGGTTGCCTTGTCAACGCGGCCCATCCAGCTGACGGTGTAGTCATGGCGGGCGGGCTGGTAGCCGGGGTTGACGCCGGATGTGTCAAAGTCCCCCCACCACGGCAGAAGTTTCGAAAAGACACCCAGCGTTCGGGCGCTGACACTGACGCCATAGGTGTCTGGGCGGGTATCAAAGACGGCATCGACACCGATCATGCGTACCCCGCCGGTGTACAGACCGTAAGTGGCCTTCAGCTTCTCCGCCGCGTGGGCGGGCAGGGTGCATAAAAGTGCGATGGCAAAAAAGACGAGATGTTTCATGCGGTTCTATCCATGTAGGCGGTTCTCGTACGCTTAGCCAGTATTTGACGTTCCGTGATTTTCATAATATACACACACCCGTCATGAAATCCGGACCCCATACATCACCCTTTTATGATCTGGTCGCAAAGGCCCGTATCGTCACGGACGAGCTTCAGCAACTGGATGCAAAAGGCATCTTCAACATGCAGGGGGTTATCGAACCCGCGACTGATGAGAATATGACGCTTATTCACGATGTTGCGTCCAGGGCGGGTGAGGCGTTTGAAGCGATCCTTAAGCATATCAACGAGCATGCGCTGCAGGACCCGCAGTTCAAGAAAGTGGACGCGCGTACGGCGTTCGAGATGGGGCGTTTACGCGAAACCGCGCCTGAAGTCGTGGCCTTCGCGCGCGGTGTAACGGCAAAACTGGAACGCCAGCGTCCGCAATGTTTCAGATCTGCCGATCACCCTGTTTTGAATTAAGGCGCAGACGTGTGCCGCAATTACGGATTGAGAACGCCAGCGGCCGGAATGTTTTTCAAAGCGCAGCGTGAATCAGATCAAGCCGCCTGTTTGCCCAAACGACGTTCTTTGTCAGCTTCGTAGGCCTCGAAATTGCCTTCGAACCATTCGACATGTCCGTTGCCTTCAAAGGCCAGGATATGGGTAGCCAGACGGTCGAGGAACCAGCGGTCGTGGCTGATGATGACCGCGCAGCCCGGGAAGCTTTCCAGCGCCTCTTCCAGCGCGGCGAGCGTTTCGGTGTCGAGGTCGTTGGTCGGTTCGTCGAGCAGCAGAAGGTTTGCGCCCTGCTGCAGCATCTTGGCCATGTGCACGCGGTTGCGTTCACCGCCCGAAAGCTTGCCGACGTTCTTTTGCTGGTCGGGGCCGCGGAAGTTGAAGCTGGCCACGTAGGCGCGGCTGTTCACGTCCTTGTTGCCGAGTTTCAAGACCTCGTGCTTGCCGGAGATTTCCTCCCACACGTTGTTCTTGGCATTCAGCGCGTCGCGTGACTGATCGACGTAACCCAGTTCGACGGTTTCACCGACCTTGAATTCGCCGCTATCGGGTTTTTCCTGACCCGTGATCATGCGGAACAGCGTCGTCTTGCCGGCGCCGTTGGGGCCGATGACGCCGACAATGCCGCCGGGGGGCAGGCTGAAGGACAGGTCCTTGATCAGCGTGCGGCCGTTATAGGCCTTGCTGATGTTGTGCGCCTCAACCACCGTGTCGCCCAGGCGTGCGGGGGTCGGGATGGGGATCTGCTGTTTGGAGATCGTTTCTTTCTGCGATTCCTCCAGCATCTGGTTATAGGCATTGATACGCGCTTTGGATTTGGCCTGACGCGCCTTGGCGCCCTGGCGGATCCATTCCAGTTCGCGGTTGAGGGTGCGCTGGCGTGCGGCAGCCTCGGCCGATTCCTGTTCGAGGCGCTTGGCCTTTTTCTCGAGATAGGACGAATAATTGCCTTCGTAGGGGATGCCCGAGGAACGGTCGAGTTCGAGGATCCAGCCCGTCACGTTGTCGAGGAAGTAGCGGTCGTGGGTGACCATGACGACCGTGCCCTTGTAATCGAGCAGGTGTTTCTGCAGCCACTGGACGGATTCGGCGTCCAGGTGGTTGGTCGGTTCGTCGAGGAGGAGCATGTCCGGCGCCTCCAGCAGCAGGCGGGCCAGGGCCACGCGGCGTTTTTCGCCCCCGGAGAGTTTGGAGATATCGGCATCGGCAGGGGGGCAGTTCAGCGCCCGCATCCAGGTTTCGGCCGTACGGTCCAGATTCCAGCCGTCCTTGGCGTCGATCTGTTCCTGCAATTTACCCATTTCTTCCGTAAGGGCTTCCATTTCCTTATCATCGGTGACTTCACCGAATTTCATGGATATGTCGTTGTAATCCTGTAATAATTTGCGTATATCGGCGGCGCCGTCGAGCACGTTGTCGAGGACCGAGCGGGTGGCATCCAGCTCCGGTTCCTGGGCCAGATAGCCCACTTTGGCGCCTTCGGCAGCCCAGGCTTCGCCCGCGATGTCCTTATCAATACCTGCCATAATCTTGAGCAGGGTCGATTTACCCGAACCGTTGGGGCCCAAAACGCCGATTTTAACGCCCGGCAGGAAGCTTAAGGTCATGTCCTTGATCACCGGCTTGTTGGCGCCGGGGAAGGTTTTGGTCATATGGCTCATGACAAAGACGTATTGATAGGCGGGCATAGGCGTATTCCTTGGGTTTCTTACGGGGGCGACCCTAACTTAAGTCCTTAACGGCTTCAAGATTCATATCGGCCCCACCCTTTCCCTATGGTCTTGAATCACATAATGTCCTGCGGTAGAACCGCCCCAAGCGAAGCAATCTTCAAGGACACCCCATGTTTAAACGTCTTGCCCTTTTCCTGGCCGCTCTGACCGCCGCGCCTGCCGCCGCGCTTGCCGACTTTCCGAAGTCCTGGGAACTGAACCTGCAACCGCCTGCCGGTCCGCTGGCTGAACAGATGGTCAATTTCCATCACCTGCTGCTGTGGATCATCACGGCGATCGTCGTGTTCGTGTTCGCGCTGCTGGTCTGGATCGTCGTGCGCTACAACCACAAATCCAACCCGGTGCCTTCGACCACCACGCACAACACGCTGCTGGAAGTCATCTGGACCGTCATTCCCGTCATTATCCTGATCGTCGTCGCCGTGCCGTCGTTCAAGGTGCTGTTCAGCCAGGGCCAGATTCCCGAAGCCGACATGACACTGAAAGTCACCGGTTACCAGTGGTACTGGGGTTACGAATACCCGGATGCCGAGAACCTGGCTTTCAACGCCTACATGATCCCGGAAAAGGACATCGACCCGTCCAAGGGACAAAAGCGCCTGCTTGAAACCGACAACGAAGTCGTCCTGCCGATCGGCAAGGTCATCCGCCTGCAGCTTACTGCGCAGGACGTGATCCACGCATGGACCATCCCCGCCTTCGGCGTGAAGAAAGACGCTGTGCCGGGCCGCCTGAACGAAGCCTGGTTCAAAATCGACAAGCCGGGCGTCTATTACGGACAATGCTCGGAAATCTGCGGCAACGGTCACAGCTATATGCCGATCAAAGTGCGCGCGGTTACCGAACAGGAATTCACCGCCTGGGTCGCGCAAGCCAAAACCAAATTCTCTTCCAATAACTTTGCCAACCCGGTCGTAGTCGCCGGAAAATAAGAAGGTCATCATGAACGCCCACGTCACCCAAGCCGATCACGCACACCACGATGATCACGGTCACCGCCCCGGATTTTTCTCCCGCTGGTTCATGTCCACGAACCACAAGGACATCGGCACGCTGTACCTGATTTTCTCGGTCCTGGCCGGGATCATCGGCGGTGCCTTCTCGGTCATGATGCGCATGGAGCTTCAGGATCCGGGCGTTCAGTACATGCTCGACGCCACCGGCGCCCCTTCGGGCCAGATGTGGAACGTGTTCATCACGGC
>CALBME010000022.1 GCA_937896295.1 uncultured Micavibrio sp. | reverse complement strand
GGATGGGCAACCCCGAGGGCATGGAGGCGCGCATCGTGCCGCCGCGCGGCTACGACACCGCCTGGGTGCGCTTCGGTGCGCTGCGCGGCAAGGGCCTGCTGCGCAAGCTGCTGCTGCCGGTGACCCTGCTCTCCGGCTTCTGGCAGGCGCTGCGCGAGATGCCGGCCGACGGCGACAGGGCTGATCGGATCGATATCGCCCCAGATCAGCAAGGTCGGTGCCTCGATCTTCTCGACCGGCACCGGCGGCACCGATCGTTCCGCCGTCACCCAGGCCGCTGCATCGGGATAGGACTTACGATAGTCGGCACGCCAATCGCCGGCGCCAAAACCTTGCATGTCGACGCCGCCGGAGGTCGTGCAAAGCACCAGCCGCCGGACCTTTTCCTGCTCGACGACGGCTTCTCCCACCTGCAGCTGCACCGCGACCTCGACCTGCTGGTCTTCCCGCTGGCACAGGTACCGACAATGCCGCGCGGTGCCGGCGTGATGCTGCAGAAATACAATGGCGGCAAACTGTCGGACGCCATCACCTTCCATCTGAAATCCGGCATGCCCTTTACCGAAGGGCGCAGCACGCCGCGCACAAAAGACGTGAAGAACTGGATCGCCGCGCGCGCAAGCCAGGGCAAGCTGCCGCCCGACGGTTTCCGTTCGGATAACAAATTCAAAATCTGATCAGCGGCGCGGGATAAGCCTGCGACTTTTCAAGGCGCAGGGGCCGGAATTCCGCCTTGCTGGCGTAACGCTGCCATCTGCCGTCGAGCAGCAAATCCATCGGTGTGAATTTATCTTTCCAGCTGAACGGCGACGGCAGGCGCGTGACCGCGCCCAGATACTGATGCTCAAACCCTTCCTGCCGCAGGTGCCGCAGCGTCGCAAGGCTGAGCGCAAGGCCTATATAATCCGCGCGCAAAGCCGGGTCGTAGAAAAAACCGGTCCCGTATGAAATTTTGCCCGCGGTGTGAAACACCGCCGAACCGCGCAGGGTGCCGGTATCATCGCGCATGTCGATGTAATGCGGCGCCATGCCCGGATAGGTGGCCATATCCGCTAGCCATTCATTCGCGGCCTGCACGTCGTGCGGCGTATCTGAAGACAGGGGAAAGCGGAAATGCATGTAGTCGTGATGAAGCCGCGCATGTTCGAAACTGCCCGTCGCCTCGTAGGACGGAACGCCGTCATGCACGCTGACCGTCAGATGTGCGTTGCGCTGCATCACCTTGCGGTGGCCTGCGTTTTCCGCAAATTCCTGCACCAGCGTGCGCATGGGAACGCAGACCGTGCAACGACAGGACATGGTGACGAATCCGTGGGCGGACGGGAACGCGCCGCGTTCCATCTGCGCCTTTACATACGCATCATCGACATCGATGACTTTGAGGGTCGGGTCGTTGGCGGCATCGCCAAAAACGGGGGCAAGGTGCACCATGTCGCCGGTCATCAGGGCGAGCACCGGTGCGATTTCGCAACGTTCGGGATAGCTCGAAAAATGGGACAACGACATGCGCATGGCAAAGTCAGCCTAAAAGCGCGGGCGCCGGGCCGTCAAATTTTAGAATTGAAGCGTTTTGCCAGCGGCGGGCGCTGCCGGTGCGGCAGGTGCGGCAGGTGCGGCAGGTGCCTGCGGTGCGGCCTCCGGCGTTGGCTGCGGTGTCGGCGGACTGGCGTCTTTGGGCGCCACGTCCAGTTGCAGGGCCGGGGCGGAGGGCAGGGGCGCGCGCTGGGCCGGCGCGGCCTGGGGTGGCACGGCCTCCCCGAAGGACAGGGTTTTCTGCGGCTGGGTCGCACGCGGCGCAGTCGCCTTGGCAGCGGGCTGGGTTTCCGGCTGTGCCGCGCGGGGCGAGGGTGCCACGGCGCGGGCGGCTTCGTCCTCGCCCAGTTCGAAGACGGGCGTGCGGATCTGCGGCGGCTTGTTGCGGATCGGCGCCACGACCGGACCTTCGTAAAGCGGCGCGTTGTCTTCGGCTGATTTCGGTACGGTCCGGTTATTGTCGAAATACATGACCTGCGGCTGGCGCTTGAATGTCTCAGGCACGGTCACGGTCGGCAGCGGCGTGGTGTATTGAGGCTGGTTGAATTCCGCCTGCGGCGCGCCGGACTCTGCCTTGGCGGCAGGGGCAGATTGACCGTCGGCCTTTGGCTGATCCCCGGCGGGCGCAGGTGTCGGCGGACCCTGTACCGTGTCATCGACTATGGTGACCGGCTGGCCCGCAGGCGTATCCTTGGCTTTTTGCGCCGCTTCGCGTGCGGCCTCTTCTTTTTGTTTTTTCAGATCTTCCGGTGACACCTTCTGGCGCAGCAGAATGATGCTGATGCGGCGGTTGCGTGCGGCGGCGGGATCTTTTTCCAGCGGTTCGCGGTCGGACCGGCCCATGACGTTTTCGATACGCCCTTCCGCAAGGCCGCCGGTCACGAGAACGCGGCGCGATGCCTGCGCCCGGTCGGCGGACAGGTTCCAGTTATCATACGTATTCGGCGCCTTGTATTTGACCGAGTCCGTATGTCCGCGCACGGACACCTGGTTGGGCAGGGCCTTCACCACGCCCGATACCTTGGTCAGGATTTCGGTCATGAAGGGATACATGACGGCCGAGCCGGAGGGGAACATCGAGCGGCCCTTGTCGTCGACGATCTGGATGCGCAGGCCTTCCGGCGTGATATCGACCAGGATATTGTTCTGAAGATCTTTGAGTTCTGGCGCCTTGGCGATTTCCGCCTTGAGCTGTTCGGCGGCTTCCTGGAAACGCTTGTCTTCCTTGGCGCGCAGTTCCTCCTCCAGCTTGGCGAGCGCTTCCGCGTCCGGATCTGTCTGCGTTTCTTCGCCGTCAGGCGTTTTGTGGCCGGTCTGCGATCCGCGGTTCTGGGTAACCTTTTGCGGCGCCTGGGTCAGGGGTTGCACGGTGCTGACCATGGCACCGTCCGCCGACATGGTCATGCCGCCCATG
This sequence comes from uncultured Micavibrio sp., assembly GCA_937896295.1. Taxonomy (GTDB): domain Bacteria; phylum Pseudomonadota; class Alphaproteobacteria; order Micavibrionales; family UBA1664; genus UBA6145. The sequence continues at coordinate 9,449 of CALBME010000022.1, read as the reverse complement.
ATGCCGCCGGAACCCGAAACCGTATCGGACACCTTGGGATGCGAGGGGTCGAAATAATCCGAAATGGCGTTTTTCTGTTCCTTGGTCGTGACATTGAGCAGCCACAACAAAAGAAAGAACGCCATCATGGCCGTCACGAAGTCGGCATAAGCCACCTTCCACGCGCCGCCGTGATGTCCGCCGCCGCCTTTCTTGACCCGCTTGATGATGATCGGGGCGAGCTTTTCTTTTTCGTCTTTTTTCGGGGCCGCCATGCCGGATGTCCCTTACGCCGCCGCGCCGGAAGTCGCCTTGTTGGTGGCTTCCTCGACCTCGAGGAAGGTCGGCTGGGCGTCGTGGTGCAGGGTCTTGCGCGCGAATTCCACCGCAACCTGCGGCGCGCAGCCCTGAAGCAGCGCCAGCATCGCAACCTTCATGCACACGTAATACTTGATTTCCGAATCCGCGCGGCTGTTGACGGCGCCGGCCAGGGGCGCGATATAGCCATAGGAAATCCACACGCCAAGGAATGTACCCACAAGCGCGCCGCCGATCATTTCGCCAAGCACTTCCGGCGGTTCAGTAATCGAACCCATGGTTTTGATAACGCCAAGAACGGCGGCGACGATGCCAAGGGCCGGAATACCGTCGGCCATGGTCTGGATGGCGTGGCCGGGATGATGTTTTTCGATGGAGATGGTTTCGATCTCCTGGTCCATCAGCGCCTCGAGCGTGATGGGATTGTCATTGCCGAGCGAGATGATGCGCAGGTAATCGCACAGGAACGTGCGCGCATGATGGTGCTTCATGAAGGACGGGAATTTCTGGAAGATATCGGATTCTTCCGGGTTCTCGATATGCGCTTCCATCGCAAGCCAGCCCTTTTGCTTGGCTGTGCGGAAGACGAGATAGAGCATGCCCAGCAGTTCGAGGTAATCTTCCTTCGAATGCGCCTCGGGCTTGGTGATCAGCTTGAGGTAGTGGATCGATTCTTTGATAACGTGCGGATTATTGGCGATCATGAACGCGCAGATGGCGCAGCCCATGATGGTCATGCCTTCGCCGGGAAGGGCGTGCAGGATGACGTTGGTGATGATTTCGACCTTGCCGCCGGCGATCAGGAAGCCGCCGAAGGTGCAGACAATAATGCCCACAAGGCCAATGATTTTTAACATGCGCGGTATTCTCCCGGCGATTTCAAAAGCTTATTCTGGCTATACGAAAATACTGGCATCAAACTGATTAAAGGCGGGTCAAACGACTATGGAAACGAGTAAGAATCGTCCCCGTGGTGTTCCCAGTCTAAAGTATTGAAATACAATCGCGCAACCGGCGTTTATGCCTGTGTTTCGCCCGGCGCATAGGCCTTGAGCGAAAGGGCATGCAGGGTGGTTTCATTCCAGACCGGCTGGATCAGGTCCATGACCATGCGGTGCCGCTGAAGGCGCGACTTGCCGGCAAATGCGTTCGCCACAATTTCAATGGTGAAATGCGTCTGCCCCCGTCCGTCGGGGTTGCCGGCATGACCGGCGTGCTTGTCACTGTCATCCGTCACCGCCAGCCTTAAGGGGTTGAGGGTTTCCAGTTTTTCCTTGAGTTTGTCGGCGACGGTCTGCATATCAGGGGATTCATGACGCCTAAACGTGTAAAGCTCAAGGAAAAATCGCCCGAGTTTGCCGAAACCGGTAAACCCAAGGCCAAGGTGCATCCGTGCGATATGCCCGGCTGCAAGGAGCCGGGCGAGCATCGCGCGCCCAAGGACCGGGGATTGCAGGATTATTACCACTTCTGTTTCCAGCACGCGCAGGAATACAACAAGGCCTGGGACTTTTTCGAAGGCATGAGCCAGGCCGATATCGAGGCCCAGATCAAGAACGCCATGTTCGGCGACCGCCCGACCTGGGTCTATACCGCCGCCCCGGACTGGGAGGAATCCCTGCGCGCCCGGGCCCAGTCCTACCGCGATTTTTCGGACGAGCAGCCCAAGCGCAAGCGCGAAGAGGCGCGGCCCGCCTTCCAGACGCCGGAGGCCGAGGCGCTGAGCATCATGAACCTGGAACCGCCGGTCACGTTCATGAAGATCAAGGAACGCTACCGGACCCTGATGAAACAGCACCACCCCGACCGCAACCCCGGCGACCGCCAGGCCGAGGAGATCGTGAAAAGGGTCAACATGGCCTATACGATCCTCAAGGCCGCGCACGAGAAATACGAAAAGATCCGGACCGATTAAGCCTTGTTATTGCGGCCCCCGTTTTCTAGATTGGTCCCCTTACAGAAAGCGACGAAAAATGGCCGTTCTGCCCGGAAAAACCTCAGTCTCTACGCATCTTACCACCTTCGAGGGCGGCAAGCCCGACCGCGTCATCGATACCAAAGCCACCTTTGGCATCGAATGCCCGTGGCCGGTGCTGGGGTATCAGACCGCGAACGAATTCGTCCCCGCCATGGACGACAGTTACCATTTCGATCCTGAAACCACGCGCGCCATTCTGGCCGGGTTCATGCATAACCGCCGCGTGCTGATTCAGGGCATGCACGGCACCGGCAAGTCCACGCATATCGAACAGGTGGCCGCGCGCCTCAACTGGCCGTGCGTGCGCATCAATCTGGACAGCCACATTTCCCGCGTCGACCTGATCGGCAAGGACGCCATCGTCCTGAAGGACGGCAAGCAGGTCACCGAATATAAAGAAGGCATCCTGCCGTGGTCGTTGCAGCACCCTGTCGCGCTGGTATTCGACGAATACGACGCAGGCCGCCCGGATGTCATGTTCGTGATCCAGCGTATCCTTGAGGCGGAAGGCCGCCTGACCCTGCTGGAACAGAACCGCATCATCCGCCCGCATCCGTATTTCCGTCTGTTTGCGACCTCGAACACGATCGGTCTTGGCGATACGACCGGCCTTTACCATGGCACGCAGCAGATCAACCAGGGCCAGATGGACCGCTGGAACATTGTCGTCACGCTCAACTACCTGTCGCTCGAACACGAAATGGATGTCGTGTTCAAAAAATTCCCGGCCCTGAACACCAAGCCCGGCAAGGACGAGGTCAAGGCGATGGTGCAGGTCGCCGAACTGACCCGCAACGGCTTCCGCAACGGGGACCTTTCGACGCTGATGTCGCCGCGCACCGTGCTGGCATGGTCGGAAAACACGATCATCTTCGGCAACCGAGAAGAAGCTTTCCGCGTTTCGTTCCTGAACAAATGCGACGAACTCGAACGTCCGCTGGTCGCCGAATATTACCAGCGCGCCTTCGGTGTCGAGATTCTGGCCAAAAATGACGGATCAAAATAAGGCCGATCTTTTCCGCCAGGTCACGTCCGCGACATTGCGCGCGATGGCGGGGCAGGGACCGGAACAGATCGACACAACCTTCGGCCCCGTGCCGTCCAGCATGCAGTCGGGGCAGCAGCGCGTCCTGCGCCATGTCGGTAAGAAAACCGCGCGCCTGCCGCTTCCGTCCGCCAATCTGGATCTTGCCGCACGCGGCGAGGTGCGCGGCGCCGCCGATGCCGCGGCCCTGCACCTGGTGCATCACGACGCCAAAAAACACAGCGAACTGGCCCCGCTGGAAAGCAAGTCGCACACGGTGTTCGACCTGCTCGAACAGGTGCGGGTCGAGGCCATCGGCGCACGCGAACGCAAAGGCGTGGCCCAGAATCTGCGCGCCAGCCTCGAGGCGCAGAGCAAACGCAAAGGCTACGGCAATCCCGAAAAACAGGTGATGGTGCCCCTCGAAGACGGGCTGTTCGCCCTTGCGACCGAGGCGCTGGAGGGGGGCGACCTGCCGCCCGCATCCCGGGCCGCCGCCGACGCGTGGCGCGAATGGGTGACCGCGCGCATCGGCAAGGCAGGATTTAAAAAACTGAGCGGCCAGCTCGACGATCAGGCGGCGTTCGCACGCGTTGCTTACAAGATGATCCGCGCCCTCGATATGGATCCCGGCCGCGACGACCCGTCGGAAGACGCAGACGAGCCCGGCAGGGGCGAGGGCAAGGGTCGCGGCATGGGCGAAAAAACCGCCGGCGGGGAAGACAGCGAAGAAACCGGCGAGGGCGAAGCCGCATCCGGCGCGATGGGCGAAGGCGCGGAAAGCGAAGAGGGACAGCAGCAGGCGGGCGGCGAGGAAGACGGCGGGGGCACGTCGGAACAGCGCGGGTCCGAACAGCCGGGTGCGGCGCAGCGTCCCAATGATCTGTCCGGCCCGCTCGACCGGCCCGCGCATTACAGTGTCTACACCACCCAGTTCGACGAAATCATCGATGCGGGCGATCTGGCCGACGCCGCCGAACGCGCGCGCCTGCGCACGACGCTGGACCAGCAGCTTCAGCCGCTGCAGGTCGTGATCCGCCGGCTGGCCAACCGGTTGCAGCGCCGCCTGATGGCGCAGCAGCAGCGCCAGTGGCTGTTCGATGTCGATGAAGGCATTCTGGACCCCGCCCGCCTTGCGCGTGTCGTCACCAGTCCCGGCAGCCCGCTGTCTTTCAAACGCGAAAAAGATACCGATTTTCGCGATACGGTGGTCACGCTGCTGATCGATAATTCCGGCTCCATGCGCGGACGTCCCATCACCATCGCCGCCCTGTCCACCGATATTCTGGCGCAGACGCTGGAACGATGCGGGGTGAAGGTGGAGGTCCTGGGCTTTACCACCACGGCATGGAAGGGCGGCAAGTCGCGGGACGCATGGGTCGCAGCGCATCGCCCGCCCCGGCCGGGCCGCCTGAACGATCTGCGTCACATCATTTACAAGGCCGCCGACGCGCCGTGGCGCCGCGCCCGCGCCAATACGGGCATCATGCTCAAAGAAGGCCTGCTGAAGGAAAACATCGACGGCGAAGCGCTGATCTGGGCTCATGCGCGGCTGGCCGTGCGCCCTGAACGCCGTAAAATTTTGATGGTTATTTCCGATGGTGCGCCCGTCGACGATTCGACCCTGTCTGCCAACAGCTCCACCTATCTTGAGGCAGACCTGCAAAGAACCATCGGCTGGATTGAAAAGCGTCAGATCGTGGAATTATGCGCGATCGGCATCGGTCACGACGTCACCCGTTATTACAAGCGCGCCGTGACGATTCGCGATGTCGAGGATCTGGGCCAGACCCTGACCGCAGAACTTGCCGATCTGTTTGATGACGATTTGCGCCGCTGATCCATTCGGGTTAGCATACCGCCCGTGCAGTCCGACCGAACATCCCATCACCAGCATCCCACGACACTGGCCGCCCTGATTGGCGCGGTCGGCATTGTCTTTGGCGATATCGGTACCAGCCCGCTTTATGCGTTCAAACAGTCTTTCCGCGTAGCCGCCGAAACCGGCATCGATGTGCGTACGGCTGTATTCGGCGTCCTGTCGCTGATTTTCTGGGCGCTGACCATCACCATCTCGACCAAGTATCTTGCCTTTGTCTTGCGCGCGGACAATGACGGCGAGGGCGGTATATTCGCCCTGATCACCGGGCTTAAGCTTGATAAGAACAAGAAAAAGCGCACGGCGGCGACCCTGTTGATCCTGGCGCTGACGGGTGCCGCGATTTTATTTGGCGACAGTGTGATCACCCCCGCGATTTCCGTGCTGTCCGCGATCGAGGGGATCAAGGTGGTCGCGCCCAGTATCGACCAATGGATTCTCCCCATCACCATTGCCGTCCTGATCGGCATTTTCATGTCCCAGCGTTTCGGCACGGAAAAAATCGGTCTTTTATACGGTCCGATTGTATTCCTGTGGTTTGCCGTGCTGGGCGCGCTGGGACTGCGCGCCATCGCGGATCACCCGGACGTGCTGTATGCCGTGAACCCGATCTATGCCTATCACATGCTGGTCGACCATCCCGGCATGGCCGCCGTCATGATCGGCGCTGTCTTTCTGGCCGTAACGGGCGGCGAGGCGCTTTATGCCGACATGGGGCATTTCGGCGCGAAAATCATCCGCTATGCATGGTTCTTCGTGGCGCTTCCGGGACTGCTGCTCAATTATTTCGGGCAGGGGGCGCTGACCATCGCGCGCAACGGCGATGTGGAAAACCCGCTGTTCCAGCTGGCGCCGGACTGGTTCGGCATTCCGCTGCTGGTACTGGCGGCGCTGGCGACCATCGTCGCCTCGCAGGCCATGATTACCGGCGCTTTTGCCATTGCCAGGCAGGCCATTGAAATAGGCTATTTCCCGCCGATGCGCATCAAGTCGACATCGGACAAGAACAGCCTTCATATTTTCATACCCCGCCTGAACGTTGCGCTGATGTGCGTGACCCTGGGGCTGATCGTGCTGTTCCCCACGTCCGACAGGCTGGCATCCGCTTATGGAATCGCCGTGTCCTTCGCCATGCTGATGACCACCATCCTGTTCACGGCATGGATGATACAGAAAGCCAACTGGCCGCGCTGGATCGCGTACCCGGTATGCGCGGTCTTTCTGACGCTGGATATCGCCTATCTGGGCAGCAACCTGATGAAGACATTCGACGGCGGCTGGGTGCCGCTGGTCATGGGCCTGTTCGTGTTCATCTGCATGATGGCCTGGCATCGCGGCCTCGAAAAACTGATCGAACGCCACATGGAATATACGGAACCCATAGAGGATTTCGCCGCGCGCATCAGCCGCGCCCCGCTGGCGGAAGTCAGGCACACCGGCATTTTCTTCTCCCGCACCGGCATCATGGCGCCCGTTCCGCTGGAACGCGTGACCAATATGCTGCACATCAAGTTCGAAAAGATCGTCATCATCTCGATCCGCATTTCCTCGCGCCCGCGCGTCGAAAAAGAAGACCGCCTGCGCGTGACCGAAATCGATGGCCGCATCCTGAAGGTGGAGGTGCGTTACGGCTATCAGCAGGTCATCAATATTCCCGCGACCATTGGCGCGCCGCTGGCCGAATACGGGATCGAAGTGGACGAGGCCCTGTACATCATCGGTCATGAACGCGTCATTTCGCCCATGGACCCGGTCAGCTTCCAGGATCTTCTGAACATCCTGTTCGCCTTCCTGGCCGCCACCGCCGAACGCGCGGTCGACCGTTTCCAGCTACCGCCTTCGCGCACGCTGGAAATCGGTTATCCCGTTTATCTTCAGGAACGCTGATACAAACTACATGAATGTCGATTGCGGATTGGTCTGCGCCGCGGCCATGGCCGATTCAGGCGCGATGCGGATAAGCGTGATCTGGTTGCGGTGACGTTTCAGGATGCGGAAACGATAGCCGTGGAAGGTGAAGTTCTGACCCACCGCCGGGATCATCTTGGATTCGTGCAGGACAAGGCCGGCAATGGTCGAATACCCGTCGGAAGGCAGGTTCCAGTCCAGCGCACGATTCAGGTCGCGTACCGTCACTGTGCCGTCCACCACGAACGACCCGTTGGCCTGCGCGCGCACGCCGGGGACCGACACATCGTGTTCATCGTCGATATCGCCCACGATTTCTTCCAGAATGTCTTCCAGCGTGACAATACCCTTGAACGTGCCGTATTCGTCCACGACGATGGCGAAATGCTCTTTGCGTTCGCGGAACGCCTGCAGCTGGTCGAACAGGATGGTGGTTTCAGGAATGAACCACGGATCGGACAGAAGGCGCGAAATGTCGACCTGGTTGAAATCGCCGCCTACCGCTGAAATTTCACGCAGCAATGCCTTTGTATGCAGAATGCCAATGATATTGTCCGGATCGTCGCGGAACACCGGCATGCGCGAATAGGCGTTATCCAGAACCTGGTCGATGACGACGCCGATGGGCTGTCCGATATCGACGGTTTCAACGCCTTTGCGGTGCGTCATGATCGAGCTGACATCGACATCGGCAAGATCGAGAATGGAATGCAGCATCGCGCGCTTGGCGTGGGTGCGCAGTTCTTCCTCGGTCTCGTGCAGTTCGATGGCGCCGCGCAGTTCGACTTCCGTATCCGCCGTGTTCTGCGGCTTCATCATGCGCATCATGACGTTGATCATAAGGGATACGATGATCAGAACGGGGGTGAAAACCCAGATCATCAGGCGGATGATCGGTGCGATCATCATCGAAACCGAATCCGCGCGGATCAGGCAGTAGGTTTTCGGCAGCACTTCCGAAAAAATCAAAAGCAGAACCGTCATAAGTCCGGTGGCGTACAGAATGCCTTCCGCCCCGAAGAGTTTCAGGAACAGGGACGTGGCCAGCGCCGAAGACAGCGTGTTGACGATGTTGGAGCCCAGCAGGATCGCGCCGATCAGGCGGTCTTTTTCGTCGCGCAGGCGGTTGACCATGGCGGCACGTTTGTTGCCTTCAAGTTCCAGTGCGTGCATGCGTGCCCGCGACGCACCGGTCAGGGCCGTTTCCGCGCCGGAAAAAAACGCCGAGAACAGCAAAAGCACGCTGATCGCGCCGATCAGTTCCCATGTCGTCCAGGCGATTTCAAATTCCATTTCCATTTTTAACGCTCCATCGAGGAAGATAGGGCATCGCGCACGCAAGTCATGTCCACGTTCTGCGTGATGATGGCGTTGCCGATGCCATGCGACAGAATAAACGTCAGACGCCCGCCCTTGACCTTTTTATCGCTGCCCATCAGGGCGATCAGCGCCTCGGGCGTGGTTTTGGGAAATTTGGCGATGTCGGCAATGCGCGTGGGAAGCCCTAGTTTTTTCAGGTGCGCAATCGCGCGCGGCGCGTCATTGGTCAGGTGCATGCGGGCCGAAACGTCGAAGGCAAGGCACATACCCACCGACACGGCTTCGCCGTGCAGCAGGCGGCGGTCATATTTGCACGCCGCTTCCAGCGCATGGGCGAAGGTGTGACCAAAATTGAGAAGGGCGCGTGCGCCGCCCTCGCGCTCATCGGCGGCGACGATGTCCGCCTTCATCCGGCAGCTGGTGGCGATTGCCCTGTTCAGGGCGGCGTCATCGCGGGCAAGAACCTTTTTGCCGTTACCTTCCAGCCATTCAAAAAATTTGGCGTCACCCAGAAACGCGTATTTGACGATTTCGGCGTAGCCGGCCTTCATCTGGCGGTCGGGCAGGGTTTTTAAGACCGAGGTATCCGCCAGCACGAATTTGGGCTGGTAAAACGCACCCACGAGATTCTTGCCCTGTTTGGCATTGATGCCCGTTTTGCCGCCGACCGATGAATCGACCTGCGCCAGAAGGGTGGTCGGGATCTGGACGTAATCGATGCCACGCAGGGTAATGGCTGCGGCAAAGCCGGCATGGTCGCCGGTCACCCCGCCGCCGAATGCCACGATCAGGGTGTTGCGGTCCGGTTTCTGCGCCAGGATCCAGTCGAGCGTCTTGCCCAGCGCCGCCCAGCTTTTGGTGGCTTCGCCCTCGGGCAGGACCAGAACGCTTTCTTTCAGGTAATCGGGCAGGTGTTTTTGCGCGTTTTCGTCGCAGATGGTCAGAACGCGTTTACCCTTGAAACGGCGCGCGCCGTTTTCAATGGCATTCGCGCCGATGACGATGTCGTAATCACGCTGTCCGTCGAGGGCGACTTTTACGGT
>CALBME010000021.1 GCA_937896295.1 uncultured Micavibrio sp. | reverse complement strand
CCGCACGCTTCTGGGTGGCATCGAACCGTGCTGCCTCGACCTCGGCCTCAATTCGCCGCAACGCAGCCGAACGCGTGACGGATTGCTCCACCAGGATTTCGAAGGCGGGCAACCGGGCGGTGACGCCTTTGCCGGGAGATAGTTCGTCGGCGCGCAACGGCCTGCCAATCATTTGGGACAATTGGGAAACCGCGCTGCGCTCGGCGGCCCGTGCCGCAGCGAGATCACCCTGCAGTTGCGCCAGACGGGACTCGACCAATTCCCGATCGACCTCGGGAGAGACACCACCCTTGATGCGCTGACGGACACTTTCCGCATAGACACCCAGCCGCGCGATCCCGCCGGTCAGCGCCTCAACACGACCGCGTGCCTGCACCCAGGATTGCCATCCTCCCGTCACGCGCAAGGCCAGGGAATATTGCGTCTCGGTAATAGCCACGTCAGCCGAACGGGCGCGCGAATTCGCGGCATCGAGCCCGGCATCTAGGCGACCGCCGGACCATACGGGTTGTTGCACCGCAGCGACCGTTATATTGCCGCCCCTGTCCTGCTGGCGCAGTTGCAGCGAAGGCGTCGGGAAATATTGCCAGCGCGCAGCATCCTGGTTGGCCTTGGCGGCATCCAGATCGGCACGCTTTGCGACAATTTCTGGATGAGCCTGGATGGCAAGGCCAATCAAGTCTTCAAGGCCCAGCCGGGCGGAGCCCTGCGCCAAAACCTCCGCCTCCCTCTTCGAAGCAGCAGAAGCCAGGGTAGCCCGCTGAAGCCTGGAACTCGGCGACACATCCGCCAGCAATACCAAACTGGGCTTTGCCTGCACCAGCCGCCGCTCGGTTGTCGCAAGCAGCTGGTAGCTAGGTTTGAGCTCCATACCGCCCCGGGAGCCCCCCACCACCCTGTCTGCCACCCCGAGCACAGGCTGCTGCGCATTTGCGCCACCCCATATCAGAAGCCCGGCCAGCACGGCAACCGCGCGGGTTGCCGCAGCACCGGCCGCGCCATCGAAAATCCACTTCAAATCAAAACAGAGAGGGGTCACCCGAACGTCATTCCATGCAAGAATCCGTCGGAGATGATGCCCCAGGGCATACCGAATACATATCCACCAAACAGCACGTGCCAATGGACACCACCCAACCGCATTTATTTCAAAAAGTGCTCAAATCGGGCAAAACGTAACAATTGAACCCTATGCAGTGATTGGCGACAACGTCATCATTGGCGGCCTCACCGCCGTGCATCAGTTCGTGCGCATCGGCGCGCATGCCATGATCGGCGGCATGTCGGGCGTTGAATACGATGTCATTCCCTACGGCCTTGTGATGGGTGAGCGTGCGCGTCTTGCGGGCCTCAACCTCGTAGGGCTGGAGCGCCGCAATTTCCCACGCGAAGATATCAATACGCTGATGCGTGCGTTTAAAGAGCTGTTTTACGGCGAAGGCACGTTCCAGTCGCGGCTTGAGAAGGTTTCCGGTGAATACGCGAACCAGAACCTGACGCGCGACGTACTGGAATTCGCTGCATCGAAGACCAATCGCCCCCTCTGCCAGCCGCAGCGCAAATGACGGTTCCGGCTTCCCTTGCGGTTGTCGCGGGCGGAGGCAGCCTTCCAGCGCTGGTCGCCCAGAAGGCCAGTGCACGCGGCATCAAAGTTTTTGTCGTTCATCTTGAGCATGACTCCGACCATTTCACCGGATATGCAGGCATGCGCGCGCGGGCCGAACAGCTGGGCCGCATTTTCGCCCGCCTGCGGGAACAGAACATCCATCATCTGGTTCTGATCGGGCGCATGAAACGCCCGGTTCTGACGTCGCTGCGCCCCGACTGGACCACGGTCAAAATCATGGCGCGGATTGCATGGAATTTGTGTTTCGGCGGGGATGACGCCCTGTTGAAATCCGTCCGCCGTATGCTGGAAGGTCAGGGTTTTGTCCTGCACGGGGTTCAGGAATTTGTCGAAGACCTGATGGCGCCAGCCGGTGTTTTCAGTGCGCATCAACCTAAACCGCAGCACCTCAACGATATCCGTGCCGGTATAGAAGCCGCGCGCGCGCATGGCGCCGGCGACCGTGGGCAAGCGGTGGTGGTGTGTGACGGGCGTGTGATTGCGCGCGAAGATCGGGCTGGAACGGATGCCATGATCCGCAAACATCCGATGAAGGGTGCCGTGCTGGTTAAAACATCGAAGCCGGGACAGGACCTGGCGCTAGATCTGCCCAGTATCGGTCCGGGAACGATTGAGGCATGCATTCAGAGCGGCTATGCAGGCATTGCCGTGGAAAGTGGTTTGACTTTGGTGGCGGAACGCAACGAGACGGTTGCGCGGGCCGATCAGGCTGGCATATTCCTGATGGGGGTGGCCGCATGAATACAGATTCCATTTACATTATCGCCGGTGAGATGTCGGGAGACCTGCTGGGTGCCCGTCTGGTAGGCGCATTGCGCCAGATTTCGGGACGTCCCCTGACCTTTGCCGGCGTTGGCGGCAGCGCCATGCAGCAGGCGGGCGTGCCGTCTCTGTTTTCCATACGCGATCTGTCGGTCATGGGCATGGCGGAGGTTTTGCCGCGCCTGCCCAAAATATTGAAGCGTATGCGCCAGACGATTGATGATGTCGTCGCGCGTCAGCCGCGCGTTGTTGTCACCATCGACAGTCCCGGCTTCTGTTTCCGCGTGGTCAAAAAGCTGCGCAAATTATGCCCGAATACGCGTTTCATTCATTACGTGGCACCGCAGGTCTGGGCGTGGAAGCCCAAACGCGCAGAAAGCATGTCATACCTGTTCGATGGTCTCATGTGCTTGTTGCCGTTCGAGCCGCAGTATTTCACGCCGCATGGCCTGCGTAGCGCCTTCGTGGGGCATCCCGTCATCAATTTACCCGAAACCGTGAGTACGGACCGCGAGGCGTTTTTTGATAAATACAACCTGTCGCTGAACCATCCGCCGACGATTTTAAGTGTTTTGTTCGGCAGCCGCGAGGGCGAGGTTCAGCGTCTGGGCGCGCCTTTCTTCGAGGCGGCGTATCGTATTTTGCGCGAATGGCCGAATTTATGCGTTTTGGTGCCGAGCCCTGCGCATCTTTGGAACATCCTTAAGCCCATTATCGGGTCGGATCAGCGTTTCATTCCGGTCGATCCGGAAGACCGGTTCCAGGCGTTCACCCTGTCCACGGCGGCCATTGCGGCATCGGGAACCGTGGGGCTTGAGCTTGCCATGCTGGGCGTTCCGCATGTGGTTGCCTATAAGTTTTCGCCGCTGACCTACCAGATTGGGAAGCGTCTTGTAAAAGTGCCGTCGATGCACCTTGCCAATATCCTGCTGGAAGAACGCGTGGTGCCGGAATTTTTGCAAAAGCAGGCCAATGGCATGAACCTGGCGATGAGTGCGCTGGACCTTCTCATCAACAAGAACGGGGCGGCGCAGCATCAGCGCCACGCGTTTTCGCACCTGCCCAACATCCTCAAGGGCGAGGGGGGCGGTACCCCAGCGCAACAGGCCGCCTCGTTCGTTCTTGGGTATCTTTAGGCCCCGATTCTTAACCTTTAGAGGGTGTGGCAGGCTGTTTTTGATGGGAAAAAGGGCGGTTTTCCGCCATTTTCTCAATTTTCCCTAAAATTTAAGATAATTTTAAGTATTAAGACATAATGTTGGGGCATGCGGAATATTTCCTTACCACGAGTTGATGTCGGTCTGTCCTTTTCGAAGGCGGCGCCGCAGTGTGCGCCCGAAGGACTGATTGCGGGACATGTCCTGCGCCAGATGGCGCGTCAGGATCGTGACGATCGCAGCCTTCATGACAGATTTCACACTCATGCATTCGCCGTCAGCGGCATGCAGGACACAACGCAGGAGCGCGAGATCAACAAGATGCTGGCCGTGCCGCCGCCGCCGGAATTCATGCGTACGCGCAAGATCGAACTTGCGAATGATCGCGCAGGACAAAACGGTGCGAGAGCCCCGCAGCCCCGCAACCGGACCATGGCACTGCGCATGGGCGGTATGTGACGTAACCAGATTTCGTTGAGACAGGGACCATAAAAAAAGGCCGGCAAAAAAGCCGGCCAATTTTTTGTCTATGAAGCGTTTTTGCTTTATTTGCGCTTGGAAATGTCGACATACGGGCGCGCGGTTTCGCCGACATACAGCTGGCGCGGGCGGCCGATGCGCTGATCCGGCTCCTCGATCATTTCCTTCCATTGCGACAGCCAGCCCACTGTACGGGCGAGGGCGAAGAGCACCGTGAACATCTCGGTCGGGAAGCCCATGGCGCGCAGGATGATACCCGAATAGAAGTCGACGTTCGGGAAGAGTTTGCGTTCGACGAAGTAAGGATCGCTGAGCGCGATTTTTTCCAGTTCCATCGCCAGTTCAAGCATCGGGTCGTTGGTAACGCCCAGTTCCTTGAGGACGGCGTGGCAATCGGCCTTAAGAACGGCGGCACGGGGGTCGTAGTTCTTGTAAATACGGTGACCGAAGCCCATGAGTTTGAACGGGTCGTTCTTGTCCTTGGCACGGGCCAGGAATTCGGGAATGCGGTCCTTGGTACCGATGGCGGCCAGCATTTCCAGCACTTCCTGGTTAGCGCCGCCATGAGCGGGACCCCACAGGGACGTGATGCCCGATGCAATGCATGCAAACGGGTTGGCGCCGGTCGAACCGGCCAGGCGTACCGTCGATGTCGATGCGTTTTGTTCGTGGTCCGCGTGCAGGATAAAGATTTTCTCCAGCGCCTTGGCGACGATCGGGTTGATCTTGTACGGCTCGGCCGGGACAGAGAAGCACATGTACAGGAAGTTTTCGACGAAGGAGAGGTCGTTGCGCGGATAGATAAAGGGCTGGCCCACCGCGTATTTGTAGGTCATGGCCGCGAGCGTCGGGATCTTGGCCATCAGGCGATGGATCGAAATTTCGCGGTGCTGCGGGTTATTGATGTCGAGGGAGTCGTGATAGAAAGCCGACAGGCCGCCGACCACGCCGCACATGATGGCCATGGGGTGGGCGTCGCGGCGGAAGCCGCGGAAGAAAAAGTGAACCTGTTCGTGCACCATGGTGTGATAGGTCACCAGATGGGCGAATTGCTCGTACTGCGCCTTGGTCGGCAGTTCGCCGTAGAGCAGAAGGTAAGACACTTCGATGAAGTTCGATTTCGTCGTCAGTTCTTCGATCGAGTAACCGCGGTGCATGAGCTTGCCCGCGTCGCCGTCGATGAACGTGATTTTGGATTTGCACGACCCGGTGGAATTGTAGCTGGGGTCGAAGGTGATGTAGCCGCTTTCAGCCAGCAGCTTGCGCACGTCAATGCCGTTGGGGCCGGTGGAGGCGTCCACCACGGGCAGTTTGTACTGTTTGCCGGTCTGATCGTCGGTGAGCGTGACGCTGCCATTGATTTTGGGCATGATCTTTTCCTTCGGGTTAGGCAGGTGTGGGAATCTGAACTTAAAGGGCTGACATAGAAGCCTTCACATTAAGCGGCAATGGTTAAGGATTGCTTGGTTAAGGCAAGATTAAGACATCTGCGGCAGGTTCAGCACATGATGGTGCAGGACACATATATAGAGCCGCTTTATGGCAGGAAAAGGGAAGGATGGCTG
>CALBME010000020.1 GCA_937896295.1 uncultured Micavibrio sp. | reverse complement strand
CGCGAAGCCACCGGCTACATCTTCGACGAACCCGTCACCATCATCGATACGGCGGGGCTTGAAACGGCGGATGCGGGCACGCTGACCGACCGCATGCGCGAACGCACCCTGATGGCGTTGCAGAAATCCGATCTGGCCCTGTTCATCATCGACGGCGTCGATGGTGTCACGCCGATGGACGAACATTTCGCGCAAGTGGTACGCAAAAGCGGCAAGCCGGTATTTCTGGTCGTAAACAAGGCCGACACGAAGGCCGCGCGCGAACGTCTGGCGGAGGCATACTCCCTCGGCTTCGGCGACCCCTATTTCGTATCTGCCGCGCACGGGCTGGGCCTGGCCGATCTTTACCACGCGATCCTGGAAAAACTGCCCGAGAACGCGCAGGCACCCGAAAACACGGACAGCCATGTCGCGCAGGACGATTTCAATCTCGACGAACTCGAAGGCAATCTCGACTTTGAATTCACCGATAACGAAGACCTTTCGAACAAGCCGCTGAAGGTTGCGATCGTCGGACGTCCGAATGCGGGCAAATCCACGCTGGTGAACAGTATTCTGGGCGAAGACCGCCTGCTGACAGGCCCCGAGGCCGGCATCACCCGCGACCCCATCGCGGTCGACTTTACGTGGAAGGGCACAAAATTCCAGCTGGTCGACACCGCCGGCCTGCGCCGCAAGGCCCGCATCACCGACAAGGTCGAAAGACTTTCGACGCAGGAAACCATGCGCATCGTGCGTCTGGCGCAGATCGTCGTTCTGGTCGTCGATGGCGTTGGCGGGATCGACAAACAGGACATGAACATCGCCGAACACGTCGTGCGCGAAGGACGCGTACTAGTTCTGGCCGTCAACAAATGGGACGCTGTCGAAGAACGCAGCCTCATTCAGAAACAGCTTCCCGAAATGCTGGCGCAGGTACTGGGCCAGCTGCCGGGCATGCCTGTTGTCTACCTCTCCGGGCTGACCGGCAAGGGACTCGACAGCCTGTATAAAACGATGCTTGAGGCGTATGCCCTCTGGAACAAGCGTATCGGCACCGGCGGTCTCAACCGCTGGCTCGGCGGCATGGAAAGCCGCCACCCCGCACCCATGGCGTCGGGCCGCCCCAACCGTCTGCGCTACATGACACAGATCAAGGCGCGTCCGCCGACATTTGTATTGTGGTGCGCGCGTCCCGACGACCTGCCGGACGATTATCAGCGCTATCTCATCAACGGCCTGCGCGAAAAATTCGAACTGGAAGGCGTCCCCATCCGCTTCAACCTGCGCACCTCGAAAAACCCGTACGCAACCTAGGCGTTACGGCGTCTCCGGTTTCGCGGTGGCCTTGGCGATGGCGACCAGCTGTTCGCGCATGTCTTTCAGCATCACGTCAATCAAACGGTCCTGGTCGACAAGACCGGCGTCGATCGCGGTCTTCTGTGCCGGGGTCAGCGGTATCATCAGATATTGCGTGGTCTGGCCCGCCTCATGAAACGCGTCGCGCATCACGCCCGTCATGGCCTGTATTTCATGTAAGGGACGGCGCGTATTGCGGGTCTGGCCATAGACGAAACGGCGCAGTTCGCGGTAAGGCCACACGATACCCAGCTTTTCTTTCAGCAGGGCGGAAAGCTGGCTCGTATTCATGTTCAGGTCGTCATGCGCGCGCTTGAACAGGCTGCGCAGGGTCTCAACCGGTTCCGGCACGGCCGTGTGGTGGGATGTCCCGCTCATGCGACTGGATATAAAGACCCTCTAAGGTCTGCGTCAAATTTATGACGACAGGCAGGCCGCCGCCAGCCTTGCGCCAGCCTCCTGCGCCGATGGCAGGGTATTGGGATCTTCACCCGGAAATGCCTGTGCGCGCATCGCGGTGGCGGTTTTGCCGGGGTTGAAGACGCTGACCTTGAGGTTTGTGTGCGCGACTTCCTGACCATAGGTCAGGACCAGCGCCTCCAGCGCCGCCTTCGATGCCGAATACGCGGCCCAGAACGGCGCAACGTTATGCGCCTTGCCCGATGTCACGAATACCGCGCGGCCATTGTCTGAGGCGCGCAGCAGCGGATCGCAGGTGCGGATCAGGCGCAGATTGGCGGTGACGTTCAGGGCAAAGACACGGTCCCACAGGCTGGGATCGATCTGCGCCGTCGGCAAAAGGCCGCCCAGCATGCCCGCATTGCCCACCAGAATGTCGAGACGTCCGAACTTGTCGAAAAGAACAGGGCCAAGGCCTTCAATAAGATCGCCTTTGAGCAGATCATAAGGCATCAGCGTGCAGGTGCCGCCGGCCTTATGAATGGCGTCGTCCAGCTGCTCAAGACCCGCAACCGTCCGCGCAAGCGCAACGACATGCACGCCGTTCTTTGCAAGTTCGATGCAGGTATGAAAACCAATCCCGCGCGACGCGCCGGTGACCAGGGCGACACGGCTCACGCAGCCGCCTCACCCAGCGATGAGACTTTGCGCGTGCGGTCGTCGCGTCCCTCGAAATCGGTCAGCGGAATGGCGTAATCGCCCGACAGGCACGCATCGCAGAACTGCGGCGCGGCGTCGTTGCGGCCCGGCTGGCGCAGGGCGCGGTAAAGACCGTTCATGGACACATAAGAAAGGGAATCAACGCCGATATAGGCGGCAATCTCGGCCACGCTCATTTTATTGGCCAGCAGTTCGTCGCTGGTCGGCGTGTCGATGCCGTAGAAACAGCTGTATTTCGTCGGCGGGCATGAAATGCGCATATGCACCTCGCGTGCGCCGGCGGCGCGCAGCATGGCGACGATCTTGCGGCTGGTCGTACCGCGGACGATGGAATCGTCGACCAGCACGATGGATTTGCCGCGAATGACATCGGCATTGGCGTTGTGTTTGAGCTTCACGCCCAGATTGCGGATCTTGTCGCCCGGTTCGATGAAGGTGCGGCCCACGTAATGGTTGCGGATGATGCCAAGATCGAAAGGAAGACCCGCGGCCTCGGCATAGCCGATGGCGGACGGCACGCCTGAGTCCGGAACCGGCACGACCAGCTCGGCGCCGGGTGTCGGTGCTTCCTGTGCCAGTTCGGCGCCGATGCGCTTGCGCGCCTCGTAAACCGACCGGTTTTCAATGCGGGAATCCGGGCGGGCGAAATAGACGTATTCAAAAATGCAGAAACGCGATGTCGTCTGGTCGAACGGGCGTAAGGTCTTGATGCCGGTGTCGTCGATGATGACCAGTTCGCCCGGCTCGATGTCGCGCACGAATTCCGCGCCGATAATGTCAAAGGCGCAAGTCTCGGACGCCAGCACGTATGCATCGCCCAGTTTGCCAAGGCTGAGCGGACGCACGCCGTAAGGATCGCGCACGCCCATCAGCTTGCCGTCCCCGATCACGACCAGGGAATAGGCACCCTCGACCTGGCGGATCGCATCGATGAAACGGTCGATGACCGGTCGCTTGTCCGATCGCGCGACCAGATGGACGATGACTTCCGTATCCGAGGTGGACTGGAAAATCGCGCCCTTCTGTACCAGTTTTTCGCGCATTTTATACGCGTTGGTCAGGTTGCCGTTATGGGCGATCGCAAAACCGCCAAAGGCAAGGTCCGCGAAAATCGGCTGCACATTGCGCAGCATTGATGCGCCGCAGGTGGCATAACGGTTATGGCCGATGGCAATGGTGCCGGGCAGAAGATCGATGACGCTTTGCGTGCTGAAATTATCGGATACAAGCCCCATGCCGCGATGCGCGCTGAAGGACCCGTTCGCCTGACCGGTGGGATCTTCGATGTCCTCCGGCGCGGTCGATTGCACACGCGCGGGCTGCAACGCGTTCCACGCAACGATTCCGCACGCTTCCTGCCCGCGGTGCTGCAGGGCGTGAAGACCTAGCGCGGTCAGCGCGGCGGCATCGGTGTTGCCGTAAATGCCGAACACGCCGCATTCATCGTGAAAATGGTCGTCGTGATCGTCCGCATGGATGATGTTATTCATTATAGGCCTTCTTCCGCGGTGCGGGTTGTTCCTCGGATCCCGACGGGATCATGGCGTTCAGCGCCTTGCGCTGGATATCGGTGTAACCGCCCTTGTCGTTGACGGCTTTGTCGGCGATGCCCTTCTGGCCGGGTTCCAGCGGGTCCTTGCCCGTGGCGGCGGCAACCGCGCTGGCGGCGCCTTTTTTCGCGCGGTCTTTCAGCACGTCCTTGTCCGGCATCAGCGCGGTCATCAGGGCCGAAGTGTAATTCACCATCGGATAGGTTTTGGATTCACCGAAATACGTATCGCGCTGCGCGTCCGATAAAACGAAATTCAGGACCAGTCCCATCAGACCGATCAGGATGACGCCGCGCAGAAGGCCGAAGACGACCCCGAGGGAACGGTCGACCGGACCAAGCCCGACGGAATGAACGCCTTTGGAAACCATCCATGTCACGACATTGAGAAGGATCAGCGTGACCGCGAACACGATCGCAAACGCGATGACCGGCACCAGCATGGTGTAGGGGACGATGCCGAACAGAACCTGCGGCGTGGTGGCGGTCTCGTCGATCAGCCATCCGGCCACCAGCGGTTTCAGGTGCGGGCCGAACACCAGCGTCGCGGCGCCGGCACCCAGCAGCGAACCAATCGTCAGCACTTCGCGGACAAAGCCGCGCAGAAAGGCGACGGCGGCAGAAACCAGGAGAATTCCGATGACAACCAGATCGAGGATCATGGCCTTTTGATAAAGAAGCGGCCTCGAAAAAGCAAGCAATCCAAATCCTTGGCCCACCCCTTTAAACCCGCTGGCCCAAGGGCGTACGGGAAAGCGGGGGTAAGCCTTCGCCTGCCCCCGCCCCGATCGGATTAATGGTTAAAATGGAAGGCGCCGTTTTCAGGAATCTGGCGCTGGCGCAGCCAGCGCTGCATCCATGCGATCTCGCCTTTTTGCGCGACGATGATCCTGCGCGCCAGGTCCTTGGCCGCTTCGTCATCGCCATATTTCAAGACAATGCGGGCCATCTCAACCGCCCCTTGATGATGAGGGATCATGCCGCGGATAAAATCCGCATCAGGATCGCCGGTATAGGGCTTGGCCATACTTTCATGCATGGCGGCCATGGCCTTCGCACTGGCTTTTTCCGCCTGGGTTTGCGGCACCATGCCCTCCCCCATCGCATGCCCGCTCATACCGGCACACATGCACGAAGGCTTGCAGGAAGGCATGTGCGGCCGCGCCTCCTGCGCGTGCGCGGAATGGGACATGGCATGCATGCTATGGTCCTGTGCCATAGCCGGGGAAATGAAAACAAAAGCCGCGAACAGGACCGTGGCCTTACGAAGAATGGTCATAAGAACTCCTTGAAATATATGAAAGATGAAATGAAATTCAGGCGGACGCTACGCCCGCGGCGGCGCCGTTGGGGGCACGGGGTGCTGCGCCTTCAGGGCCACCGGCGTCAGGCCGGCGACCAGGACGGGCGTTTTCACCGGCACAGCCATCGCTTCGATGACGATGGACACGGCGCAACACGCCGAACGGCAGCAATCCTGCAGATGGGACGCGTGATCGTGATGCACCGATGACGTCTGGATCTGCGGCATGTCAGTCGGCAGGGCGCCCGAATGGCACGGCCTGCCGGCATACGTCATGACGGCCGCATTCAGGGCAAACAGCCCGAGGACAATGAAAAAGATGATATGGCCGCGCTTACCCATGCATCGTCCGATCAGGCCGTCATTTCGCGTCGCCGGCATGGGACGCATCGCGGTCGTCGCCGCGCCCCGTACAACCACCAATGCGAACAGATTTCTCATGAGGCCCTTGCCACGTCTTGTCATGAAGGGAAGATAGCAGCTTAGCGCGGCGCGGTCATACCCATAAAAATTTCTGATTATATTCAAGGACCTGCATACTTTTACCCCCATTTCGATTGACTCCTGCGCCCAAAAGGCCTAAATATTAACCATTCGTTAACACTTGAAGATCTGAACACCGGTCCCACATAGGGTCTGGAGCAGGAAAAATGGCCGTTCGCAGCGTACCACCGACCGATCGTTATGAAGCATCTGGCAATGCGACCAGCCGGCGCGAGCGCAGCTTTGCCGCCCTGTATGAACAGGCCCGCCGTGCCGCCGCCAATGACGATGCGGAAAAACGCGATGCCGCGATTGAGGCGGATAAAGAGCAGAACCGACGTTACATCGAAACCCTGCACGAACGCGTCGATACGCTGCGCGGCGAGATCCTGGTCCGTGTCATTCAGGCCGGTCAGGCCGATACGCGCGAAACCGCCAGGGCCACGAACGACATTTCCCGCCTGTCGAACCGTCTAGACGGCTTACGTAAAAAACTGCACAGCGAAGAAGCACGCCTTTCCGGCAAGCTGATCGACGTAAACATCTAATTCATCGTTTAGGATGATTATCATTCCGGGCCGCATTCAGCGGCTTTTTTCATGTCTGATTTATAAATACACATTTAAACGTGTATTTTAAAAGAAGGGTGATAAAAAAAATGACTCGATAGGGTGTATTTTGAAAGCGAGGTATAAATACCAGACAAATAAGAACCCCGGCTTCGCTGTCTCCATCCCGGCTGTTACACCTGGACTTCGTAGACAACGAGTGGCCGGGGCCCTCTTTGGAAGACGCTGCAATCCCTGCACGGCGTAATGTCTAAAAGACAAGGCGGGTGCAGAAATCCGCAAATTCCCCATCGGTCCACCATGTTATTGCGCTTTCGGGAGCTACCCTCTTCCGCCTGGCTTTCCGGACACCCCCGCGAGGAGGGTCCTGTATTATCGTGGCGATGAACCACGCGTCGGATCTGGTTCGAACAGTCCGGCATTTCGGAAAGAGATACGGGAACATCTGTCTTCGCTCCAGCCACGCGAGCGGCGCTTTAACGTGCGCGACCACGGGTTCGCAGGCTGGACGGGTGTTCCTATCTTATTCTTCCCTTGAGCTTCCGGCGTTTGGACTGACCGAACAGGTCGGCCGCGTCTTCCGGAACCCCGGGGCCTTTCCACGGGCCCCGCAGAACCTGCTTCATTCTTTCGAAATCACATGTCGTTCTGATGTCTTCAGGAAACCATCAGACCGCGTTTGCGTCGAATCCTTTTTTCGCGGGAAACACGGCAAAAGCCTGAAAACGGCGGCAGATGGCACAGAATTTCAGCGTGTTGATGAAGCGGCCAAATTTCATGTGGCCCGCACACTTATCCACAGCATACCCCGGTTGAAAGTGATTCAACTTAGCAAGGAAATTTCAGGCTTATGACCAGAAACCGAACCAGATTCCAAGGCCATGGACGATGGCAATGGGGAAAGCCAGCGCACCGGCGATCAGAAAACCCCATTCGCTGTTCGCAAGGCAGGTGAAAACATGGGTGAGCCACGCGGCAAGGCAGATGATCACGCTGCCGATCAGCGCAAGGATAACGCCAAGACTTGCATTTCGGATGCGTTCGAAGTTGATGCGCATGACAATCTCTTTCTTTTGGTGGCCTTGCATTAGAACCTTTCCAGGGCCATGTAAAGCGGAAGGGAGATTTCATCAATGACTGGACCCACAAACAAAAACGGCAAACGCGGCGCTGACGCCGCCAATGACGATCGCAGCCTGCTGAAATCCCACGCCTATATCGGCGGCGCATGGAAAACCGCAAAGGGCGGAAAAACTTTTGCCGTACGCAACCCCGCCGATGGGTCTGTGATCGCGCAGGTGGCCGATTGCGGCGCGGCGGAAGCGCGGGACGCGGTCAGGGCTGCACTGAAAGCGTTCGATACATGGCGCGACATGCTGGCGAAGGACCGCGCGGCGCTCTTGCGCGAATGGCAACGCCTGATTGTTGAGAATGCGGAAAACCTCGCGCTGCTGCTCACGCGTGAACAGGGCAAGCCGCTGGCTGAATCGCGCGGCGAAATCGCCGGCGGCGCCGCCATGGTGGAATGGGCGGCGGAGGAAGCGCGCCGCCTTTACGGCGAAACCATTCCCGCCTTTAAGAAAGACACGCAAGTCATGACGACGCGCGAACCCGTCGGTGTGGTCGCTGCGATCACGCCGTGGAATTTTCCGCACTCGATGATCACGCGCAAGGTTGCCCCCGCGCTGGCGGCGGGCTGCACCGTCGTCCTGAAACCGGCGGAGGATACGCCGCTTTCCGCACTGGCGCTGGCCGAACTGGCCGAACGGGCCGGCTTCCCGGCGGGCGTGTTCAACGTTCTTCCCACCAGCAAACCGAAGGATGTCGGCGCCGTTCTTACGCAACATGACGGCGTGCGCAAACTGTCTTTCACCGGCTCGACGGAAATTGGCAAAATCCTGGCTGCACAATGCGCGCCGACGCTCAAGCGTGTGTCTCTCGAACTCGGCGGCAATGCGCCCTTCATCATATTCGATGATGCCGACCTCGACACCGCCGTCGCGGGTGTCATGGCATCCAAGTTCCGCAACAACGGCCAGACCTGCATATGCGCCAACCGCATCTTCGTGCAGAAAGGCATTTATCCCGCCTTTACGAAGGCGCTGGAAAAGGCGGTCAAAAACCTGAAAACCGGCGATGGCCGCGAAGACGGCGTGACCACCGGCCCGCTGATCAACCGGGATGCGCTCAAAAAGGTCAAAACCCTTGTGGCTGATGCGCTGGCCAAAAAGGCGCGGCTGGTGACCGGCGGCACGGCGCTGGAAGGCACCTATTACGCGCCCACCATACTGGCCGATGCCGCCCTGTCGATGCGCCTTGCGAAGGAGGAGATTTTTGGGCCCGTCGCCGCCCTTTTCCCCTTCCGCGATGAAAAGGACGCGATCGAACTGGCCAATGGCACGGAATACGGTCTGGCGGCGTATTTCTATACAAAGGACATGGGCCGCGCCTTCCGGGTCGCCCGCCGGCTGGAATACGGCATGGTCGCCGTGAACGAGTCCCTTCTGGCGTCGGAATCCATCCCTTTTGGCGGCATTAAGCATTCAGGCTATGGCCGCGAAGGCGGCCCCCACGGCATTGAGGAATACACGTCCGTTAAATACACACTTTTTGGAGGGTTATAATTTCCTAAAATAGACCTTTGTATAAGTAGTATTTTCAACGAAATCAGGTACCTTAACCCCATCTCAACGCCGACTTCCTACACTATGGAACCAGTTTAAGGGGAAGGCGTTGGAATACGGGGTCAAAATCGTTAATTCTTCATTAACATAATAATTGACTTCGGGCGCCGGAACAGGCTAAATATAGCCGTTCCGGAGAAGCATTTGATTGCTTTTTAGGGCCATCCAGATTAAAAAAACGGGGTTTTCCCGACATATATAGAGGGTTGTTAAGATGAAAAACGGCGCCAGCGTTCAACAGTGCACCTCCACCTCCACGGAATACGTGGTTCAGAAGCCCTGCTCAGGCTCAAACGTGATGGTCTCGATCTCCAAGGACGAGCCGACAGCCTTCAATTTCGGCCTGGATGACATCCGCGCCATGAAGCTGCTCACGGGCGGCGCCATGATGATCACCTTCACGGACGGCGCCACGCTGACCATTAACAATTTCGAACAGGCCAAGGCCTCGTTCCCGTTCACCGAAGTCTCGATGGCTGACGGCACGGTCATGAACCTTCAGAAAGTGGCGCAAGGTCTTGCCGGCACCCTCCCGCAGGACACCGTCGCCGATCTGACGATTCTCAAACCCCAGGGCGGCCTGAACGCCAGCGAATTCAACCTGCAGCCGGGCAAGACATACTCCCTGGGCTTCAACATGAAGGATGTCTCGGGCGTCGAACAAAAAGGCTCCGACCTGCTGGTGACCTTCACCGACGGCACCAGCCTGACGCTGCACAATTTCTCCGAAGTCTCGGCCAATGCCCTGCCCCCGCAGATGACGCTCGCTGACGGCTCGGTCATCCCGGTCGCACAGCTGATCAACGTTCTGAACGTCGCCTCCGCCCAGCAGATGAAGGCCGTTGAGCCGGCCGCGGGCGAAGAAGCCGCTGCCGAACACAAGCAGACCGCCGTTAAAAAGGCCCCGGCAGTCGCCGAACAACCCGCTGAACAGGTCGCATCGGCCGAACAGCTTGCCGAAATCGAACCGGCCGCTGGTACCGCTGGCGCCGCTGGCGGTGGCTACGGCTTCAACTCCACCGTTGATCCCGCCGGCATCACCGGCCTGCCCGCCATCGGCCCCATCGGCCCGACGGCACTGGCTTTTGGTCTGCCCGGTTTCATCGACAGCCCGATCGCGCCGCAGCCTCTGGCTGCCGCTTCGCCATTTGCAACGCTGACCGCAACCGATAAATTTACCTTCGAAGACACGGCTGTGAACCTGCAGATCGCAGCTGCCGGCGACAACCCGCCGGTCGACCAGCTGACCATCACCATCACCGGTATTCCGGCTGGCTGGAACGTTGACCTCGCAGCCTCTGGCGGCGGCACCTTCAACGCAGCCACGGGCACCTACACCATCGCGCTTCCGACCGGCCAGAGCTACGCCGGCGGCCCCGTGCTGGTTCCGCCTGCCAATGCCGACGGTGACATCCGCCTGCCGACCAACCCGGCACTGACGGTTACGCTCGACATCACCAACACCTCGAACGGCACCACCTCCACGCTGTCTTCGCCGCTCAACGTCACCGTTGACGCCGTCGCCGATCAGCCTGACCTCGCCGTTCAGAATGTCTCCGGCTCCGACAACGTCGCGCTGCCGCTGAACATCTCCGCCGCTGTCACCGACACGGACGGTTCTGAAACACTGACCACCGCGACGCTTTCGGGCATTCCGGCGGGCTTCACCTTGAGCAGCGGTACGCTGGCGGGTGGCGTCTGGACCGTGAACGCGGCCGATCTCTCGACCCTGACACTGACCGCGCCGCGCGGTTTTGACGGTTCCTTCGTTGTGACCGTGCGCGTCAACAACGCCGAGACGAACCTGACCGACAACGAAATCACGTTGACGAACAACACCAACTTCAATACCGAAAGCTTCCTCGTCACCTTCAACGACACCGCGCCGATCGTCGGCACGTCGACCGCGACAGTGGACGACACGGGTCTTGCAAACGGCACGAACGTCGCGACCGGTAACGTTACGATCAACTACCAGCTCGACACCCCCGGTACGTTCGCCCCGCAAAACACCTTCACCGCGACCGGCTCGCTGCTCGGTGGCGCGCTGACCTCCAATGGCAACCCCGTTACGGTCACGCTCTCGGGCAACACCTACACCGCGACCGCCAACGGCCAGACCGTCTTCACGATGGTCGTGAACGCCGATGGTTCCTACACCTTCACCCAGTTCGACCAGCTGGATCACGCTGACGGCTCGACCCAGAACGAAACCATCGCTCTGAACTTCACGGTCGGCGCGACGGATGCGGATGGCGACACCACCACCAGCACGATCACCATCAACGTGCTCGATGACGCGCCTCTGGCCGTCAACGACGTGGCCAGCACCTCGACCTCGGTCACCGGTAACGTCACCGCCAACGACACGCTGTCGCAGGATACGCCGAACACGATCACCCAGATCGTCTATAACGGCGTGACCACGGTTGTTCCGGCCAACGGCACCAACGTCACGATCGTCGGCACCTATGGTACGCTGACCATCAACTCCACCGGCGCCTATACCTACACGTCCAACAACACGGGCACCGGCACCGACAACTTCCAGTACACGCTGCGCGATTTCGACGGCGACACCTCCACCGCGGTGCTCGGCGCCACGGTCACCGGTCTCGACACCGTTCCCGTCATCGGCAACTCGGCTGTCACCGTCGATGAAACCAACCTCTCGGGCGGTCCGAACATCATTTCAGGAACCGTTCCGGCTGACTTCCTGGCCAACGCGCCGGGTTCGATCGCCGCGACCAACACCTTTACCGCCGGCGGTTCGCTCGCGGGCGGTGCGCTGACCTCGCACGGCCTGCCTGTCACTGTCACGCTGTCCGGCAACACCTATACCGGCAAGGATTCCGCCGGTACGACCGTCTTCACGCTGCTGGTCAACGCCAACGGCCAGTATACCTTCACCCAGTTCGAACAACTGGATCACGCCGACGACGCTAACCCGAACGACTCGATCGCACTGAACTTCACGGTTCAGGGCACCGATGCCGACGGCGACACCGATACCGGCGTCATCACCGTCAACGTCCTTGACGATGCGCCGATCGCCATCAACGATAACTTCGTCTCGGCCACGGGCACGGCCACCGGCAACATCCTGACCAACGACATCGCTGGCCAGGACACTCCGGTCAAAGTGTACGACGTCACCTTCGGTGGCGACACGCGCACCCTGCCCACCGACGGTTCCAACGTCACCATCACCAATGCCTCGGGCACGCTGGTCATCAACAACACCGGCGCGTTCACCTTCACCCCGCCCGTCCCGGGCCAAGGCGTGACGTTCACGTACCGCAACGTTGACTTCGACGGCGACAAATCCGTCGTCGACGCCAACCACGGTCAGGTCGTCATCGACACCAACGGCAACCCGACCATCACGGGTTCGTCGGTCACGGTCGATGAAACCACGCTGTTCGATACCGGCACGGCCCAGGTCGCGGCAGGCACCTATGCCTTTAACTTCGGCGGCGACGGCCAGGGCGCAGGTGGCATCACCTCGACCGGCTATACCGGTCCGGCACTGACCTCGCAGGGCAATGCCGTCACCGTGACGCTGTCCGGCAACACCTATACCGGTACCGCGAATGGCCAGACCGTCTTCACGATGGTTGTGAACACCAACGGCACCTACACCTTCACGCAGTTCCGTGAAATCGACCACCCGAACGCGAACGACGCGAACGATGCACTGAACCTGACCTTCGGCCTGCGCATCACCGACGCTGACGGCACGACCGCCAACACCACCCTGACCGCAGTCGTTCTCGACGACGGTCCGGTGGCTGTGAACGACTCGTTCCTGTCCTCGACGGCAACGGCATCCGGCAACATCATCACCAACGACCGCGTTGGCGCTGATACCCCGGGCCGCGTATTCGACGTCACCTTCGGCGGCGAAACCCGCACCCTGCCGACCGACGGTTCCAACGTCACCATTAGCAACGCAGCCGGCACGCTGGTCATCAATACGACCGGTGCATTCACCTACACCCCGCCGCTGCCGGGTCAGGGCACGTCCTTCACCTACCGTCTGGTTGATTTCGACGGCGACAAATCGGTCGTCGACGCAAACCACGGCAACGTGGTGGTTGATACCGATGCAACGCCGGTCATCGGCGACTCGGTTGTCGTCACCGACGAAACCTCGCTTGTCTCCGGTCCGCAGACGACCACGGGCGCCGTTCCGGTCAGCTTCTTCGGCGATACGCCGGGCGTGGTTGCACCGCTGAACAGCTTCACCGCCGGCGGCTCGCTCGCAGGTGGCAACCTGACCTCGCACGGCTCTGCCGTCACGGTCACGCTCGCTGGCAACGTCTATACCGGCCGTGATGCTGGCGGTACCACCGTCTTCACCATGACCGTGAACACGGACGGCACCTACAGCTTCACCCAGTATGAACAGCTGGATCACGCCAACGCCTCGGATCCCAACGACATCATCTCGCTGAACTTCACCGTTCGCGGCACCGATGCCGATGGCGACACCGATAACGGCGTCATCACCGTCAACGTTCGCGACGACGCGCCTTCGGCTCTGGACGATACCGTCAACATGCCGACCGGCACGAACACCGCAACCGGCAACGTGCTGACCAACGACACCGCAGGCCAGGACGTCCCCGTTCCGGTCCTGTCTGTCACCGTCGGCGGCGTCACCACCAACCTGCCGCAAAACGGCACCAACGTGACGATCAATGGCACGCACGGTGTGCTGGTCATCAATTCGACCGGCGCCTACACCTACACGTCGAACAACACGACGACCGGCACCGATACGTTCAGCTACACGATCCGCGATTATGACGGCGACACCTCGTCGGCCAATCTGCGCGTGACGGTAACGGACCTCGATACCGTTCCGGTGATCGGCGACTCGACCGTGTCTGTTGACGAAACCAACCTGTCTGCCGGTCCGAACGTGATCAGCAGCACGGTCTCGTCCAACTTCTTCGCGGACGGCCCCGGCACGATCGCGGCCCTCAACACCTTCTCGGCGACGGGATCGGTTGCAGGCGGCGTTCTGAAATCCAACGGCGTCAACGTCTCGGTCAGCCTGTCGGGCAACACCTATACGGGTACCGCAGGCGGCGTGACGGTGTTCACCCTGGTGGTCAACGCCAACGGCAACTACACCTTCACCCAGTACCAGCAGCTCGATCACGCTGACGGCACCAACCCGAACGACGTCATCAACCTGAACTTCACCGTTCAGGGCACCGACTCGGACGGCGATACCGACACCGGTACCATCACCGTTCGTGTGCTGGACGACGCCCCGATCGCGGTGGACGACTCGTTCATCTCGTCGACGGCGACCGCTTCGGGCAACATCCTGACCAACGATATTCCCGGCCAGGATACGCCGGTACGCGTCTATGACGTTACCTTCGGCGGTCAGACAGTCACGTTGAACGCCAACGGGACCAACACGACCATCACCAACGGCGCGGGAACCCTGGTCATCAATTCGACCGGCCAGTTCACCTACACCCCGCCGCTGCCGGGTCAGGGTACGCAGTTCACGTACCATATCGTCGATTACGACAACGATCTGAGCCAGGCCGCTGGCGCAGGCCGCACCGGCACCGTGACCGTCGACACCGACGGCACCCCGGTGATCACCAACACCTCGACCACCGTCTATGAAAACGGCTCGCACACGTCGAACGGCGTCGTTACGGGCAACTTCTTCGGCGACGGTCCGGGCACCTTCATCACCTGCGGCGCGTTCAGCGCGACCGGCTCGCTTGCTGGCGGCGCTCTACGCTCCGGCGGTCAGGCGGTCACCGTGACGAACACCGGCAACGGTTATGTCGGTACGGCCAACGGCCAGACCGTGTTCACCCTGACGGTGAATGCCGATGGTTCCTATGCGTTCAACCTGCTGAAGGCGCTCGATCACGCTGACGCCAGCAACCCGAACGACGTCATCGCCCTGAACTTCGAAGTCTGCGGACGCGATCAGGACGGCGATATCGGCCACGGCACGCTGACGGTCAACGTCGTTGACGGCGCCCCGCTCGCGGGCCCGGATGCGGTGAACTACTGCACCAATGATTACTTCCACAACGGCAACCTCATCACCGGCTTCAATCCCGGCGGCGGTTCGGCCGGTATCGATACGATGAGCTTCGATAGCCCGACCACCGTGTATCAGGTCACCGGTGCGGGTGGTACGCAGACGATCGGCGGTCACGGCGTGACCGAGATCGATGGCCAGTATGGCCGCCTGTATGTCTTCTCGAACGGCGCGTATGTTTACTACGCAACCGTCCCGGGCGACCATACGGACAACTTCACCTACTACCTGAAAGACTTTGACGGTGATACGTCAGCGGCAACCCTCTCGATCACGTCGCAGTCTTCGCATTCGGCCAACGCCTCGATCATCGCGGTCAACGGCACGACCAACGGTAACGACGCCAACAACGCACTGATCGCGTACGGTGCCGAAGTTGCCGACAACGTCTACGGTCACGGCGGCGACGACGTCATCATGACCTGGTCGGGCAACGACACGCTGCATGGCGGCGCAGGCAATGACGCCCTGTTCGGTGAATACGGCGCAGACATTCTGTACGGCGATGCCGGCGCAGACGTGTTCGTGGCCGACCGCACCGACTTCAATGGCGGTTATGCCGGCAAGTTCGTCGACAGGGTCATGGACTTCAACGCAGGCGAAGGCGACGTGATCGACCTCTCGGCGCTGATTTCCAACGGCTCGGCCGCCCAGTCTGCGATCGACTCGTACGTCCGTGCGGTCAATCAGGGCGCTGACACCATGATCCAGGTCAACAAGAATGACGGGTCTGGCTGGCAGAACGCCATGGTTATCGCAAACCACAACAACATGGACGTTCACGCCCTGCTGAATAATGGGAACCTTGACGTTTAATTCAACGTTATAGGTAGGTGAATAGTCCTGGATGTGGTAAAGATCTAAGGTAAGTCATTGGTAAAGAGCCGAAAAATCATATCGGCTCTTGCCTTTTATGGGTTTTTGATATAACACGACTACAGCCAAGGTTAAGGCCTTTTGGAAAAAACGAGGGATACCGTGAGCAAACACTTCAAAACATTTTTACTCTGCACCGCGCTGTCACTGAACATCGCGCTCATCGCTGCTCCGGCATCTGCTGAGGAACTGACCCTCGAACAAGCTGTCTCCCGTGGCGTCATTTCGCATCCCGAATACGGCGTCGTCGCCAACAACCGCATGGCCACCCAGGAAGAACTGGAACAGGGCGAGGGCCTCAAGCGCCCCTCGATCGACCTGCGCGCAGCCGGCGGCCGTGACTGGAACGACAACTCCAACACCCGCGCCCGCGGCGAAAGCTCGGACGCCCGCAACATTTACGATTACAGCGCCACGCTGACCCAGATGCTGTTTGACGGCTGGAACACCGGCGGCGAAGTTCAGCGCCAGAAAGACCGCGTGAAATCCGCTGCCTACCGCGTTGAAGAAACCGCCCAGTTCCTCGGCCTGTCCGTGGTTGAGGCGTATCTCGAAGTCATGCGCCAGCGCGATCTGCTGCAAATCGCAAAAGACAACGTGCGCGAACACGTCTCCATGCTGGAAGAAATCAGCAACGGCGCCCAGGCTGGCCGTTCGACCCAGGCCGACGTAGCCCAGGCTGAATCGCGCGTCGCCAACGCCCGCGCGAACGAGGCTGCCGTGCGCGAAACCCTGCGTATCGCGGAATCCCAGTTTATCCGCGCCGCCGGTGAAAAACCCGACATTCTCGTGATGCCGAAGGTACCGACCGAAAGCCTGCAACAATCCGTCGATCAGGCTGTTGAAGTCGCCATGACCTCGACCCCCACCCTCGGCATCTTCGAAGCCGACGCCGATGTCGCCTGGAGCGAATACAAGAAAACAGGCTCGGCCTTCTACCCGAAAGTCGACTTCCAGCTGCAGGCCCGCCAGACCAACGACCTCGCCGGGATTGAAAGCGTCGACAAGAATGCGTCTGCGCAGGTTATCGCCAACTGGAACATCTATCGCGGCATGATCGACACGCACGCGCGCCGTGAAGCCATCTACCGCCACGCGCAGGCCAAGGAACGCCGCGCACAGGAAGCCCGCAAGATCGAAGACGATCTGCGTCAGACCTGGGCCTCGATGGTCGCCGCCGGCGAACGCGCGAAAGAATTCAACGCGCAGGCCGACGCCAACGCCAAAGTGGTTCAGGGTTACAAGGACCAGTTTGAACTGGATCGCCGCACCCTGCTCGACGTGCTGGACAGCCAGAACGAACTTTTCGTCTCGCGCTCCAACGCCGTGAACGCGCAATACCTCGAAATCCTGGCCGTGTACCGCGTCCTTGCCCTGCAGGGCAAGCTCCTGCCGGCTCTGGGCGTTCCCAGCCCGCGTGAATCCTCGCTTGAGCCGAAGATTTCCTCGAAATAAGAACGCTACTTTTTCAAAAAACCCCTGCCCCTTGAAAAGGCAGGGGTTTTTCTTTGGCTTAAAGTCTTGAGAATGCCTTGGTTTGCGCCGCTTATGGGATTCCCACGCAGATCTGAAAATGTTAATATCCACAGGTCTAACTTCCATCTTTTTCGGAGCTTCCTTTGGCCAACGGCAAACCCGCGCAGACAGACGCCCCCAAAGCCATTCCCGGCCGCGAAGCCGTCGCCTGGCCGCTTGAGGCGGACCGCATCGCGCTGAAAGACCCTCTGCTTGAATGCCTGCAGATTGTCTCCGGGCTGTATGGCCGCCGCATTTCCACCAACGCCCTCTCGGCCGGACTGCCCATTCCCAAGGACGGCATTACACCCACGCTTTTCACCCGCGCGGCCGAACGCGCCGACCTGTCCGCCCGCATGGCCGAAAAGACGCTGGAAGCCATCGCGATCATGCCCAACCTGCCCTGTATTCTGGTGCTGGACGGCAATCAGGCCTGCATCGTCACCGACGTCATGACGCCCAAGGATCCGCGCCGCCTGAAAAAGGGCCGCGCGCATCCCGACACCATTTTCCGCATCATCCTGCCCGAAACGCCGGAACAGACGCGCGATGTCCCGCTCAAGGTGCTCACCCGCGCCTATTCCGGCAACGCGTTTTTCCTGCGCCCGGTGGCGCGTCTTGATGAACGCGCCGGCCCCTCCGAGATCGAGGAAGGCCGCGACTGGTTCTGGTCCGCGATCCGCGAAAACAAATCGATTTACGTCGAGGTCATGCTGGCCGCCATCGTCATCAACGTCTTCGCGGCCATCAGCCCACTTTTCGTGATGAACGTCTATGACCGCGTGGTTCCGAACGGTGCATTTCCGACGCTGTGGGTTCTCGCGGTCGGTATGACATTTGCCTATCTGTTCGATCTGGCGCTTAAAAACCTGCGCTCGTTTTTCATTGATGTCGCCGGCCGCCGCGCCGACGTCAAAATCTCGGGCCGCGTCTTCGAACATGTGCTGGGCATGAAGATGACCGAACGCCCGGCATCCGCCGGCGTTCTGACCGCCAATATGCGCGAATTCGACAGTCTTCGCGACTTCTTCACCTCCGCCACGATGACGGCGCTCATCGACCTGCCCTTCTCCCTTCTGTTCATCATCATCATCGCCATTCTGGCAGGATGGGCGGTCATACCCTGCATCCTCGCCATCCCCATCGTGATCGGCCTGTCCTATTACAAGGCACGCCACATCAACGCGGTAATTCAGCAATCCATGGCGGAAAACGCGCTTAAGAATGCGATGCTGTTTGAATCCGTCACCGGCCTCGAAACGGTGAAAGTTCAGGCCGCCGAAGGTCATCTTCAGCGCCAGTGGGAAGAACTGACTCAGCGCGCCTCGCGCACCAGCGTCGCCCTGCGCAAGGTTTCAAGCTCGACCCTCTACTGGGCATCGTTTGTCCAGTCGATCGCCGGCATCGCCACCATCATCGTCGGCGTCTACATGATCAACATGGGTCACATGACGCAGGGCGCGCTGGTCGCCGCCTTCATGCTGTCCAACCGCGCGCTGGCGCCCCTGTCCGCCATTGCGGGTCTGATCACCCGCCTGCAGCAGACGAAGGAATCGCTGGCACAGCTCGATAACCTGATGCAGAAAAAAGTGGAACGTCCCAAAGGCCGCCACTTTATCTCCATGCCCACCGTGCGCGGCAAAATCGAACTGCGTGATGTTGTCTTCGCCTATCCCAACCAGACGGTGGCCGCACTCAATAACGTTTCGCTCACCATCAATCCGGGCGAACATATCGGCATCATTGGTCCTGTCGGATCTGGCAAAACCACGTTGCAGCGTCTGATGCAGAACCTCTATGAACCAAAATCCGGCGCGGTCCTGCTGGACGGAACGGATGTCCGCCAGATTGATCCGGGCGACCTGCGCCGCGCCGTCGGCGTGATCCAGCAGCGCCCGCAGCTTTTCTACGGCAGCGTGCGCCAGAACATCACGATGGGTCACGAAACCGTCTCCGACCGCGCCGTGATACGTGCGGCTGAACTTTCCGGCGTCATGGACTTCCTGCGCGATACGCAGCAGGGCCTCGATACACAGGTGGGCGAACGCGGCGAACAGCTTTCCGGCGGCCAGCAACAGGCCGTCGCCGTCGCGCGCGCCCTGCTTTACGATCCGCCGGTCCTGATCATGGACGAACCGACCAGCTCGCTCGACCCGGCTTCTGAGGCGCGGCTGCTGCGCCGTCTGGAAGTGCTGGTGCGCAACCGCACCATCATTCTGATCACTCACAAAGCCACCATGCTCAACCTTGTCGATCGCCTTCTGCTGATCGACCGGGGCCGCATCCTCGCCTCCGGTCCGAAAGACGACATCATGCGTCGCCTGCAGTCGGGTGAATTCGGCGGGGCCAATACCGCACACGGACAGGATAAATAACCATGCTCGGCGCAACATCACGCAAAAAACCGCAAGCCCCCTCAGGCCCCGGCAAAGCGCCCGACCTTTCGGACGCCAAGCAGTATGAAAAAATTCATAAAGAGGCGTTCGGACAGGAAAAAATCCTCGACAAGGCAACCGCCTATGCCGAGAAGTTTCTGGTTACCGACGACGAACTGCCGCTGCACCGCCATCTTCAGCTTCTGACCATCGTCGCCTGTATTTTCGTGTTTCTGATCTGGGCGACCTTCGCCAAGATCGATCAGGTCGCGCGCGGTGAAGGCAAGGTGATTCCGTCATCCGAAATCCAGATGCTCCAGCATCAGGAAGGCGGCACGGTCGCGGAAATTCTGGTCAAGGAAGGCGAACGCGTTGAGATGAACCAGGTCATCCTGCGTCTGCGCGACGTGGGCGCGCAATCCGACCTTGGCGCATCCGAACAGAAATTCGGCGGCCTGCAGGCCCGCATCATCCGTCTTCAGGCGGAAGCCGACGGCAAGACCGAACCCGTATTTCCCGAAAATCTGACCAAGTCAGTGCCGGAGTCGGTCGCGCAGGAAATGAACACCTTCCGCGCCAACCGTCTGGGGCTTGATTCCGAAATCAGCGTCCTGCGCAGCCAGATCAACCAGCGCGAACAGGAAGTCAACGAAATCAATACCAAGATGGCGGACATCAACCGCATCATCAGCCTCGCCCAGGACGAGATCAATATGATCCAGCCGCTGGTCGAACGTGGGTCCGCCCCCAAGCGTGACATGCTGGTGATGGAACAGACGATGGCGCAGCACCGCACCGAACTGAACGGCCTGCGCGCCGCCCTGCCCCGCGCACGTTCCGCTGTGGAGGAGGCGCGCGCGCGCCTGAACGACGTCACCACCCAGTTCCGCGCCAAGGCGCAGGCCGATCTGGCGCAGACCCAGATCGAAACCCAGACCATCGGCCAGACGCTCGGCGGGCTTGAAGACCGCAAGGCCCGCACGGAAATCCGCTCGCCCGTCGACGGCATCGTCAAGGACCTCAAGATCAATACGGTTGGCGGCGTCGTCAAACCCGGCGAAACGGTGGCTGAGATTGTTCCCACCAACGACACAATGCTGGTGGAGGCAAAGCTCCGCCCGTCCGATATCGCCTTCATCTATCCGGGCCAGAAGGCGATGATCAAACTGACCGCGTATGACTTTTCAATTTACGGCGGGCTTCCCGGCGAAGTCGCGGACATTTCCGCCGACTCCATCACGGATGAAAAGGGCAACAGCTTCTACCGCGTCAAGGTCCGCACCAAGGTTACGACCCTGAAGCATGACGGCCAGGAACTGCCCATCATCCCCGGCATGATCGCCACCGTCGATGTCCTGACCGGCGAACGCACCGTCATGGAATACATGCTCAAACCCCTGATGAAGACCGTCGACAGCGCGATGCGCGAACGCTGAGCGGAACGTAAAGTCATGGAAACAAAAAAGCCGGTCTTGATGACCGGCTTTTTTTGATCGTCTGCAACAAACTTATGCGGCCATAAGCTGCGGCGCGGGACGGAAACGTCCGTTCTCGTAAACATGGAAACCCATCTTGCGGCCGGCGGGCGTAACCCAGCCGCGGGCCGGTGCGCCGCCACCCGGCAGGC
>CALBME010000019.1 GCA_937896295.1 uncultured Micavibrio sp. | reverse complement strand
TCGCGGACAGGGGCGCCGAACCGGGGAGTGCAGGAAGTCCTGACGCACGAACGGGGACAGTGCGCGGTGGCACAGGTGGCACTGCCCGCTCGCGGACGGTACGGACTCGGGCACGGTCGGCGCGGTCCTTACTTCAACAGGCGGGGCCGGCGGCGGGGAACCCTGATGCGTCACTTCCTGGCGTCGCGCGCGGTAGCGGCGCTGGCGTTGCGCGTGCGCCAGGCGCCCCGCAAAGCTCGCCTGGTAGCGCGTGCCGGCTGCCCGCAGCGAGGCCGCGCGGGCACGCTGGGCGCAGCCGGCGGCGCAATAGCGCTGCCCCCGATCACAGTGGCTGCAGATCAGCACTGCCGCGCGGCACGCGGCACAGAGATAGCGTCGTCCGGTCGACTCCATGGGCCTTGAGGCCCGTGGGAGACTCGACGCCAGCGCCCACTTCGTGAAAGACTACGGGCGCAACGACCGCGCAGGCTTGCGCGGGTGTGGGGCGCGACACTGGGGATGACTTGGCGGTTTGAGCCGGTGTCGCGCCTGCGTTGCCACAGGCCGAGCCCGATTGTGCGCGCATCGGCCACTCGGGTGCCAAACGCCCTCCCTCCCGATTGCACGAACACCCCGCCCGCCATCGGCGCGCCGGGGTCAGGGGCGTTTCCAGTCGCCCTACGGGCGCCTTCCAACGCCCCTGACCCCATCAAGCAAACAGCCGCTATCCGCTCACCAGATCAAGGTCATGCTGTGCCGTGCCGACGGTGGACGCCGGATTTGTGCGGGAATCGACCGCCGTTAACAACAGCGGCTGCCAAGACCGGGCAGCGCAACGAGCGCATCGACGCGCTGATCCGGGCAATGGGCGATCTCTCGGGCTCGATGGTGTCGACCTCGATCTCGGTTCTCTCGGCCCTGCCCTGCACGGCGGCAAGGGCCGCCGTCACGCCGCCAGCGACGGCGATATGGTTGTCCTTGATCAGGATCTGGTCGTAAAGCCCCATGCGGTGATTGCCCCCGCCGCCGCAGCGCACCGCGTATTTTTCCAGCGCGCGCATGCCCGGTGTCGTTTTTCTTGTATCGATAATCTGCGCATTCGTACCGGCCACGATATCGACCAGTCTGCGCGTCTGGCTGGCCACGCCGGAAAGCTGCTGCACGAAATTGAGCGCCACGCGTTCCGCCGTCAGGATACTGCGTGCAGGCCCCGTGACATCAAGCACGCCCTGCCCCGCCACGACGGAATCGCCGTCCGCAGCCAGCAAGGTGACATTAAGCAATGGATCGACCGCCATGAACACCGTGGCGGCAACATCAAGGCCGCAGATGACGCCGGGCGTCTTCACGATCATACGCGCGGATGCAAGGCGATCGGCAGGAATGGTGGCAAGCGACGTGATATCGCCCGCTGCACCGATGTCTTCAGCCAGCGCAAGGCGCACGATGTCGTCATACTGTGAAAGTGGCAGGCTCATGCCCGCCATTCTTACATGGACTGGTGCGGAAGGAAAATCGGGAAAGGACGCGCATTTGCACGCAGGCGTTCCCGGTAACGCAGGATGCTGGGATGCTTGTCCGAACCGTGGAAGGCCGCAAGACGGGCAAGGACTTCGCCCATGCCGCCACGTGTATCGGTTTCACCTTTGGCCAGATGCAGCTTGGCTTCCGTCGCTGCGACACGCGGCACCGGTGCGCCTGCATTTTTCTGATCGTTCAGGGCCGTCTGCAGGACCGCAACCGCTTCGTCGCGTCTGCCCACGGCAGCCAGGATATCGCCTTGCGTCGCCTTCATGGCGGCACGTTCGAAATCAAAACCGGCAAGAGGATCGGACATGTAAAGGGCGCTGTGAATAAGGCTTTGAGCCATGCGGATGCATGGTGTCGCGTCAATCATCGTGGGATTGCGGCGCGCCACCTGTGTCAGGGTTTTTGAAAACGCCGCCGTGAGTTTAGCCTTGTACTTAAGACGTTCTTCCTTGCCAAAGGCGGCATTTTCGTCGTTAACGCGGGCCAGCCCCTCTTCGAACATATCGATCGCATTTTTAAGATATGCGGGATTGGCCAGACCGACACGGTGATAAACCTCCGCCCTGTTCAGGCGCGAGCGCACGAAAGCCGCGTCATCCCACTGATCGCTTCCACGCAGAAGATGTTCGGCGCTTTTATAAAATTCGTTCGCCATGTTGTACTGACCGTCGATCATGCCCATGGCATAGGCCTTGAGCGTCAGGTTCGCGGCATGCAGGCGGTGTTCGTTGTCCAGATGATCCGACGCGGTCGCAATCTGCACCGCTTCCTTGCTGTAGCCGTGACGGATGGCGGCACGGGCCAGAAGATGCAGGCCCATGGCCTTGGCCTGCTTATCCAGACCCGCGGCCTGATATTCGTCCGTGGCCAGGATAATGGCCTCAGTGCCAAAGGGGCTGCTGTATTCCATCGGCCCGGTCTTGCGGACCTGTCCGGGCAGGTCGCCGGAGGCCGGAGGCGTGCCGTCGACCTGCACGACACCCGACACCGTGTACCAGAAGCCCGCGTACACGGGGTTGGGCGTGCTCACGTACAGGAGCGTCGTGGTGGGGATCGCGGTGGGCGCAAGCTCCACGACGTGGGACTCGGTGTCGCTCGAGGTCAGGAAGCCC
>CALBME010000018.1 GCA_937896295.1 uncultured Micavibrio sp. | reverse complement strand
ACGAAACGGCCGTATTGACAATATATTGTCATACTTGTTCGAATGCGTCCTTGTGAGGCGGTCACGCACACGAACGAACGACATCCCCGAACGGAGACCCATGAGCACCGACGTCACGACGACCATCACCCGCGCCCGTGAGCTGGCCACGCGCTGCGTGGGCCTGAAGGGCGACCTGGACCTGCGCTCCGATGCCCGCGGTGCCCCGGTCAACCGCGCCTTTGCCGATGTGCCGCAGGACTTTGATTTCCCGGCATGGATGCGCGCACATGGGTACCGTGTCGTGCGCGCGCCGCGCCTGTCCCCGCCGCGCCGCATGGCGGCGCCTACGCCCTTTACCTGTGTCGAGGCGATGAAGCGTCTGATCGGCCTTCAGGACTGGCGCATCCTGACACCGTGGCAACTGTATCGCCGCCTTGTTTCCATCACCCATTTTAAAGGAGAAATTCATGGGAAGCTTCAATTCAAAGCCTAAACCCGCATCCGTGCAGTATGTCAGCGTTCCGCAGACGCCTGTATCAGCCGCGGCCGAAGATACGGCGGAAGGTGCCAAGGATCCGACCGCCCAGGTGGCTGAAACCGTGCGCCGCCGCAGTCTGCCGCAAACCATTCTGACGTCGTTTCGCGGGGTACTCGGACAGGGTGAATGGATGCCGCAACGTAAAAGCCTGCTGGGAGAATGATGATCATGGAAACAGTCGATACCATTGCGCAGGCCTATGGCCGCGCGCGCAACCGCCGCAGCATATGGGAAGGGGTGTGGCGCGATTGTTATGCCTACGCCCTGCCGAACGCCGATGCGTTTGAAATGCGCACCAGCACTGCCAATATTTTCGATGGTACGGCGATGGATGCAGTGGACCAACTGGCATCCAGCCTTCTGGCGAACCTGACACCGCCATGGTCCCTGTGGTTCGGTCTGAAGCCCGGGCCAGAACTGAGCGAGGCGCAGGCGCAGGCCCTTGCGCCCGCCCTTGAGGGCGCGGCCCGCGTGATGCAGGCGCATTTCGACCGGTCCAACTTTGCCGTCGAAATGCATCAGGCCTTTCTGGATCTGGTGACGGCTGGCACGGGGACCATCCTGTTCGAGGAAGCCGCACCGGGCCAGTTATCGGCCTTTAAGTTCGCCGCCCTGCCGCTGTCCACCGTCACGCTGGAGGAGGGGGCGGGCACAGGCCGGCTGGAACGTATCTTCCGGGAAAGCGAAATGACGCTGGGCGATATCCGTATCCGGTTTCCCCGCGCTGATCTGCCCGCGCATGTCCAAAAGGAAAAGGACGGCGAAAAGAAGTATCGTGTGATCGAGGCCGCGTTGCCTGACGGCGACAAGCCGATGGTCAAATATGCCGTGGTTCTGGCTGATGGCGATGCACAGAGCATTCTGCTGCAGGCTAATCTGGCCGTATCGCCCTTTATTGCGTTTCGGTGGGCTAAGGCGCCGGGCGATACCTATGGCCGGTCGCCGGTGATGAAGGCGTTACCGGATATCAAGACGGCGAACAAGGTGGTCGAACTGATCCTGAAAAATGCGTCCATCGCCGTGACAGGCATCTGGCAGGCGGATGATGACGGGGTCTTGAATCCGGCCACAGTGGCGCTGGTGCCGGGGTCGATCATTCCCAAGGCTGTCGGCAGCCAGGGTTTGCGACCGCTGGAAATGCCGGGACGCTTTGATGTGAGCCAGCTTGTTCTCCAGGATTTGCGTGCGCGCATCCGCCATGCGCTTCTGATCGACCGACTGGGTCAGGTCAGCGACCAGCGCATGACCGCCACCGAAGTGCTGGAACGGTCGGCGGAAATGGCATTGTTACTGGGGGCTACTTACGGCCGCCTGCAGTCGGAACTTCTGACGCCGCTGATCCAGCGCGGCTGGGCCATTCTGCGCCGGCGGGGCGAGGTGCCCGATGTTTCCATCGATGGGCGTACCGTGCAACTTGATTACCGCAGTCCGCTTGCCCGTGCCCAGGGTCAGCGCGGCGTTCAGAACACCATCAACTGGATCACGACGTCGATGGCCATGGGGCCGCAGGCGCAGGGCGCCATCGATCTTGCAGGTGCCGCCCGCTTCATCGGCGAGGCGCTGGGCGTTCCGTCCGACCTGATCGTCAAACATATTCCCCAAACCCAACCGACAGGAGAACCATGACCATGTTTGATTTCATCCGGCGCTTTTTGACGCCGCCTTTACCGCAGGAACCCGCCATCGTAACGCCCTCGCGCGACGATGCGCCGCGCATTTTCGCCCGCCTTTTTTCAGGCGATGACGGGCAAAAGGTCCTGTCCTATCTGCGCGTGTCGATCAATAACCGCGTTGCCGGGCCGGAAGCGGCAGAATCCGTGCTGCGGTATTACGACGGTCAACGCGGGCTGCTGCAGACCATTCACACACTTATTGAACAAGGAAAGAATTAAGGAGCAATCATGACAGAGACCAATTTGCTGGAACAACAAACGCAAGATACGGGCACTGCAAAACCCGACCATGTCCCGGATAAATTTTGGGACGCGCAGGCCGGCAGCATCCGCACGGACGAGCTGATCAAGTCGTATTGTGAACTGGAAAAACGCCTGTCCGCCGGCTTTAAAATGCCGGAGGACGAAGAAGGACGCCTGAAAATCCTGCGCGCGCTGGGTTTGCCGGAAACGCCGGATGGCTATGTCATCGACATAAAGGACGGGCTGTTGCAGCCGGATAATGATGTCAATGCGCGCCTCCACGCCAAGGGTTTTACCACCGAGCAGGTGCAGGAGGTGTATAACCTGGCATCTGAACGCCTGGTGCCCATGATCCTCGATATAGCTGCTGAATTCCAGGCGGACCGCGAGATCGAGCGTCTGGTCAAACATTTCGGCGGGCCGGAACAATGGCGTGAAACGTCGCGCCAGCTGCTTGCCTTTGGCAAAAAAAATCTTCCCGCGAATGTGCTGGAAGGTCTGGCCGGGTCGTATGACGGCGTCATGGCGCTGTACCAGATGATGAAGGGCGATGCGCCGTCCGTCATCGAGGAGGGCAGATCCGCCGCCGCCGTTTCGGAGGCTGAGCTGCATTCCATGATGCGCGATCCCAAATACTGGCGCGACAAGGACCCATCCGTCATTGCGAAAGTTACGCAAGGGTTCAAGGCTTTGTACGGATCGAACTGAAAAAAACCCGGCTTTCAAGCCGGGTTTTTTATGCGAGGTGTTCGACGTCTGCTTCTTCGGCCGCCATGGCATCCTCGATAACCTTGGCGAATGCCTTTTC
Organism: uncultured Micavibrio sp.; assembly: GCA_937896295.1. Classification (GTDB taxonomy): domain Bacteria; phylum Pseudomonadota; class Alphaproteobacteria; order Micavibrionales; family UBA1664; genus UBA6145. The sequence continues at coordinate 10,232 of CALBME010000018.1, read as the reverse complement.
GATTTTCTTGGGCATGTTCACGAATTCGAGCGCGACCTGTTTCTTGCCGGTGCGAACGACGGTGGCGGATACAGGGATTTCCGTGACCACATCTGTCAGTTTGAATTTCATGACGACGGCGCAGTCCTGACCGGATTCAAAAATGCGGCCATCGGCGTTGAACAACACGCCGCATTGCGACCAGTCATGGACAGGGTAGGTCGTGCCATTGATATCGGCGACGCAGACGTCCTTCATCCGGCGCGGAAAACGACGGCGCGTGGGTTCGCGGTTGTCGTTGGTGGCGGAGGCGAGAGCCTGACGGATTTTGTCGTTCATGTGTCCGATTGTATGGATTCTCTCAAAAATGCGCAAAAAGTTGCAAAAATGGTTTGACAGCACAAGGAATTTAATCCTATAATAATCAGATAAACACCACAAGTGCGTCTTTATCAAAGCCGTGCTTCAGCTTTCATCACATTGCTCAAATGGATAACGGGGTCGCCCTCAAAAGGCGGCCCCGCCCTTTTGCCGTTTCCTGACCTCATGGCCCCGCCCGGACAACCCACGTCAGGTCTTTTCACATCTTCAAAACCTTCAACCAGAAAGGATCTTTCGATGTCCATTTCCATCGATAACGCGTTCGTCAAACAGTTCGAACGTGAAGTGTTCGAGGCCTATCAACGCATGGGCTCCAAACTGCGTGCGCGTGTGCGCAGTAAAAACAATGTCAAAGGGTCCAGCACCGTGTTTCAGAAAGTCGGCGCGGGGACCGCGTCCACCAAATCAACGCATGGCATGGTTCCGGTGATGAACCTGAGCCATACGGCGATCGAAGCAGTGCTGTACGATTATTACGCCGGTGACTGGATCGACAAACTGGACGAGCTCAAAGTCAATCATGACGAACGCCAGGTGATTGCCAATGCCGGTGCCTATGCGCTGGGCCGTAAAACGGACGAACTGATCATCAACGCCCTGACCGCATCGACCAATGCGGTCTCGGATTCGGCCGCCGGAATGAGCCTGGACAAAGTGCTGGAGGCGTTTCAGCTGCTGGGTAATGCCGAAGTGCCGGATGACGGCCAGCGCACGGCTGTCGTCGGCTGGAAACAATGGTCGCAGCTTTTGTCTATTCCTGAATTCGCGTCCGCCGATTATGTCGGTGAAGACCAGATGCCGTTCAAGGGCACGCAGGCCAAGCAATGGCTGGGTACGCTGTGGATGCCGCACTCGGGCCTCCCGATCAACAATACGACCGGCGTGCGTAAATGTTTCTGGTTCCACAAAACGGCGATCGGCCATGCGTCGGGTGCCGATGTCGAAACGGACATAACGTGGCACGGCGACCGTGCGGCGTTCTTCGTGAACAACATGATGAGCCAGGGTGCCAGCCTGATCGACCAGTCCGGAGTCGTCGTCATGACCTGCGATGAAACCCCGGCATAAGCGAACCTTAAAGGAGATATTCAATGAGCTACAATTCCAACAATTTAAGCGTTCTGGCTTATGCCAACAATTTCACGCTGTGGCATTACACCACCACTGATGCCAGCGTGACGGGTGCGGGTTATTTCAACTCCGCTGCCGATATGCTGCGCGTCAACGACCTGATCATCGCCAATCTCTCTACCGGCGGCTCACCCACGACAGTGTTCTACATTGTCACCGGTAATACCGGTTCAGCCGTGACCGTGACCACGTTCACCGCGTAACGGCCCGGCCGCCTGATTTTTTCTGATTTACCTGTGTCTTCCCCCTTTTGACGCAGGCAGGAAACGAGGAAGAGAGCAGGGGGATGCCAGACGTCTGACCTCCCCCTTTATTTTTAACACGAAAGAGGTCCCATGCCATTGAACGATATTGTCCTTTGTTCGCGCGCTTTGATGCGTGTGGGCTGTGAGCCGATTGCGTCCTTTGAGGACGGCACGGCTGAATCTGAAATCGCATCTGCACTGTATGCGTCTGCGCGCGATGCGCTACTGTCGGCTTATGGATGGTCGTTTGCGACAGGGCAGGCCATCCTGGCACGGCTTGAAGATGCGCCACTGGCCGATTACAGCCATGCTTATGCGCTGCCCAACGATTTCCTGCGCGCATTATCCGCCGGTACCGGCAGCCGGGGACGCGGCCTGGATTACCGGATCGCGAGGAATGCCCTGCACACCGATGCCGATATGGTATTGCTGACCTATATTTTTCTGCCTGACGAATCTGAATTTCCTCCCTTCTTTGCCAGTGCGCTGATGGCACGTCTGGCTGCAGAATTCTGTATTCCTTTGACGGAAAGCACTTCTCGGGCCGAGGCGCTGTTCAAACTGGCTGAGGATGAATTCCGCAAAGCCAAGCAGATCGACGCACAGCAGGACCGTCCGTCGGCCATCGATAATTTCCCTCTCGTCGATGTGAGGGGCTGATGCCGGTCATTCAAAGCGTCAAAACCAATTTCACGGCGGGCGAAGTGTCCCGCCGTCTGCTGGGCCGCGGCGATTTGCGAGCGTATGAAAACGGCGCGCTGACCTTGCGCAACCTGTTCATTCATCCGACAGGCGGGGTCGAACGTCGTGCCGGCATGCGTTTCGTTGATGTCGCAGCAGGGCGAGGCCGCCTGATCGATTTTGAATTCAACACGGAGCAGACCTATCTGCTGGCATTATCCGTAGGACAGATACGCATCTATCAGAATGATTTTCTTATCGATACCTTAAGCGCGCCGTGGAGCGAGGGGCAGATTGCATCCCTCAACTGGACCCAGTCTGCCGATACCCTTCTGGTCGTACATCCCGACGTGCCGCCCAAAAAACTGACCCGTTCAGGCGCGGGGGTATGGAGTCTGTCGGACTGGGTTTTCGACTCATCGGAAACCAGCGGCGTCATATACCAACCTATGTTCAAATTTGCCGATACCGCCGTAACGCTTATGCCATCGGCTATAACAGGGACCATCACCCTCACGGCTTCGTCCGGCGTATTCGAAAGCGGCCATGCGGGAACATCTTTGCGCATCGGCGGGAAAGAGGTGCGTGTCACGAGCGTGTCATCGGCTACCGTGGTCAATGCCACCGTCATCGAAACCCTTTCCGCAACGACACCGACCAAGGACTGGGAGGAGCAGGCCTATTCCCCGGTGCGGGGATACCCGGTTTCGTGCGCCTTTCACCAAGACCGTCTGGTCATCGGGGGCAGCCGTGATCTGCCCAACCGGTTATGGATGTCAAAATCCGGCGAATTGTGGAATTTCGACCTGGGTACGGGTCTGGATGACGAGTCGATTGAATTTGCCATCCTGTCCGATCAGGTGAACGCAATCTGCAACGTGTTCTCCGGCCGTCACCTTCAGGTTTTTACATCGGGTGCCGAATGGATGGTGGCTGGTGACCCGCTGACCCCTACGACCGTGCAGCTCAACCGCCAGACGCGCGTGGGCTCCATCGTCAGTCGTACCGTACCGCCTGTCGATATCGACGGCGCCACTATTTTTGCAGCGCGGTCTGGCCGCGAACTGCGGGAATTCGTCTATGCGGATGTGGAGCAGGCGTATCAGTCCAACGACCTTGCGCTGCTGTCGCAGCATCTGGTCGTCAATCCCATCGATCAGGCTTTTGACAAGAAAAAACGCCTTTTGCATGTGGTTCTGGCCAGCGGCAATATTGCCACGCTGACTGCCTATCGGGCCGAGCAAATTGCTGCATGGACATTGCAGGAGACGCAAGGCGCTGTACTGTCCGTCGCCGTGGCGGGGGAGGATGTGTATCTGCTCGTAGACCGGGGCGGTGTCATCTGTATCGAAAGCTTCGATGAAGGTCTTTACGTGGACTCAGGTCTTTCCGGTAAAAGCGAAGCGCTCAGTACAAGCTGGTCCGGGCTTGATCACCTGAACGGTGAGACAGTTGCAGTAGTCGCAGACGGTGTGGTGCGTGATAACACGGTTGTTATTGGTGGTTCCGTAACCCTGGCGGAGCCTGCGATCAGTGTGGCCATCGGTCTTTCCTATACCCATACGATCGAACCCCTGCCGCCGAACGCGCTGGCCGAAGGTGGTCAGGCGCGCGCGGTGCGGCTGATCGAGGTTGTCTTTCGCCTTGAAGCAACATGCGCCCTGCGGGCGGATATGGGCCGGGGGCTTCGGGACATCAGTCTGCGCGATTCCGGCATCGTGCTGGGGGCGCCGCCGCCATCCATATCAGGTGACGTGCGTGTGCGCGCCATCGGGTGGAAACGTAACGGCACGCTGCCCTTATGGCGTATCGAACAGGATGCGCCCTTGCCATTCACGCTTTTATCCGTCAGCGCCAACATCAAAACCAGTGATTAGGAGATTTCATGGGAAGTCTGAACAATGTTTTTTCAACGATTACGCCACTTTTGTCGACGATTGGCGGCATTCCCGGCGGCGCCATCGCCTTGGGACGACAGGCTATGGGGAATATTCAAAGTGCATCCGATTTCGAAGCGCAACAGCGTATAGCCATGGAGCAGTTGCAGGCACAGCAACGACTGTCTGAAGATCAGGCTGTAGCCGATGCAAACCTGCAAAAGGCACAGATTGCCGCCGATGCACAGGCGGCCGAAGCACGCCGCAGCAGCGCATTACGTCGCGCGGTGGCACGTCAAAAAACCCTGTTCTCATCGCAGGGACTTGGGGCCATGGATGGATCGAATGAAGCCGTTCTGCTTGGTCTTTACAATGAAAGTGAAGATGACGCCCGGGCGCAGGTAAAAAGCGATGCGCTGAGGACCGCCGCGCTTGAGCAGAATATCCAAAAAATGCGCCAGCGAAACCTGCTGGCCGCCACGCAACTGGCCCAGAACCAGCGCATTGATCATGCCTTGCTGAACTACTGACCCCATAAGGATTTTTCATGCCCGATACTCATATCAAAATGCCGGATGTCGTGCCGGTTATCCGTTATGCCGCCAACGGTACCCAGGTAGAATTCGATTTCCCTTTTCCTGTCTTTGCGTCTGAAGATGTCACTGTCTATCTGGACGGCGCCCGTCAAAACAGCGGTTATCATGTCTCGGGCGCGGGGCAGACTCTTGGCGGTACAGTGATTTTTGATTCAGCGCCCAGTACCGACGTTGTTGTGACGATCGAGCGCCGCGTCGCGCTGGAACGGATGACCGATTTTCTGGAAGGCGGGGATTTGTCGGCCCGTTCACTGAACAATGAATTTGATGCGCTGACCGCGGGCTTGCAGCAGCTCGCGCGCGATCAGTCCGTCATGATCCGTTATGACGGGCTGGAGGTGCCCGGACAAGTGATCTTGCCCGCGCGGGCATCACGCGCCAACCGCGCCCTGGCCTTTGATGAGAACGGCGATATGATCACAGTTGCCCATGGCAGCACGCTGCAGGCGCCGTCCTTTGTCCAGTCCGGTATGGGCGCCGTCAGCCGTAGCGTAACGGATAAGGTCAGGGAATGTGTGTCCGTGCGCGATTTCGGCGCCACTGGCGACGGTGTCACGGATGATACACTGGCCATTCAGCGGGCGCTGGCAGCATCGGGAAGCGTGTATGTTCCACCCGGCACGTACCGCGTGACGTCGACGATTGTTCTGGGCGTGAACCAGTCCCTCCGCGGTGCGGGGCAGGCCAGCATCATGGCGGCCTCGGCCAGCAGTTTTCATGTCATCGAAATGCGTGCGTCCTATGCCACGCTTTGTAATTTAAAGATCACAGGCGGGGATTGCGGCCTGAAGCTGTACGGTCATTCCGGCCCTTGTGTGCAGAATGCAATATCTGATCTTGTCATCAGCGGCGCAAAAACGGGCGTTTTACTTGACGGTTATAACAATTCGTCAAACCCGTGTTACTGGAATAATTTTGAACGTGTTCTGGTGCTTTCCCCCAGTGTTCAGGGTATACGCCTTCTGAAGTCGGGTGCGGGTGATACACCCAACGCCAACAGGTTCAACCAATGCCGCGTTTATTCATCCGGTGCACCCATGACAGGCAGCGGCATATATATTGAATATGGCGGCAACGCCAACAGCTTCACGGATTGCGAGGTGAATGTCCATAGTGGCGCCACCGCATGCGTTCGTGTCGGCGCGCAGGCATCCAGTACGTTTTTTTCTGGTCTTTATACTGAAAGTGCGGGTGTCATCGACAATGTGCGCCTGGATGCGGGATCTGCCCATACATCTATCGTCAACCTGCATGCCATGGCGGCGGGCACGGCCATTGCAGATGCATCGGGCGGTTCCTATACGGCACATAACGCCGGGTATCCGGTGCGCAGCCGTTTGCAGCGTACGTCCATCGTGGATGCGACCATCACGCTGCTTCGGCATGATACCGTGTATGTCGATGCGCCGGGTGTCGCCACGCTGGACGTATCGGCTGGCCGCACGGTTCATCTCGTGGCGGCCACGAACGGCCAGATCACCTTGCGTCTACCGGCCGCGTCCGGTGTGGCGGGCTGTGTTTATACCATTAAAAAGGTTGATGCCACCGGCAATATGGTTGTGGTGACGGCCCTCAGCGGGGCGGGACCGGACGGGCGCGACATCCAGCTGGGCGGGCCGAACGACTATGTCAGCGTCATTTCCAACGGGGCGAACTGGTATATTGTTTCCAGTAACCGTCTTGCAGGCAACACACGGTATCATGATGGTGCCGGCACATACGATATCGATATGGCAGTCGACGTTTACCTGCTTTCTGCGTTTGCAGGCGCCAAGACTGCGCGTCTTCCACCGGCCAATGCCGGTAATGCCGTGGGTCGCATGGTTCATATCAAGAAAACCGACACTTCTGCTAACGCGGTGACGGTGACGGTGCAGGGCGGCGGCAATATCGACGGATCGTCCTCCTATAGCCTGAGCAGCCAGTATAAGACCTTAAGCGCCGTTTCGAACGGTGCGCAGTGGTACATCGTCAACGCGTTCTAAATTCATGGAAAACCCTGTATGTCAAAAAAGAAAAAAGGCAGCCGCCTTGAGGATGGGGCGCGCGCGAAAATTGCCCAGTCCCTACCGGCGGCGATCGACCACGCGCTGCAGTCCTATCACAGTTTTTTCGACCAGACTCCTACGAAAGACGCCAAAGTGTTTTCTGCCTACCACGCTGCGTGCAAGACGGCGGTCGCGCATATCGAATTGCTTCTGAAACTGGCGGAATGGGCGGATCTGCCGCGGGGTCAGGAGGATAATACGCTGGCCCTTCTGATGCGTGACGCCAAAACCGAGCTTGAACGTTACCGCGATGAAACCGCATGACAGATTTTCCCCTGTTCCTCGCGATATGGAACCGCGCACAGGGCCAGACCACGCCAGATGTGCATCTCAAAATCGCCCACTGGCTGGAGGCGCGATGGACGGGCAGGGATACGCGGCTTTTGCTGATGGCGTTCCGTTCATGCGGCAAGTCCACAATCATCGGGCTTTTTGCGGCATGGCTTTTGTGGCGGCGTCCGGATTTGCGTATCCTTGTTTTGGCGGCAGACGCGACGCTGGCGGGCAAGATGGTGCGCAATGCAAGGCGGATCATTGAACGCCATCCGCTGACATCGGCCTTGCGGCCAGAGGCACCCGACCAATGGGCCGGTGACCGTTTTACCGTGCAGCGCGCGGCGGAATGGCGCGATCCGTCCATGATCGCATTCGGCATCGGTGCCAATATTACCGGAAGTCGGGCGGATATCGTCATCTGCGATGATGTTGAGGTGCCCAATACCTGCGACACATCGGAAAAGCGTGCCGATTTACGCGAAAGGCTGGCCGAGCTTTCATTCGTGCTGGTGCCCGGCGGAACGGCCCTTTACGTGGGGACACCGCATACGTTCGATACTATTTATAATATTGCACCTGATGCGTTTCTGGATGGATACAGCGACCTGCGCGTACCGCTTCTCAAGCAGGACGGTACAAGTGCGTGGCCTGAACGCTTTGGTTCGGGTGATATCGCCGCCTTGCAAAAAAGCGGTGGTCCCCGCCGCTTTGCCGCGCAGATGATGCTACAGGCGCAACCGATGACGGATTGCCGCCTCAATTCCGATTGTCTGCAATGGTACGAGGATGTTGACCTGTCCAGCATGGCGGCCAGTGCATGGTGGGATCCCGCTTTTGGTCGCGGTGGCGATGCTTCAGTGGTCGCCGTGGTGTACGCAGACCGCAAGGGGTGTTTTTACCTGCACAGACTGATGTATCTGGCGGTAAGGGAAGACGGCCCCGACGAGGCGACACAGCAATGCCGGGCGGTGGCGGATTTTTGCCGCGCGCTGCATCTGCGCAGCATCGCGCTGGAGATAAACGGTCTGGGTCGGTTTTTGCCATCCATCCTGAGGCGCGAGCTGGCTGGTGCGGCAAGCGTGATTGAGGTCAGTACGCGAACGCCAAAAGATATTCGGATTATCGAGGGCTTTGACGCGGTACTGGCCGCACGCGCTTTGTTTGTTCACCGCAGTGTCAATAAAAGCGCCTTCATCGATGAAATGCGCAACTGGAAACCAGGCGGACGGGGGCGGGACGATGGTCTTGATGCGGTGGCGGGAGCGCTTTCCCGTCTTCCGATGCAGACACAAATTCGTGTCCGGAAATATAACGCTACAACCGATTTCAACGTGATGGAGTGAAGACAATGGACGATTTTCTACAGGGCGGCATCCTTTGGTGGGTAACCGTCATAGAACTGCCGGCACTTGCCGGACTTCTTGCACTGGTACTGAAATTGCGCGATTCCCATGCGCAGGAAAAAATCGATGCGGTGCGCAGTTTTGCGTCGGTCGCATCGATGAAGGAACTTGAACAGCGTCTTGTGTCGCATCTTTTGCGGATTGAGGCAAAACTGGATACGACGGCCCTCAAGACCGAGGCGCTGGCAAGGCGGGCGCGATGAGCCTGTATGAAGAACTGAGCGTCGATACGCTGGCCCGCACCCTCTGGGGCGAGGCCAGGGGCGAAGGTGTGCGCGGGATGGAGGCAGTGGCGAGTGTCGTCCTCAACCGCGTGAATCTCGCCAAGGGCAGAAAAGGGTTCTGGTGGGGGAATGATATCGTTCAGGTGTGCCAGAAACCGTTTCAGTTTTCATGCTGGAATGCGAATGATCCGCAACGTCCCCGTGTGATCGCCGTAACGGACAAGAACATTCATTTCGCAACCGCTCAGCGTATTGCGCGGCGCGCTGTCTATGCCAGCATTCCGGATGCGACTGGAGGGGCCACGCATTACCACACGCTTGATATCTGTCCGCACTGGGCGGAGGGAAAAAACCCCACCGCCATCATCGGGCATCATATTTTTTACAGACTGGAGAAATGATCATGCTGGAAACCATTCTTGGCCGTCTTGGCCTGCCATTCCTGATGTCCATCGTTGGCAGTGCGCTTGGAAAAATAGATAATCCCGTGGCGCAGAACGCCGCCAAGGCATTGTCGGAGACCCAGAATGCAATTACGACAGGTGTCATTACGCCCGAAGCCCGTGTCGAAGCCAACCGCCATATTGAGACGATGGAGGGCATTTCTCAAAAAGAAAGATCCGAGGCGCTGGCACAAGTGAACGAGTCCCTGCGGTTTGAGGTAGGGTCGGCCGATTTATACGTACGGCGCATGCGTCCGACGTTCGGTTACCTGATGGCGCTGACATGGACGGCCCAGATGCTGGCGATTGCCTATGTCATCGTCTTTGATACCAGCCGGGCCGCCGTGGTGTTGCAGGCGGTTGAATCCCTGTCGACCATCTGGTGTATCGCGCTTTCGGTACTTGGGCTTTATGTCTACAAAAGAAGTGATGAGAAAAGACCCGTGATCGCGGTGCGCGAGCCGGATATGGATTATACGCCCCAGTCTGCGCCGGCCAGGGGTGTGTTTAACGATTGATGCTCTTGACAAATAACGGCACACTGTCGTTCATGAAAGCATTTTTCCAAAGCGAAGCGGCGGGCGGCGTGGTGCTGATGGCATCGGCCATACTAGCCATTGCACTGGCGAATTCGCCGCTGGCATCCCTGTACCTGCAGGGGGTTCATGCCTCGCACCTTTTCATTAACGATTTCCTGATGGCAATTTTCTTTCTGTTTGCCGGGCTGGAAATCAAACGTGAAATTTTAGTCGGCGAGCTGCGTTATCCCAAACACGCGCTGCTGGTGATTATGGCGGCGCTGGGCGGCATGATCGTTCCGGCATGCTTCTATTGGATGCTGAATTATCAGGGGGAAGCGCATTTCGGCTGGGCGATTCCCATGGCGACCGATACCGCCTTTGCTATCGGCGTGCTAGCATTGTTGGCGCGGCATGTCTCCATCAGCGC
>CALBME010000017.1 GCA_937896295.1 uncultured Micavibrio sp. | reverse complement strand
CAGCTTTCATTGTCTTCTGGTCCTCTATTACTCGCCCACGCGAGCGATGATTTTTGTCTTCAGCGGCAGTTTTGCGGCGGCCAGCTGCAGGGCTTCCTTGGCGAGCTGGGCGGGAATGCCATCCAGTTCGAACATGATACGGCCCGGCTTGACGCGGCAGACCCAGTATTCGGGCGAACCTTTACCGGAACCCATACGCACTTCGAGCGGCTTTTTCGAAACCGGCACGTCCGGGAATACGCGGATCCAGAGCTGGCCCTGGCGCTTCATGTGACGCGAGATCGCGCGGCGGGCCGCTTCGATCTGACGCGCGGTGATGCGCTCGGGCTCAAGAGCCTTGAGACCGATCGAACCGAAGTTCAGATCAGTGCCGCCCTTGGCGACGCCACGGATACGGCCCTTGTGGGCTTTCCGGTACTTGGTTTTTTTCGGCTGCATCATGACGGCAGTTCCTTATCCTTAAATCCGATTATTAATCTTTGTTTTCTTCGTTGCGGCCACGTTTGCCACGGGGACCACGGTCTTCGCGGTCCTGGCGCGGTTCGCGCGGACGGTCAGAGCCAGGAGCGCCGCCTTCGCGGTTCCAGCCCTGGGCTTCCGACATGCGCTTGTCGCGTGCCATCGGATCGTGGGCCATGACTTCGCCCTTGTAGATCCAGACCTTGCAGCCAATGATGCCGTAGGTGGTCAGCGCCTCGGCAAAGCCGAAGTCGATGTCCGCGCGCAGGGTGTGCAACGGCACACGGCCTTCGCGGTACCATTCCATGCGGGCGATGTCGGCGCCAGCCAGACGGCCGGAGACGTTGATACGGATACCCTGGCCGCCCATACGCAGAGCGGACTGGACAGCGCGTTTCATCGCACGGCGGAACGCGACGCGGCGCTCGAGCTGCTGTGCGACGCCTTCAGCGACGAGTTGCGCGTCGACTTCGGGCTTGCGGATTTCAACAATGTTCAGGGCTACGTCGGCGCCGGCTTTTTCAGACAGTTCCTTACGCAGTTTTTCGATATCGGCGCCTTTTTTGCCGATGATCACGCCCGGACGCGCGGTGTGGATGGCCACACGTACGTTTTTGGCGGCGCGTTCGATGATCACCTTGCTGACGCCGGCGGCTTTCAGTTTTTCGTGAACGAATTTGCGCAGTTTCAGATCGTCGATCAGTTTGCCCGCGTAGTCGCGATCCGCGAACCAACGCGAATCCCAGGTGCGGTTGATGCCTACGCGCATGCCGATCGGATTAACTTTCTGACCCATGATTACGCTTCCTTCTTAGCAGCGGATTTTCTCTCGGCTGCAGGTTTGGTTTTGACCTTTTTGACTTTCGGTTCGCCTTCGCGGACGACGATGGTCAGGCGCGAAAACGGCTTTTCAACGCGGGATGCGCGGCCACGGCCACGGGCGTGGAAACGTTTCATCGACATTGTGCGGCCGACGGACGCTTCGGCGACGACCAGACGGTCGACATCGAGGTTGTGGTTGTTTTCAGCGTTGGTCACGGCAGCCTTCAGAACTTTTTGAACGTCCTTGGCGATGCGGCGTTGGCTGAAGGTCAGGTCGATGAGAGCTTTCTCAGCCGACTTGCCGCGGATCATGGCGGCGACCAGGTTAAGCTTGCGCGGCGAGGTACGCAGGAACTTCGCGTAGGCGCGTGCCTCGTTCTTCGCTTGCTTGGGTTCGTTTGCAGGTTTGCTCATGACATATCTTCCTTATTTCTTAGCAGCAGCAGCCGGAGCAGGCGCCGAAGCTTCGGATTTCTTGTCCGCGGCCGTGTGAGCGGCGAAGGTACGCGTCGGGGCGAATTCGCCAAGACGGTGACCAATCATCTGATCGTTGACGATCACGGGGATGAATTTGTGGCCGTTGTGCACGCCAAAGGTCAGTCCCACGAAATGCGGGAGAATGACGGTTGCGCGGGAATACGTCTGAATAATGACGTTTTTGCCGCCTGCACGTGCTTTGTCGACCTTCTTCAAAATCGAAGGATGGACAAACGGGCCTTTCCAGGTTGAACGAGACATTGTTTTCTATCCTCTCCTTACGCTCTGCCGTTTTTCTTTTTGCGGCGGCGAATAATGAATCTGTCCGTCGATTTATTCGAACGGGTCTTGGTACCCTTGGTGCCTTTGCCCCACGGCGTAACCGGGTGACGGCCACCGGAGGTGCGGCCTTCACCGCCACCATGCGGGTGATCGACCGGGTTCATGGCAACACCGCGGACGGTCGGGCGAATGCCCTTCCAGCGCTGACGTCCTGCCTTGGCATAGGATTCGTTCATGTGGTCGGCGTTCGACATGGCGCCAACCGTGGCCATGCAGTCACCGCGCACGACGCGCAGTTCACCGGAAGACAGTTTGATCTGAACGTAACCGGCGTCGCGGCCAACCACCTGGGCGTAGCAACCGGCGGAACGGGCCATCTGGCCGCCCTTGCCGATTTTCAGTTCGACGTTGTGGACGATGGTACCGACCGGCATGGCCTTCAGCGGCAGGGCGTTGCCCGGCTTGATGTCAGCGTTCGGACCGGCGGAAACCTTGTCGCCTTTTGCCAGGCGCTGAGGCGCCAGGATGTAGGCGCGTTCGCCGTCGGTGTACTCGATCAGGGCGATGTAACCGGTGCGGTTCGGATCGTATTCCAGGCGCAGGACCGTCGCATCGATGTTCTGCTTCGTACGCTTGAAGTCGATGATGCGGTAGTGCTGCTTGTGACCGCCGCCGATGTGGCGGGTGGTGACGTGGCCCATGTTGTTGCGGCCGCCGGTTTTCTTTTTACCTGCGGTCAGCTTTTTCTCGGGACGGCCCTTCCACAGATCTTCGCGCGTGTTCAGAACGAGCTGACGCTGCGAGGAGGTGACGGGTTTATATTGCTTGAGTGCCATGGTGGTCTCTCTTCCTTACTTCACCTGACCGAAGTCAATCGCTTGACCGTCAGCCAGTTTCACAATCGCTTTTTTCATGTCAGAGCGGAATGCGCGCTGGCCACGGAAAAACTTGGTTTTGCCTTTTTGCACCAGGGTGTTCACACCCAGGACCTTGACGCCGAAGAGCGTTTCGACGGCAGCGCGGATTTCCGGCTTGGTCGCTGTCTTCAGGACTTCGAAGGTGACTTCGTTGGCCTCAGCGCCGCGAGCCGATTTCTCGGTCACGATCGGGCGACGGATGATGTTGTACATCCATTCGGCCGGCTTGGCGTTTTCTGCTTTTTTCGTTTTCGTTGCCATTGTCTTAGTCCTTCAGCTTTTCGGTCAGTGCCGAGACAGCTTCTTTGGTGAGAACCAGCATGTCGCGACGCATGATGTCGTACACGTTGGCGCCGTTGATCGACAACACGTCAATCAGCGGGATGTTGGTGGTCGCACGGGCGAAATTCACGTCCATATCGGCGCCGGTCACGATGACGGCGGAAGCGATGCCCAGTTTCTTGAACGAGGCGACCATTTCCTTGGTCTTGTGCGACTTGGCGGTCACATCTTCGAGAATGACCAGCTTGCCTTCAGCGGCTTTCGACGACAGGGCCGAACGCAGCGCCATTTTGCGGACTTTCTTCGGCAGGCCGATAGCGTGGCTGCGCGGGGTGGGACCGAAAATGATCGCGCCGCCGCGGAATTGCGGGGAACGCAGCGAGCCCTGACGGGCGTTGCCGGTGCCTTTTTGCTTGTACGGCTTTTTACCGGTACCCGACACTTCGGAAATGCCCTTGGTGTCGTGCGTGCCTGCGCGGCGCTTGGCCAGCTGATAGCGGACCATGGCGAGCAGGATGTCCTTGCGGACCGGCGCACCGAAGACGGACTTGTCGAGATCGACCGAGCCGGCTTCTTTGTTATCGAGGGTTTTGACAGCGAGTTTCATGTCTCGTCTTCCTTACGCTTGCGGAGCTTCGGCAGCTTGTTCAGCGGCAGGAGCGTCAGCTTGTTGTTCTTGCTCAGCGGCCGGTGCGGCAGCCTGTGCGGTCTTCTTCAGACCGGCCGGCATCGGCGCGTCTTTGTGACGGTCTTTCTTGACCGCATCCGTGATCGCAATCCAGGCGCCTTTGTGGCCCGGGACCGAACCCTGAATGAGGATCAGACCTTCTTCTTCGTCGATACCGACGATTTTGAGGTTCTGGGTGGTGGTCAGCTCGTTACCGAGACGGCCAGCCATTTTCTTGCCCGGGAAGGTACGACCCGGATCCTGGCGGTTACCGGTGGAACCGGCGGAACGGTGGGAAACGGACACACCGTGGGTTGCGCGCAGACCACCGAAGTTCCAGCGTTTCATGACACCGGCGTAACCTTTACCGGTGGAGAAACCCTGAACGTCGACAAACTGGCCGGCGACGAAGTGGTTGACGCCGAGTTCGGCACCAACTTCGAGGACGTTTTTCGGATCGACACGGAATTCCATCAGCTTCGCCTTGGGCGCAACTTTCGACTTGGCGAAAGATTCGCGCTGGGCCTTGGCCAGGTTTTTCACTTTCGGCGTACCGGCGCCCAGCTGGACAGCGGTGTAGCCGTTTTTCTCTTCGGTCATCACAGCGGTGACCTGGAGGTTGTCGACTTTGAGGATCGTCACAGGCACGTGTGCGCCTTCAGGGGTGAAGTAGCGGCTCATCCCTTCCTTGCGTGCGATCAAACCAGTTCTTGCAGTCATACTATACTTCCTTGTTCAGAGGCTCACGCCCACCCAACCCTATGTTAGGCAGCTTGTCCGAGCTTGATTTCAACGTCCACGCCAGCGGCCAGGTCGAGCTTCATCAGCGCGTCGATGGTCTGCGGGGTGGGTTCCACAATATCAATCACGCGCTTGTGGGTACGCATTTCAAAAGCTTCCATCGATTTTTTGTCGATGTGCGGCGAGCGAAGAACGGTGAAGCGTTCAATGCGCGTCGGCAGCGGCACCGGACCACGAACCTGTGCACCGGTACGTTTGGCCGTGCTGACGATCTCGCTGCTGGCTTGGTCCAGCAGGCGGTGATCGAAAGCCCGGAGGCGGATACGGATATCTTGAGCGCTCATTGTCTTATCTTTCCTTAAGCCAGGATCTTACCGACGACGCCTGCGCCGACGGTCTTGCCGCCTTCGCGG
>CALBME010000016.1 GCA_937896295.1 uncultured Micavibrio sp. | reverse complement strand
GAACCTGCGACCTACGGTTTCGGAAACCGGCGCTCTATCCAGCTGAGCTACGGGCGCGTACCGCCGCATTTGAACCATGCCGGGGTATTGTATGTCAAACGGGGCCTTTCGGCCCCGCTTTTATTCTTATTTCTGGGTACCCGCCGGCATGCGTTCGGCAATCATGCGGGTGATATCCCCCCAGTGCATGCCCGAGAAGAGGTGGGCATATGCACCGGCCAGCCAGCCGCGGGTGCGCCATTCGACCAGGGTCTTTTCCGGCAGGCGGTTGAACTTTTCCTCGTCAATGATGCGGAAGCCCGAAAAAGTCACACGCTGGCCGCCCTTGAGGGTCATTTCAGCCGTGCGGTCGACCAGGATGTCCGCCTCGATCAGGGCCTGACCAAAAAGCTGGGTCTGCTGGGCCGCGACGTGGTAGGAGCGGCAGAATTCCATCGCATTGCGGGAAAGCTGGGTCGGTTCCTTATTGTCGTCGAAGAAACGGTCGGCACCGCCCTTGATCATCATGCCCGGCGCATCTTCGATGCACAGGGACAATTGCTGGCCGTCCGGGCTTTCGGACAGGATAAAGGGATAGCGGCGGACATAGGCCGGGATATAGGTGTCTTCCTTCCACTGGCCGGCTTCGTTCACGAAAAGGTTTTCATTGTCACGCACGCCCACCACGGCCACCGGCGTGGCGACCGCATCACGCGCAAAGGCGATGGGATAAAAATGCGCAGCCTGCGGGAATTCCACCAGGTTGAGCGGCAGGGCGTTGACCTGAGCCGCGAAGCCGAAGCCGATATCCTTGGCGGCGCCCATATCGCCGTGCACGGCGGCGTCGAGCAGCGTAGGCTTGTTATAAAACAGCGGCAGAGGGGCCTTGGCGGCGTCCGGCTGGTCGGCGGCGGTGGTGGCGGGTTTTTTGCTCATGAAATGGGATCCGTTTCTTGCTTGTAGACTTCATCAAACTACGCCAAAACAGGCCTTCTATAAAGAGGTTTGATGACCGATTCGCATACCCTGACCGCGGTTATGGACGCAGCGCACAAAGCGGGCGCACGTATTATGACTGATTGGCGCAAAGGCGGAGCGATTACGCGCAAACGCGACGGATCGCCGGTCACGGACACAGACAGGGCAGCGGAAGACATCGTTGTTGCGGCGCTGCGCAAAATCAGCCCGCACACCATCATCGCGGAAGAAGCGATCGCAGGCGGCGAGACATATGTTCTTTCCGACGAGCCCTTCTGGCTGGTCGATGCGCTGGACGGCACGCGCGCGTTTATCGCGGGCTTCAAGGACTTCACCGTCAACATCGCGCTGATCGACAAGGGCGAGCCCGTCTTCGGCGTTATCTACGCCCCCGCCTTCGCCGAAGGCTGGCATGCGATGCGCGGTCATGGCGCACACCGCGTCGTCGGCGATGCGGTCGTCCCCATCAGAATGCGCAGCGTGCCGGAAGACGGATACCATGTCCTGTCCGGCGTGCGGTCGGCCGAGGCCGTGGTGCTGGAACCGTTCATCGGCACACATGTCGTGGCGCAGCACTACAAGCGCCAGAGTTCGCTGAAATTCTGCATGCTGGCGCAGGGCGATTTCGACCTTTACCCACGCCTTGGCCCGACATCCGAATGGGACACGGCGGCGGGCGACATCATCGTCCGCGAGGCGGGCGGCGCGCTTTTGGACCTGCGTTCGAAAGAGCCAGTCCAGTACGGAAAGGCCGACAGGAACTTCGAAAACGGCGGGTTCATCGCGGGCAGCCGCGAAGCCCTTAGGATTCAAGTTCTTTAAGACCCTTGTACAGGTCCAGCGCCTGCGGGTTCGCCAGCGCCTCGACATTCCGGATCGGACGGCCATGCACGACATCGCGGACGGCGAGTTCGGTGATCTTGCCCGACTTGGTGCGCGGAATATCTTTCACCTGCAAAATCTTTGCCGGCACATGGCGCGGGGATGCACCCTTTTTAATCTGGTCTCTGATGCGTTTCTGCAGGTCGTCGTCCAGCACGACACCGTCGCGCAGGCGCACGAAGAGGATCACGCGCTGGTCGCCTTCCCACATCTGGCCGATGGCGATGGATTCCAGAACTTCCGGCACCTGTTCGACCTGGCGGTAAATTTCAGCCGTCCCGATACGCACGCCGCCGGGTTTAAGGGTGGCGTCCGAACGGCCATGGATGATCCATCCGCCGTGCTTCGTACGCTCGACCCAATCACCATGCGTCCAGATATTGTCGAAGCGTTCGAAATAGGCCGCCCTGTACTTGGCGTCGCCCGGATCGTTCCAGAACTGAACCGGCATGGATGGAAAGGGTTTGGTGCAGACCAGTTCGCCCTGCCCCGCGCCCGCCGCGATCGGCTTGCCGTCGTCGTCGAAAACATCCATGGCATAACCAAGGCCAGCGCCCTGAATTTCACCGCGCCAGACAGGCGAGAGATTATTGCCAATGACAAAACAGGACACGATGTCGGTACCCCCAGAAATACTGGAGAGGTGCAGATTGGTTTTGATGGCATCGTAAATATAGTCAAAGCTTTCATGCACCAGCGGCGATCCGGTAGAGGTAAGCGTACGCAGATGACCCAGTTTATGCGTATCTTTCGGGCGCAGATTCGCCTTTTTGATCGCGTCGATATATTTGGCAGCGGTGCCGAACAGGGTCATGTTTTCGGCATCAGCATAGTCCCAGAGAATATTGCCATTGGGATAGAAGGGCGAGCCGTCATAGGTCAGAAGCGTGGCATTGGAGGCCAGCGCCGTGACCTGCCAGTTCCACATCATCCAGCCGCAGGTCGTGAAATAGAATACACGGTCATCGCGTTTGATGTCGCACTGAAGCTGGTGTTCCTTCATGTGCGTGAGCAGCGTACCGCCCGCACCGTGCACGATGCATTTGGGTACGCCCGTGGTGCCCGACGAATACATGATGACCAGCGGGTGGTTGAAATCAAACCGTTCGAAGATCATGCCGGTGGCAGGATAAGAATCGCAGACCGTATTGAAATTGCGCGCGTTGTGCAGTCCGGAGAGATCGGGATCGGCGTTCAAGAACGGAATAATGAGCGTATGTTCGAGTCCGAGCAGATGCGGCTGGATTTCACGGATCTTGGACAGGCAGTCGATGACCTTGCCGTTATAATAATACCCATCCATGCCGATCAGCACCTTGGGCGCGATCTGGCCGAACCGGTCCACCACGCCCTGCACGCCGAAATCGGGCGAGGCCGACGACCAGATGGCACCAATAGAAGTGGCGGCAAGCATGCCGATCACGGCCTCGGGCATGTGGCTGATATAGGCGGCAACACGGTCGCCCTTGGTCACGCCCATTTTTAAAAGCGCCTCGCGCAGCTGGCTGACGCGGTCGTAAAGCTGTTTCCAGCTTAGCTTGCGTTTGATTTTGTCTTCGGCCCAGAACACAACCGCATCGCCGTCGTCACGCCGGCGCAGGCAGTTTTCCGCAAACGAGATTTTACCGTTGGGGAAAAATTTCGTACCGAACATTTCGGCGCGGTCTTCGATGACCACGTCGCCCCTGTCACCGATGACGTTCATGAAATCCCACGCCAGAGTCCAGAAATCCGAGGGCGCGTCGACCGACCAGCGCCAGAGCGCCGCGTAATCGGGCAGCTTTTTGCCCGCGGCGTGTTCCGCGCGCACGCGGAAATGTTCGAGATTGCTGTTGTGAATGAGATCGGGGGCGGGTGCCCAGAGCGGTGTATCCATGGATGACGATTCTACCGGCTTCGGCGGGCCGTACAACCCGGCGCGGCAGTTGCGCGTAAACCGTCCGCAGCGGCGCAGGATACGATCGAGCCGCCGCCGGAAGTCGAGATTGGCCGCCGTGTAATACCCGGTTTTCAGGGCGTTGGCCGAGGACACGGCCTTGCCGGCCGCGGTTCGCGGCCCGGTCGCATGTTTCCAAGGCTTTGTTTTCAAAGCATTTTCTCGCCTCTTACGAGTCGTATTCGTGACCCAAGCTTTTGATTTTGAATGCTTTTTCGGCGGAATCAGTTCGTTCCGGCGTATTTTTGTTTTTTTGCGGGGGCGGCGGGTGCGGGTCATGACAGCATTATAGGACTTTTATCCTAAAACGACCTCTTTTCTTTTGCCTTCATATGCATGCGGACACAGACCTCTTGTTCTTGCGCCCCTTTCAAACCACAGCGAACTGAGGGACAATATCCGGCAGCAACGGAGATCCGCACATGCCCATGAGTCCCTATGTCCGCAACCGGCTTCTGATCGGCGCCGGCGTCGTCCTGAGCGTTATCGGTATTCTTCAGATCCCGCCGGCGGAAAAATATGCGGACATCAAGACGGACCGGCCATGGGCAAAAATATTCCGCGACACCCTTTTCGATGTCGATGCCGCCGACGAACACGAGACCGCCCAGATTTCAAAAGACCTGTGCGCGGGCATCATGTCCGAGGTGAAAAGCGGTGTGACGCTGAAACAGGGCATGGATTCGATCGATACCGCCATGGCGCAGATCGGCGCGCATATCAGCGAACCGCCTGCCTATATCAACAAGGGTTACATTACGTATTATTTCACGCCGACCGATCCGTCCCTGCCCCTGTCTGGTAACTACGAAAAAACGCTGCATGTGTTTGCCGCAGAAAGCCTGGGCCCGCGTTATTCATGGCTCAATCCCAAATGGCACCAGGCGCATCGCACCGCCAATGTCGAAGGGTTGCAGAAAAAATACATCCGGATGGAAGATCCGTATATCAGCATGAGTTTCGAGACGCCCTTCCCGCTGGCGGACGAATATACAAAGAACGACCTGCTTAAAACGCCGCCGCGCCACATCGACATGCCCGCGAAGTACGCGAGCCTGCGTTTCGAGAAGTCGGAACGCCGCGATATGTTCGCGTACACCTACTCAATCGACATGCGCAACTGGCACCAGAAACTGTTTGGCGGGGAGCGGTATTACAACGTCGATTTCCAGATTTCCGCGCGCCGGAACAAGGACGGCACGCTGGACGACCTGCGCATCACGCCAAGCTGCAAATACCCCGCCAAGGGCGTGCTTTACACGTCGCCGGGCGTTCCGCCCGCAGGCGGCGATGCGACATTGAGGGCGCCCATGATCCTTCCGTCCTGCCCCGAATACCTGCAATGGTTCAAGTGCCAGCACGGCGACAAGGGCGCGGTATGCGAGGGGGTAACGGAAACGGCGCCGTCCTGCCCGGCGGAAAACCCGGATTTCCCGAAAGCGGATTACCCGCAGCCGGGGTAATAAAAAACCTTGCCATCGTCCCCCGGACAGGAATAAGGTCGGCCCGCAAAGGAGATACCTAAAATGGCCTTTGCGTCCAGAACACCTTCGAAAAAAGAGATCCGGGAAGCCCTGACGTTTGACGACGTCCTGCTGGTGCCTGCCGCGTCCGATGTCCAGCCGCTGGACGTCAATATTTCGACGCGCCTGACCAAACAGATCACCCTGAACATTCCGCTGCTGTCCGCCGCCATGGACACCGTCACCGAAGCACGCATGGCGATCGCATTGGCCCGCGAGGGAGGTCTCGGCATCATCCACCGCAACCTGTCCGTGGGCGGACAGGTCGAGGAAGTGCGTAAAGTCAAACGCTATGAAAGCGGCATGGTGGTCAACCCCATCACGATTTCGCCCGACGCCACGCTGGCCGAGGCGTTCGACCTGATGCGCAAATACGGTATTTCCGGCATTCCCGTTGTCGAACAGAACCGCAAGCTGGCGGGCATCCTGACCAACCGCGACGTGCGTTTCGCCACCCAGCTGGACCAGCCGGTGCGCGAGCTGATGACCAAGGACAAGCTGATCACGGTGCGCAACCGCGTCGACAAGGAAGAAGCCAAACGCCTTCTGCACACGCACCGCATCGAAAAACTTCTGGTCATCGACAATGACGACCGCTGCATCGGTCTTGTAACCGTCAAGGACATCGAAAAATCGACGCAATACCCGTCCGCATGCAAGGACAGCCATGGACGCCTGCGCGTCGGCGCGGCCGTCGGCACCGGCGATGGCGGATTCGAGCGCGCACAGGCGCTGGCCGATGCGGAAGTCGACGTCATCATCGTCGATACCGCGCATGGCCATTCGAAGGGCGTGCTGGAGGCGGTGACCAAGATCCGCCGCATGCGCACCAACGCGGTTGAGGTCATTGCCGGCAACGTCGCCACCGCCGACGCCGCACGCGCCCTGATCGACGCGGGCGCAGACGCCATCAAGGTCGGTATCGGCCCCGGTTCGATCTGCACCACGCGCGTGGTGGCAGGTGTGGGCGTGCCGCAGCTGACCGCCATCATGGACGTGGCCGAAGCGGCAGCGCGCCATGACATTCCCGTTATCGGGGATGGCGGCATCCGCTATTCGGGCGATCTGGGCAAGGCGATTGCGGCAGGTGCCGACGTCATCATGCTGGGATCGATGTTCGCGGGCACGGACGAAGCCCCGGGCGAAATGATCCTGTATCAGGGCCGGAGTTACAAATCGTATCGCGGCATGGGTTCGGTGGGTGCGATGTCGCAGGGTTCGGCCGACCGTTATTTCCAGGGCAAGGTCAAGGAAACCCAGAAACTGGTGCCGGAAGGCATCGAGGGCCGCGTGCCTTATAAAGGCCCGATGGGCAATGTCGTGCACCAACTGACCGGGGGGCTTCGCGCCGCCATGGGTTACACCGGGTCGCGCACCATCGCCGACATGAAGGCGAACGCGCAGTTCGTGCGCATGACGGGCGCGGGTTACCGCGAATCCCACGTGCATGACGTCGCCATCACCCACGAGGCGCCGAACTACCGTCAGGAATAAGCGCCCCAAATATGAATCGAATATAGAAACCCGGCTTTTTTGGAGCCGGGTTTTTTAATCCCTCTTGCAGGAATGGTTCCTTCGCCTAAATTGGACGAACACATCCAACAAGGGGTTTCACCATCATGTTCCGCCGTTTACTGCTTGCCGCCGCTTTAAGCGTCTGCGCCTTTTCCTCCGCACAGGCCGAAACCAAAACGTACAAGTTCGACCCGCTGCATACGCAGATCCTGTTTTTCGTCGAACACATGGGCTTTTCCCATTCGAACGGCAAATTCCTGAAATTCGACGGCGACTTCACCTTTGACGAAGCCAAACCGGCGGAAGGCAAAACGCAGGTCACCATCCAGACCGATTCCCTGAACATGGACGATGCGAAATGGGAAGAACACGTGAAGGGCAAGGACATGTTCAACACCGCCCAGTTCCCGACCATGGCGTTCAAGAGCACCAAGGTCGAAATGACGGGCGAAAAAACCGCCAAGCTGACCGGCGACCTGACCATGCTGGGCCAGACCAAGCCCGTCACGCTGGACGTGACCTGGAACAAGTGCGGCGAACACATGATGACCAAGGCGCAGACCTGCGGCTTTGACGCTACCGGCACCCTCAAGCGCAGCGAGTGGGGCATGGCATACGGCATTCCGATGGTATCGGATGACGTGAAACTGATGATCACGGTCGAAGGTTCGGTCGTCCCGGGCGTGAACCCGTAATGAAACACCTGATCGCCGCCGCGCTGCTGATCCTGTCGTTTGCGTTTTCGACACAAGGGCGGGCCGAAGGCAGCACGGCGGGGTTCGATCATGTGATGCAGACGCGCAGCTTGCGCTGCGCGTATGATTCACTGCCCCCTTTCTTAAGCGTCGATCCCGCCACCAAAAACATCAGCGGGATGATGTATGACGTCACCAACGAAATCGGCAAACGCCTGGGCCTGAAGGTCGAATGGAGCGAGAATGCCGGGTACGGCGAAATCGCCGCCGGCATGCGCGCGGGCCGTTACGACGCGTTCTGCGGCCTGCTGTGGCAGACGCCAAGCCGCGCGGGCGCCATGTCTTTTTCCGCGCCGATCTACCGGAACAAGGTTTTTCCCTGTGTGCGCGGCGATGCGATCGCGTATGACGAAAGCACGGATGCGCTGAACGCCCCTGACAAGACATTCGCAGGCTATGACGGCGATGTTTCGCACCAGATGCCAAGCGTCCTTTTCCCGAAGGCCCGGATCGTTCCCATTCCCGCCACCATGTCGTTCGCCGAGGCGCTGCAGGGCATTGTCGCGCGCAAGTACGACGCCATCGCCACGTGCAGCCCGGTCGTGGTGGATAAATTCAACGCGGCCAACCCCGGCGCCCTTAAAATCGCGGCGCCCGACCACCCCATCACGGTGGTGCCCATCGCGCTGGCCTTGCCTTTGGGCGATACGCGGCTTAAAGCCATGATCGATACGGCCATTTTTTCGATGGTCGCGGACGGGACGATGGAAACCCTGATCCGCAAATACCTGGATTTTTATATCGGCAACACCGTCATTCTTGAAAAAGCGTATTAAGCGGGGGAGAGATTTCATGCAGTGGACCAATACACAGGACCGTTACGGGGCCGTCGCCCGTTTCTTTCACTGGACGACCGCCATCCTGATCCTGATGATGCTGGTCATGGGGGTGGTGATGGGGGACCTTCCGGCCGGGCCCGATAAATTCTGGGTCTATTCCCTTCACAAATCGCTGGGCATCACCATTCTGGCTTTGGCGGTCCTTCGCCTTGCGTGGAAGCTGGTCAACTGGAATCTGCCACGCGAAAACAATCACAAATGGTATGAACACTGGGCGGCCACGGTCGTGCACTGGGGATTCTATGCGTTGATCATCGGCCAGCCGCTGACCGGGTGGCTTCTGACGTCGGCTGCGAATTCAACCATCAACTGGTTCGGGCTCTTCCCCGTGCCCAGCATCACGGCGGCGGATCCCGCGTTCCGCGAACAGATGGAATCCGCGCATGAAATCATTGCCACATTGCTGTGGGTTTTCATCGGCCTGCACGTCGCCGGGGTCCTCAAGCACATGGTGATCGACCGTGATTCGACCTTCCGCCGGATGGCGCCGTTCATGAAGCCGGCGATGGTCCTGTTTCTGCTGGCCGCGGGGCCCGCCCATGCCCAGCAGCAGGGCACCACCTTTCCGACCTGGACGATCGACCGCAGCGTCAGCACACTCAAGGTCAAGGCGACGCAGGAAGGATCGGCGTTCGAGGGGCGGTTCAAATCCTTTGACGGGCAGGTCGAACTGGACCCCGCCAAGCCTGAAAAGGGCAATGCACGCATCGTCATCGACCTTGCCAGCTTCGATTCCCAGAATGCGGAGCGCGACGACGCGGTCAAGGGCGCGGCCTGGTTCGACACGGTGACCATGCCGACCGCGTCCTATACGATCACCAAGTTCGAAAAATCGGGCAAGACAGCGGATTCCTTCCTGGCCAGCGGCACGCTGCACTTACGCGGCATCGACAAGCCTATCGACCTGCCCTTTACCATGACCACCACCGAAGAGGACGGCGTGATCACCGCGCATTGCGTGGGGTCGACCACCCTGAAACGGCTGGATTTCGGCATTGGGGACGGTCAATGGGCCGATCCCGGCATGGTGGGGGACGCCGTGGTCATATCCGTCGACCTGACCATGAAGGCACGCAAGGCGAAGTAAATAAGGCCATTGCGCCAACAGGTTAGCCCCTATCATGCACAGCCGGTTTGCGGTATGATAGCGGCCAATGCGCACCCTGTATCACCTGTGGCTTCATCCGTTTTCACGCAAGGTCCGTGTGGCCCTGGCGGAGAAAGGCCTCGATTTCCAGCTCAAGGTCGAAAAGATCTGGGAGCGCCGCACCGAATTCCTGTCGATCAACCCTGCCGGCGACGTGCCGGTGATGGTGGAAGAAGACGGCACGGTCTTAAGCAATTCGAACGTCATCTGCGAATACCTGGAAGAGGTTTATGACCATACCAGCCTGCTGGGCCCCGACGCCCTGCAGCGCGCGGAAACACGCCGCCTGGTCGGATGGTTCGACGTCAAATTCAACCGCGAGGTGACCGACAACCTGGTGGGCGAAAAAATCATGAAGCGGTTCCTGAAGCTGGGCGAACCGCATGGGCCGTCGATCCGTGCAGGTCACGCCAATATCCATTACCACCTTGATTACATTTCCTACCTGATGGAAAAACGGCGCTGGCTGGCCGGGGACCGTTTTTCGCTGGCCGATATCTGCGCGGCTGGGCACCTGTCAGCCATCGACTATATCGGTGATGTGCCGTGGGACGAACACCCGGGCGCGAAAGCGTGGTTTGCCCGCATGAAGGCGCGCCCGTCTTTCCGACCCCTGCTCGAGGACATGGTGCCCGGTTTTGCGCCGGTTCCGCATTATTCAAAACTGGATTTCTGAATGAAGAAGTTATTCTGCTTCGGCTATGGCTATGTCGCACAGGCGCTGGCCGACACGTTGAAAAAGCAGGACCCGGAATGGGTCATCGCCGGTACCACCCGCGACCTTGAAAAACTGCGCGCGTTGCGCGCGCGCGGCATCCAGATGTACCTGTTCGACGACGATCATCCACTGGACGATCCGCTGATGGCGCTGGAAGGCACCACGCATATGCTGTTGTCCGTGCCGCCGACCGATAACGGCGATCCGGCCTTCACCCATCACGCCGACGACCTGTTGCGCATTGATACGATCAAATGGGCGGGACTGCTGTCATCGACGTCTGTATACGGCGACCGCGACGGCGGCTGGGTCGACGAAACGGGCGAACAGCGCCCGACCAACAAACGCGGCAGCCGTCGCGCCCTTGCCGAGGCGCAGTGGCTTTCGATGCATGCGAACGAACGCATGCCGGTGCATATTTTCCGCCTGGCCGGCATTTACGGCCCCGGCCGGTCGGCGCTGGACGCCGTGCGCGCAGGCAATTCCCGCCGCATCGACAAGCCGGGCCATGCGTTCAACCGCGTGCATGTCGACGATATCGTTCAGGTCCTGCAGGCATCGATGGCGCTGCCCAATCCGGGACGCGCCTATAACGTGGCGGACGACATGCCCGCACCGTCGCATGCCCTGATCGCCCGGGCGTGCGAGCTGATGGGCCTGCCCGTACCGCCGCTGATCCCGTTCGATTCTGTCGACCAGGCGCCGATCGCGCGCAGCTTTTACCTTGATAACAAGCGCGTCAAAAACGACCGGATCAAGGACGAGCTGGGCGTCAAACTGAAATATCCCGATTACATCACCGGCCTTGCCGCGTGCGCCGAGGACGAGCGCATGTCGCGCATGCCGATGGAATTTTTCCGCCGCGACGGCAACGCGGGTAGCTAGGATATTTTCGCAGGTGTCTTTCCGTCGTGGAATTCGACGGTCACGGCATCGCCCGATTTCACATTCTTTACAGACGATACCGGTTTGCCATCCGCTGCACGCACGACGGCAAAGCCGCGTGCGAGCGTATTGCGGTAGGACAGGGTTTCGAGCGTGCGAGCCAGCGCCGCCACGTTTTTATCATACGGATTCAGATCGATCTTCAGACGCTGGGCGACGTTGACAAGACGCAGGGACATGGCGTTCACCATATCGTCCGGTGTGCGCAGTCGGATTTTGGCCAGACGGTTTTCAGCGCCACTGACATGACGCTGCCACGCATTGCCCATTTTCAGGACACGCTGGTCGAGCCGGGCGGTTGCGTGGACAAGACTTTCCTGCGGCGTGCGCAGGGCCATTTTCGAAAGTTTTCGTTCGGCGGACGCGATGTGCTTTTCAAAGGCGCGGTCAAGCTGAAGCCCCGCGCGATCCAGGCGCTGCACCGGACCTTCAAGCACGCGTTCGATATTGCCCAGGACGCGGGCAGCGTGATCGATATCGCGCCGGGCGTTCTTAAAGACCGCGCGGGTGCATGCGTTCATACGGGCGGCCCAGTCATGAAGCTGCGCAAGAAGATCATCGCGCACTGGCACGGCCATTTCCGCGGCGGCGGTGGGCGTGGGCGCGCGTTTGTCGGCGGCAAAATCGATCAGCGTCACGTCGGTTTCATGGCCGACCGCGGAAATAAGGGGAACGACGGATTCGGCGGCGGCGCGGACCACCGATTCGTCGTTGAAGGGCATCAGGTCCTCGATACTGCCGCCGCCCCGTGCCACGATGATGAGATCGGGGGGGGTGTCGAGGTTGTTCAGTCCCACAATACCGCGCACGACTTCACCGGCGGCGTTCGCCCCCTGTACGTTCACCGGCCAGAGCAGGACATGGACCGGGAAGCGGTCGCGCAGGCGGTGCAGGATATCGCGGATGACGGCGCCGGTGGGCGAGGTCACCACACCGATCACGCGCGGCGCAAAGGGCAGCGGTTTCTTGAGCGCGGGGTCGAACAGCCCCTCCGCCGCGAGTTTTTTCTTCCGGTCTTCGAGCATCTTCAGGATCGCGCCGGCGCCTGCGAGTTCGATGCTTTCGATGATGAGCTGGTAATTGGAGCGGCCGGGATAGGTGGTCAGGCGGCCTGTCGCCACCACCTCCATCCCCTCCGCCGGTTTTATGGAGAGTCGGGCGACCGTCGCCTTCCATGCTACGGCCTCCAAGGCGGCGTTTTCGTCCTTGAGCGTGGTGTATAAATGGCCGGATTTGGCCAAAGTGACCTTGGAAATCTCACCCCGGACGCGGACAAAGCCGAACGCATCCTCGACCGTGCGCTTGACCGCGCCCGACAGCTCGGAAACCGAGAGTTCCGGGATGTTGGTCATACCCTTGTTGGTATCTGAAGGGTCGGTGTTGAACAGGTCCGCCATAGCCTTACAATCAAAGGTATGGCCGATACCTTTGCAAGCTGGAAATTCAAATCCGAACCTGAATGCGTGAATACGCTTTTGCGCAGCCTTGTGCTGGAACAGGGGGCGCAGACACGCATCACCCAGCAGGCCCGCGTGCTGATCGACGGGGCGCGCAGCCACAAGCACCTAAGCCGCCTGCACAGCATGATCGAGGGTTTTTCCCTGACCAGCCGCGAGGGTATTGCCCTGATGGCGCTGGCCGAGGCGCTTTTGCGCATTCCCGACCCCCTGACGGTCGAGGCCATCCTTGACGACAAGCTGTCGGAAGCGGATTTCGAAAAACTGTTCGGCGCGGCCCCCGACATGGTCGGCAAGCTGTCGGGCATGGGACTGAGAATGGCGCAGTCCGTCATGGGCGGCATGGCCAAGCGCATGGGTATGCCCGTCATCCGCAAGGCGGCCATCGAAGGTGTCAAAATGCTGGGGTCCGCCTTTGTCATGGGCGAAAGCATCGAAGACGCGCTGGCCAAGGCCAATGAATTCCCGCGCCAGATTGCGTGGAGTTTCGACATGCTGGGCGAAGGCGCCCGCGACACGGCCAGCGCCGAGCGGTATTTCATGTCTTACGCGCATGCCATTTCGGTGGTGGGGCGCGCGGTGGTCGCTGGCGGAGAAAAAGACGTCACGCGCCGTCACGGTATTTCCGTCAAGCTGTCGGCCCTGCACCCGCGTTATCAGGCAAGCCAGGCGAGCCGGTGTGTCGATGAGCTGGCTGAGCGGCTGACGGAACTGTGCCGCCTTGCATCGGAGGCCGGCCTGAACCTGACGGTGGACGCCGAAGAATCGGACCGCCTGACCCTGTCCTTACAAATCATCGACAAAGCGTTGCAGGCCCCGTTCCTGAAACACTGGGACGGGTTTGGCCTTGCGATTCAGGCATATTCCAAGCGCAGCGTGATGCTGACGCGCGAGATCATCAGCTGGGCCGCGGGCGCCAACCGCAAGATGGGTATTCGCCTGGTCAAGGGCGCGTACTGGGATTCGGAAGTCAAACGCGCACAGGTCGCGGGACTGCCGGATTACCCGGTGTTTACGCGCAAGAGCCACACGGACCTGTCGTATCTGGTATGCGCGCAGATGCTGCTGGATAACCGCAAATTCGTAACGCCGTATTTCGGCACGCATAACGCGACCACGGTCGCCACCATTCTTGAAATGGCGGGCGCGGATAAAAAGGGGTTCGCATTCCAGCGCCTGTACGGCATGGGCGAAGGCCTGCACAGCCAGTTGCTGGCGATGGATATTCCGGTGTCAGTCTATGCACCTGTCGGCCCGCATCAGGACCTGCTGGCGTATCTTGTGCGCCGCCTGCTTGAGAACGGGGCCAATTCATCGTTCGTGAACAAGATCGCGGATAAAAGCATTCCGACCGAACAGCTGATCGACGACGTGGTGGCGGCGGCAAAGGCCAGCAAGGGCGCACCGCATGCGAAGCTGCCCCTGCCTGCCAACCTGTATGCGCCGGAACGTAAAAACAGCGCCGGATACGACCTTGGCGAGCGCGAGGCGCTGAAAGCGCTGGAAGAGGCCGCGCGGCTGAGCGTAGCGGGCAAAATGTTCGAGGCGTATTCCATCGTCGGGGGCAAGCCGCGCGCCGGGTCGATGTCGCAGGAGATGCACCCGCCCGCCGACACCACGGCTGTCCTTGGCAAATTCTGGCCCGCCGACGGCGCCATCGTGCATGACGCGTTCGAGGCCGCGGCAGATGGCCTGCGCCAGTGGCGTGCAACCCAACCGGATACGCGTGCCGCCGCGCTGGAGGCGTTTGCCGATCTGCTGGAAGAGCACCGGGATGAATTCGTGGGGCTGTGCGCACGCGAGGCGGGCAAAACCCTGGCCGACGGTATTGCCGAGGTGCGTGAGGCGGTCGATTTCTGCCGCTATTACGCGGTGCAGGCGCGTAAATTATTCGGCGTGGCCACGACCCTGCCCGGCCCCACCGGCGAACAGAATTCCATCCGGCTAGAGGCGCGCGGCATTTTCGTGTGCATCAGCCCGTGGAATTTTCCGCTGGCAATTTTCACGGGCCAGATTGCCGCGGCGCTGGCCGCGGGCAATGCCGTCGTCGCCAAACCGGCAGAACAGACCCCCATTATCGCGCAACGCGCCGTCGAACTGATGATCAAGGCGGGCATACCCGCCAATGTCATCACGCTGGTACAGGGCGACGGGCGTGTGGGCGAGATGATCGTATCGCATCGCCGCGTTGCAGGTGTCGCGTTCACCGGGTCGAACGCCGCGGCCAAGGCCATTCACAAATCGCTGGCCGACCGTCCGGGGCCCATTGTTCCGCTGATCGCGGAAACGGGCGGGCTGAACGCGATGATCGTCGATTCATCCGCCCTGCCCGAACAGGTCGTGGACGACGTGATGCTGTCTGCCTTTACATCGGCGGGACAGCGTTGTTCGGCTTTACGCCTGTTATGCGTGCAGGAAGATGTGGCGCCTGCCATCATGGACCTGATTGCTGGCGCCATGGCCGAGCTGCATATCGGCGACCCGGCCGAGGCCGGCACGGATATCGGCCCGCTGATCGACAGCGAGGCGCTGGCCATGGTGCAGAAACATAAATTACGCCTGCGCGGGGGCGCCCGCGTGATTGCGGAGGCGCCCATGGACAAGGGTCTTGAACGGCACGGGTATTTCTGTGCGCCATTCGCCGCGCAGATCCGGTCCATCGACGACCTGGACCGCGAAATCTTTGGGCCCGTCCTGCATGTCCTGACCTACAAGGCGGATGAGCAGGCGGATCTTCTGGATGCCATCAACCGCAAGTGCTTTGGCCTGACCTTCGGCATTCATTCCCGCATCTGGAGCACGCAGCGCGCCCTTGCCAGCGGCATACGGGCGGGAAATGTCTATATCAACCGCGGCATGATCGGCGCGGTGGTGGGGGTGCAGCCGTTTGGCGGCATGAACCTGTCAGGCACGGGCCCCAAGGCGGGCGGACCCCATTACCTGCACGCATTTGCCACCGAGAAGGTTATCAGTATAGATACTACCGCGGCAGGCGGGAACACGACCCTGCTGACACAGGATGAGGGTGTTTAATTTGGGGCCTCGCCGGCCCACTCGCTTCGCTCGCTCCCGCACGCGCGGGTTAGCCGCGCGGCTCGCCCCTCGGCTCGCCAACATAGTTAGAAGGACCTATAGTTTATGAAGATACTAGTCATCGGCAGCGGCGGACGCGAACATGCCCTGTGCTGGCGCCTGGCACGTTCGGAAAGCACCAAGGAACTGCACTGCGCGCCCGGCAATCCCGGTATCGCCAAGATTGCCGACTGCCACGATGTGGGGGCTGAGGATATTAGCGGTCTTGTAAAACTGGCGCAGATGCTCAAACCCGACCTGGTGGTGGTGGGGCCCGAGGCGCCGCTGGTTGCAGGGCTTGCCGATGAAATGCGTGCCGCCGGTTTCGCCACATTCGGACCGAGCAAGGCAGCCGCCCAGCTGGAGGGATCGAAGGCGTTTTTAAAAGACTTCTTCGCCCGGCACGATATTCCCACAGCGCAGTACCGGAATTTCACCGATGCGGACGCGGCGTGCGCGTATATCGACCAAATGGGCGCGCCCATCGTTGTCAAAACATCGGGCCTTGCCGCCGGCAAGGGCGTGACGGTCGCCATGAGCGTCGAAGAAGCCAAGGCAGCGGCACGCGACATGCTGTCCGGTGCGGCATTCGGCGCGGCAGGCGAAGAAATCGTGATCGAGGAATTTTTAGAGGGTGAGGAGATTTCGTATTTCGCCATCTGTTCGGGTACGGATTTCGTGCCGCTGGGCGCAGCGCAGGACCACAAGCGCGTCGGTGACGGCGACACAGGTCCCAACACGGGCGGCATGGGCGCATATTCGCCCGTTCCGCTGATGACGCCCGCGCTGGAAAAACAGATTCTTGAAAAAATGATCGCACCGACGCTGGCGGGCATGGCGGCGGAGGGAAATCCGTTTCACGGCGTGCTGTTCGCAGGCCTGATGGTCAAAGACGGTGTCGCCAAACTGCTGGAATACAATGTGCGTTTCGGCGACCCGGAATGCCAGACGCTGATGATGCGCGTGCAGGGCGATTTCGCCCGCGTGCTGATGGACGCGGCGCAGGGCAAACTGAGCCCCAGCATTTCGATGAGCGACAAACCCGCCCTGTGCGTCGTCATGGCAGCGGAGGGATATCCCGGCACATATAAAAAAGGCACGGTCATCCGCAATATCGAGGATGCCGAGAAAAACACCGGCGCGGTGGTTTTTCATGCGGGCACAAAAAAAGACGGCACACAGATCGTAGCCAATGGCGGGCGCGTGCTGGGCGTAACCGCCAGCGCCGCCACCGTGAAAGAAGCACGCGACATTGCGTATGAGGCAATTGAGGATATCGACTGGCCGGAAGGGTTCTGCCGCCGCGACATTGCATGGCGCGCGCTTTAAAAAAACAAAAGGCCCCTGATCGGGGCCTTTTTTATTACGCGATGGGTGCGTCAACGCGCACGGGCATATCCTGCAGCAACGGATCGTCATCCGTCATTTCGATCATGCCCGAGGGCTGGATCGCAAAATTGGAGAAGAAGAGCGCGTTGGAATAAAAGACGATGGCATCGCACAGCCAGTAGCCTTCAGCGTTCTTGCCTTCGAACGATGCGGGGCGGATCGTGCCCTCGATCGCCTTGCGCGTTGCGTCGTCCATGTTGCGCGGCACGCCGGGCGTGTCCATGCTTTCAGCGACGAGGAACGGACCGTCTTCACCGCGGACGAAAAAGCAGAAGAAGCGCAGATAATCGAGAACGTTATCGTCATTGATGCGCACGGGCGCATCGGCGTTGGTCTGGTGAATCGGGGGCGATGTGCCGTCGAGGCGCACGAGCTGACCCTGATTGGCGAGGTAGAACAGCGCGAGATT
Organism: uncultured Micavibrio sp.; assembly: GCA_937896295.1. Lineage (GTDB taxonomy): Bacteria > Pseudomonadota > Alphaproteobacteria > Micavibrionales > UBA1664 > UBA6145. The sequence goes on along the minus strand of CALBME010000016.1, from coordinate 10,639 downwards.
TTCCGGCAGCCATGTGCGGTCGGTCAGGCGGATGAGGACCACCTGTTCGTAAAAAGGAAGCGAGCGCCAGGAGACCTTGGTCGTCTCGGCACTGGTGCGGTGCTTGCCGTCCACCGTGCCGACCTGGGCCAGAAAACCAGCCAGTTCTTCGCCGCTTACGGCGTTCCAGCGGTCATCATCGTAAAACATAGGAATTCCTTAAGATTAATATCTTTGTATATCAAGATTATAGGGTGAAATTCGGGAATGCAAAAGCCCCTAAAAACATGGGCCTAGCGGCGGGTCGCACCATTGAAACGGGCGCTGACGGTCCGGGGCTGCGCCCCGCGGATCCAGCCGGCGAGGACGAAAACAGGCGACAAAACAAGGGCCGTGGCGGCCATGGAAATCACAAAAGACATAGGGAAATCCTTACATTCAGGTCTTAATTCAGGGTTATTTAGACTCCAAAGTATTAAAGCTATGTGAATGGTTTGACTTTTAGGGCGGGAGTGCCGTATAAAGCGCCCAGATTTTGAGTTCTAGGAGAATTAAGTCATGAAACGTTCATATCAACCCAGCAAGCTGGTCCGCTCCCGCCGCCACGGCTTCCGCGCCCGTATGGCCACCAAAAACGGCCGTAAGATCCTTGCCCGCCGCCGTGCGAAAGGCCGCAAGCGTCTGTCCGCATAAGGGCTGCCCGCTTAACATAATGTCTAAAAAGACGACACCACAAGCGGACCGCCTTAAAAGGCGGTCTGATTTTTTACGCCTGCGCGATTCCGGGCGCAAATGGGTGTCGGGCACCGTCATCATCCAGGCCGGGGACGGCCAGGGCAGCGGCATACGCTACGGCCTGACCGCGACCAAGAAACTGGGCAATGCCGTCACCCGCAACCGCATCAAGCGCCGCCTGCGCGAGGCGGTCCGGGCCGTCTTGCGCGACGCACGCCGGGAACAGGCTGAAAAAAATGCCGATATCGTGCTGATCGGCCGGTCGGCCGCGCTTGATTGCGACTTCGCCGTGCTGGTCAAAGATATAGGCTGGTGCCTGCGCAAGCTGGAGATCGTGACGTGATCAAAACCATCCTGAAGGCGCCGGTGCATTTTTACCGCTACGTGATTTCCCCGATGATCGGGCCGCGGTGCCGGTTCCACCCGACATGTTCCGATTACTGCTTGCAAGCCCTTGATAAACATGGTCCATTGACCGCCTTGTGGTTGACGGCCAAGCGCCTAGGCGCATGCCATCCATGGTCGAAGCGCCATGGCTACGACCCGGTTCCCGATAACGTAAAAGGTAAGACACGATGAACGCTCCGCTGAATGGCCCGCAAGGCAGCATGCACCCCGAAGACAAGCGGAACATGCTGATTTTCTTCCTGATGTGCGTGCTGGCGTTCGTCGCGTACGACTTTTTCGTCTCCAAGCCGCAACAGCGCGCGATTGCCGAACAGAAGGCCGCCGCCGCCAAGGCATCCATCACCAACGCCAATGCGCCGTCCGTCGACGACCAGAGCATCAAGCCGCGCGCCGAGGCCCTTGCAGGCACAGGCCGCGTCGCCATCAAGAGCGAGACGTTAAGCGGGACCATCGCCACGCGCGGCGGGCGTCTGGACGATATGTCGCTGCTGAAATATTCGACCAGCATCGACGACGCGACCCCGGTCGCGCTGATGAACCCCACGCATACCGAGCATCCGCTGTACATGGATTTCGGGTTCCTCTCGGACCAGCCCGGCATGCCGGACGCCACCACGCCGTGGCAGGCCGCCGGTGACGGCACGCTGACGCCGGAGAAACCCGTCGTCCTGCGCTGGAACAACGGCCGCGGCCTGACCTTCGAGCGCAGCTACGCGCTGGATGACAAATACATGTTCACCATCACGCAGAAGGTGACGAACAACAGCAGCGCCCCTGTCACCGTGCACCCGTATGCATCGGTTACGCGCCAGGGCCTGCCGGCGGATTTCGTGAAATCGGTCGTACACCAGGGCCCGACGGGATATTTCGGCGATGACCTGCACGAAGTGAAATACGACGATTTCAAAAAGAAACCGCGCCTTGATTTCGAAGCCAATTCCGGCTGGGGCGGTTTCACCGACCAGTACTGGTTCTCCGGCCTTGTCGGCACGGGCGATGCCAAGAAAACCTTCCGCATGGTGAAAGCCGACGGCAGCACCATGCCGATCTACCAGATCGACATGACCGGCGCCGCCGTCACCGTGGCGCCTGGCGCATCGGCCAGCGATACCGTGTATGCGTTTGTCGGTCCCAAGCAGCTGCAGATGCTGGACGATTACGCCAAATCCTTAAAGATCGACCGTTTCGACCTGACCATCGATTTCGGCATGTTCTGGTTCCTGACCATTCCGTTCTACTGGCTGCTGACATGGCTTGGCCATTCCATCGGTTCGTTCGCGGTCGCGCTTTTGCTGTTCACGCTTCTGGTGCGTATCGCGGTGTTTCCGCTGGCGAACAAATCGTTCCGCAGTTTCGCGCGCATGCGCAAGATCCAGCCCCGCATGCTGGAAGTGCGCGAGAAATACGGCGACGACCGCGTCAAGCTGCAGCAGGCGATTTTCGAGCTGTACAAGAAAGAACAGGTCAACCCGATGGCCGGGTGCCTGCCCCTTCTCATTCAAATTCCTATCTTCTTCGCCCTCTACAAAACGCTTTATATCACGCTTGAAATGCGCCACGCGCCGTTCTGGGGCTGGATCAGCGACATGTCGGCGCCCGACCCGCTTTCGGTGTTCACGCTGTTCGGCCTGATTGACTGGAACCCGCCGCAGATCCTGCATATCGGTATCTGGCCGCTGATCATGGGTGTGACGCTGTGGGTGCAGCAGCGCCTGAACCCGCCGCCGCAGGACCCCGTACAGGCCAAGATCATGGGCTTCATGCCCGTCATCATCACCGGCCTGATGGCGCATTTCCCCGCCGGTCTGGTCATCTACTGGAGCTGGAGCAACTTCCTGTCCATCATCCAGCAGTATTTCCTGATGAAGAAGGAAGGCGTCGAGGTGCATTTCTTCACCCGTTCGGCCGAAGACAAGAAGATGGCTGAGATCGTCGACAAGGGTCCGAACGTCCACCCGGCGGAGGAAGAGATCAAGGAAGACCTTGAAGCGATCGAGGGCAAGGTGCTGGAGAAGAAAATCTCTCCGCCCAAGCCCAGCAAGAAACGCTAAGAAAAAGCCCGCGAAACGCGGGCTTTTTTATCAGCTAAAATTTGACAGGGATGCGCCCGGGCCCTTAAGCAGTCGGTACAACAAAAGGACTAAAATGGGCACGCATTCCACGTACAAGAAATTCGATCTTAACAACGAACAGGTGGATGCCCTTCGCAGCCGGTTCGAAACTTGCGCGAAAGACGCCAAGGTCGTCAGCATCGTGTTCCAGCCGACGGGACAGCGCGGTATCAATGGTCTCACACGCGGACGCGTGCGCGTGCTGGTCGAGGGCAATCCGCATCTTGAGCTGCAGGGCCGCCGCGAACACCTGTTCGCGCAGATCCGCGCCAGCGTTTCAGGCATCTTCGCATCTGCCGACATGTCGATCACGCATCGCCCGGAATCGTTCGAGCGTTCGGTAAAGGGCGACAACCGTCATTTCGACGCGCAACGCGGATACCGCGAATACGCGAATTTCCCGATGGGGCGCGGGCAGGCATCGGGCGCCCCCGTGCGTTTCGATTATAGTTTTTAAACTTTACGCGTTTTCACCAGCGCGTCGACGATGGTTGGATCGGCCAGGGTCGATGTATCGCCCAGCGTATCGATTTCACCAGCGGCGACCTTGCGCAGGATGCGGCGCATGATTTTACCGGAGCGCGTCTTGGGCAGACCCTGCGTCCAGTGCACATGATCAAGGCTGGCGATGGGGCCGATGATCTGGCGCACAGCCGCGTTGATTTCCTTTGCCATCGCATCATCGCCCGCAAACCCTTCTTTCAGGATGACATAGGCGTAAATCCCCTGCCCCTTCAGGTCGTGCGGGAAACCCACCACGGCGGATTCCGCCACCGCCGTATGGCGGTTGATGGCGGATTCAATTTCAGCGGTGCCAAACCGGTGGCCGGAAACATTGATGACGTCGTCCACACGGCCTGTGATCCAGTAATCGCCATCGGCATCGCGGCGGGCGCCGTCGCCGGTGAAATACATGCCCTTGAACGTGCTGAAGTAAGTTTTTTCGAACCTGTCATGATCGCGGTAGACGGTGCGCATCTGGCCCGGCCATGAATCGGTCATCACAAGCGCGCCTTCGCACGCGCCTTCGAGGATTTTGCCGTCATTGTCGACGATGGCGGCACTGATGCCCGGAAAGGGCTTCATGGCCGAACCGGGCTTGAGCGTCATACCCGGCAGGGGCGTGATGATGTGACCGCCGGTTTCAGTCTGCCAGTATGTATCGATGACCGGGCAGCGGCCGTCACCAATGACGTCGTGATACCATTTCCACGCTTCAGAATTGATGGGTTCGCCCACCGAACCCAGAATGCGCAGGGATTTGCGGCTGTATTTTTTCACCCATTCGTCGCCTTCCTTGAGCAGGGAGCGCACGGCGGTGGGGGCGGTATAAAAGATGTTCACCTTGTGCTTGTCGACCACGGCCCAGAACCGGCCCCAGTCGGGATAGCTTGGCACACCTTCAAACATCAGGGTGGTGCTGCCATTCGCCAATGGGCCATAGACGATATAGGAATGCCCCGTCACCCAGCCGATATCGGCGGTGCACCAGTACACATCGCCGGGGCGCACCCCAAACGATGTTTCGTGCGTATAGGCGGCATAAACCAGATAACCGCCGGTGGTGTGCAGAACGCCCTTGGGCTTACCGGTGGAGCCGGAGGTGTAGAGGATGAACAGCGGGTCTTCCGCGTTCATGGGCGCGGGCGCACAGTCGGGCAACTGGCTGGGGACGACATCATGCCACCACAGATCGCGCCCATCCTTCATGGCGACCGCGCCGCCGGTGCGCCGTAAGACCAGCACCTTCTGAACGCCAGCGCATTGTTCGAGCGCGGCATCGACATTTTTTTTCAGCGGTGTGGTTTTACCGCCGCGATAGGATTCATCGGCCGTGATGATGAAACGACTTTCACAGTCGTCGATGCGGCTGGCCAGCGATTCCGCCGAAAAACCGCCAAAGACGACCGAGTGCACTGCGCCGATACGGGCGCAGGCCAGCATGGCGTAGGCTGCCTCCGGCACCATGGGCATATAGACAGTGACGACATCCCCCTTTTTGACGCCCAAAGATTTCAAGGTGTTTGCGAGTTTGCAGACTTCGATTTTCAGTTCGCCGTACGTGATGGTGCGGGATTCATTAGGGTTATCGCCTTCCCAGATGATGGCGGTTTTTGTAGGGTCATGACGGTCGATACAATTGGCCGAGGCGTTGAGCATGCCATCTTCGTACCATTTGATACTGACATCCGGCGCAAAGCGCGTGTTCTGCACCTTTGTGTACGGCTCGATCCAGTCGATGCGTTTGCCGATTGCGCCCCAGTCCGCTGACGTCATCAGATGCCCCCCAGTTTGCAGATGTAATCCCATTCCGTTTTCGTCACCGGTTGGACCGAGAGGCGCGAATATTTCAGCAGCGCCATGTCCTTCAGTTTCGGGTCAGCCTTCACCGCTGCCAGTGTTACCGGTTTTTTTAAACGGCCAATCGCTTTGAAATCGACCATCACGAATTTGCCGGTTTCATCCGTCGGGTCGGGATAGGATTCCTTCGTCACCTCGACGATGCCGACGATTTCCTTGCCGATATTGGAATGATAAAAAAAGGCGCGGTCGCCTTTTTTCATCGCACGCAAGTGACCGGCGGCGGCGTGATTGCGCACGCCGTCCCAGCCTTGCGTGCCTTTTTTCATGTGCTGATCAAACGACCAGACATCGGGTTCGGATTTGACGAGAAAGTATTTCATCCTTTCATTTTACCGTGAAAGCGTCCGCAGGGTCATGACCTAAATAGACCTTTATTTTCAATATTTTACATACCACCTTTTCTTTGCTCTGCAGCATGCGCATATTCATGGGATGCGTGTTCTTTTCCTGATCGTGTTTTTTCTTTGCGCCCTGATCCCGCAGGCGCGCGCCCAAAGCGGTATGGTCATCATCCGCGATACCGAGATTGAGACGATCCTGCGCGGGTGGATGGTGCCGATCTGGCAGGCTGCGGGGCTGAACCCCGATGCCGTCAAACTGATTCTGGTGCAGTCGCCCGATTTCAACGCCTTCGTCGCGGGCGGATCGAACATTTTTCTTTATACCGGCATGCTGGAGCAGACCAAGAACCCCGGCGAATTGCTGGGCGTGATGGCACACGAAACCGGCCACATTGCGGGCGGCCACCTGATCCGCGGTCGGCAGGCGATGGAGCGTGCATCGTATGAGGCCATGCTGGGCACGCTGCTGGGCGTTGTTGTGGGTGCGGCAGGCGGCGGCGATGCGGCAGGCGGCATCATCGCGGGCAGCCAGGGCATGGGCATTGCCGGATTCCTGGCGCATAGCCGCGTGCAGGAATCGAGCGCCGATCAGGCGGGTTTACGGTTTCTGCAAAGCGCAGGATACAGCCCTGACGGCATGGTCAGCCTGCTGGAAACGCTGAAAAGCCAGGAATACATGCCGCAAAGCCAGCAGGGCGCGTATCTGCAGACCCACCCGCTGACAGCCGACCGTCTGAGTGCGATGGAGGCCGGCGCGGAAAAATCGCCGTATAAGGGCAAAGCGTATCCACCTGCGTGGGATGAGTCGTACAAACGCATCAAGGCCAAGCTTTTGGCGTTCACCAGTCCGCAGCGCGTTGCATGGGTTTATGGCGACAAGGACACCAGTACGGTGGCTCTGTATGCCAAGGCGATCGCCGCCTATCGCCAGAGCAAGAAGGATGACGCGCTGCGCTATGCCGAACAGCTGATCGCCCGCGAACCGCAAAACCCGTATTTTCATGAAATCCATGGACAGATGCTGCGCGATTTTGGCCAGTTGAACGAAGCGGCGGCGGCTTATCGCAAGGCGATTGCCATCAAACCCGATGCCGCGCTGATCCGTATCGACCTTGCACAGGTGCTGGTGGAAATGGCGCAAGGCAGCAACACGTCCGCGCTGTATGACGAGGCCGAGAAAAACCTGGACCAGGCTTACGCCAAGGAACCGCGCGCCAGCGGCATACAGCGCCTGTACGCCACGATTTACGGCCGCACCGGACAGGAGGCGCGCGCGCAGTATCATCTGGCCGAACAGGCGGCGCTGCAGGGCCGCAACAAGGAGGCGCAGCGCCTTCTGGACGGCGCCATGGCGGGCCTGCCGCAGGGATCGAAAGACTGGCGCGGGGCGCAGGACCTGAAGGCGTGGCTGGACAGCCAGCCGAAGAAAGACGGCGATAAAAATGACAAGTAAAAAACCCGGCTGAAGAGGCCGGGTTTTTTTATGGACGCAAAGCGTAACGCTTATTTCTTTTCAGCCTTAGCCTTGCGGGCGTTGGCGACCGCCTCGGTCAACCCCTCGATGCCGACATAGCCGCGGATCACCTGGTCGCCGATGATGAAGGCGGGCGTACCCTGAATGCCGACAGCGCGTGCCATGTTCAGGTTTTCAGAAATGATATCGTTGATCTTGGGATCGGTGCGGTCTTTTTCCAGACGCGCGATATCAAGCCCCGCCGCCTTGGCGTGGTTTTTGAGCGTTTCGTCGTTCAGGGGTCCACGGTTTTTCATCAGCGCGGTGTGATAGGCGAGATAGTTACCGTCCTGCGCCTTGGCAGCCAGCGCCCATTGCGCGGCCAGAATGGAGGAATCGCCCAGGATCGGAATTTCCACGAAGACCAGGCGGACGTTCTTGTCCTTGTCCAGCAGGGTCATCAGATCGCCCAGCGCCTGTTTGCAGTAGCCGCAGTTATAGTCGAAAAATTCGACAATGGTGACATCGCCCTTGGGATTGCCGGCTTCGGCGTGGTTCTTGTTCTTCTCAAGCCAGTTGCGGTTGTCGTTGATGATTTTGACGGACGCCGCGTCCTCGGCCTTGACCTTCTGGTCCTGCAGACGCTGAACCGAGTCGACCAGTTCCTGCGGATGGTCGGCGATGTACTGGCGGACGATCTCCTCAATCTGGGCTTTGGTGAATTCCTCGGCGCGGGCGGGCTGAAACGCGAACGGGGCAAGAAACGCAGTGGCAAGCAGAAGGCGACGCATATCGGGATCTCCAATCAGATAGATCTTAATTATAAGGGGGAAAAAAGGCCGGCTCAAGGCCGGCCTTTTAAGTTCGTTTATGCCGTGGCAAAGACGCCCGGATTAGTTCTGGAATACGTTCGGCCCCCAGACTTCGGCCTGATCTTCCGTACCACCACATGTATTGGTGAGGATACAGTTGCCGGATGTCTGCGGGCAGACACGGTAGCCCTCGCCTTCGTTGACGCTGTTGGCGGTGCCGCCACTAGCCTCGAAGGGGAAGCCCGTGGTCCGGGACGGACGGTCGTTGGAAACCGTCGCGCCATAGAAGCGGTCGCGTGCGCCTTGCGTGAACTCCAGCTGGGTCGGCTGGTAGGTCCTGGTCGCGTTGTCGACCAGTTCCAGGCGTACCACGCCGGTACCTCCCGTCGTCGTCGAGGCAATGGCCTGCAGGCAGGCCGGTGCGGTCGCCGCAGCCGGCGGCGGCGGCGCGGCCACCGGGCTTGAGACCGGCAGGGTGCAGCCGGAGCTCCAGGTCGGGTACGGGCTCGGCAACTGGTTGCAGCTGCCGTAGGTGCCCCACGGCGTGATGCAGACCGTTTCCGGGCGCGACCATGTGCCGGTTTCGTAGCTCAGGCCGCTCCATTCGCGTGCCGTCGATTCAATGATCGTGCACGAGCTGGAACGCTGGGCCTGACGGCAGCCACCTTTGCCGCCGCACTGCCAGTAATATTCCGTCACCGGCCACTGGATGTAGCGGTATTCGGAGCGCGCGCACATCAGCGGATCGGTAAAGCCGCGCTGGCGCGTGACCAGGGTTGTCGACTCATCGCCGGCAAAACGGTTGCCTTCGAGAACCGGACGCCATGCCAGGTGCACGCCTTCGGTATTCAGAAGCGTGGTCTGGACGTTGTCGCTGTTGAAGACGTTGCTGCTCAGCTTGAACGACAGGTTCTCGCCGTCGCGGTTGAACGTCGCATCGCAGAACAGGCCGATCGACTGCACCTTCGAGTACGGTTGCGGGTTATCGTAATAACCGACGCAGGCCTGTTTGTAGTTCGACTGCGAGTCTTCGTCGAGCGTGCCGGAGGCGCTGGTGCATACGCGGCTCTGGTATTCAGAGAGCAGGCTCAGCTCTTCCGAGGTCAGGTAGACTTCCGTCTCGCCCGGACGCGCGGTCAGGTAGGCGTCGTTCTTCTCCTTCGCCACCTTGTACTTGTCATATGCGACCACGTATTTGTTGTTTGCATCCGTATAGTTGTTGATGGCCGTGTTCAGGGTCGGCGCGTGCGCGTCGATCTGCTGTTGCCAGATGGCGGCCTGAGCGGCCGCCTGAACGGCGGCATCCCAGCTGTTGTCGGCGTTATTCTGTGCGTCGACACTTGCGTAATAGGCCGCGTTACCGGCAGCGTAGGCCGCATCGATTTCGCCCTGGCTATAATATTGCGGCGGATCCCAGCGGTCGCAGACGGTGGTGTTGTAACCACTGCTTACCCAGACATAGCTACCGTTTTCAACCCAATAGCCATTCCCATCGTCGTAATAATACCAGTAGTAGTCCCCACCACCCCAGTAATACGAAACCCAGGTATACGTACCGTCACCCTGCCAGACTTCGCCACTGGTATCGACCCATTCATTATGGCTGGCGCCGCAGCTCCATTGCGCGTTTTCGTTATGGACCTGCATGGCATAGGCATTGTTCCAACTATTCAGCGCATCCTGATACTTGCTGTCGGCCTGACCCTGCCAGTAGGCGCGTGCCTCCTCCTGACGGGCATAGATGTCATTATAGTAATCGCGTTGGGCGATCAGGCCGTTGGCGACGTTCTGTTCGCGGTCACGAATGACCTGCATGTCGTTTTTCTTGACGTAGGCCTGTTGCTGCAGGGCGTCTTTTTCGACCATCACACCGTAGGCGTCGAGCTGGTAGGCGACGTTTTCGCACGAGGTGTTGCGGATGTCGGTCTGTTCCGGCGTCAGGACGATCAGGTTGTTGGCCGGTACGCCGTTCCACGACTTGATGTAGGCGCCAAGGCCGGGGCCGAAGGTTTCGTCCCAGCGTTTGGTGCCCTTGATGTTCTTTTTCTTCCAGTGGATGACAACCTGGGCCGTGGTGTAGCCCTGGTTCACGATTCGCGCCTCTTCCCGCACCTTGGCGTAGGTGGTGCCGGTGTCGGAGCCATCACTCGGGATACCCGGATCGATGGCGACCGGGCGCGCGTCGAATCGGCCCACGGCGCGATCGAGGCGCCGGCCGTGCTGCCCGCCCAGGTGGATCCGGGGCGGTTCGGGCAGATCGTGCTCAACCTGGTCTCCAACGACTGCATGCGCGTCTACGAAGCCGCCACCGCCATCCATGCGCTGTGGGCGGCGCCGATCGAGTCGCTCGTCATCGTGATCCTGCTCATCATCCTCATCGGCGAGATCGGCCTCATTGCCCTGGGCATGATCTCCCTCATCTTGACCGCCCAGATC
>CALBME010000015.1 GCA_937896295.1 uncultured Micavibrio sp. | reverse complement strand
AATCACAGTATGCGCAATTCGACGGTGAACCCGTCATCCGACCGCATGTCGGGCCGTTACCCCGTCGGTTCGACCCCGGATTCCAACGCCCACTGATTTAAACCCAAGAAGGAGCCGTACCATGTGCCCAAACCCCACACCCGATACACCGAACAGTCCCGACGGTCCGGTCACACCGGAAATTCAGCCGCCGATCACGCCGTCGCGCACCGACCCCATCAAGGTCGGCGGGTAAGCGCGATGACGCAGATGCCGCGATCGCGCCCGGCCGCGCCGTCACCCGACGCCGGTGAAAAAAACCCGGCGGCGGAGGCCAATGCCATTCGTGAAGAAGGCAACCGCACGCCGCCGCGCACCAACGACCTGGGCCAGTTCAACAGCGCGAACCAGAACCCGTTTCCGGTGCCGAACAAGTACCGCAACGGCGTGGACGGCCCCGGCAAGCTGTAACCTCTCGCCCCTCTTCCTTCCACTCACCACCCGGTCCGCTGCATGCGGGCCGGGTTTTCACATGGTCGCAGAAGACAGGTTTTGGCGTCGGTTTCGTCCACCACAATGCGCCGTGCACCTCGTACAAAAAGGCGCGTTGCCGCCGCAGGACAGCACGCAGGTGACACATTTCCGCATCGTACCGCCCGTGTTTGCGGGCGTTCAGGCGGCTGCAAGCCTTGCCCGCCGCGGTACGCGGGCCGGTGGCGTGACGCCATGGCCGGGTGATGCAGGCGCGCAGGCTGGCGGCTGCGCGCTGCGCCGGTGTCCAGCGGCGCGGTTTGATTTTACGCGCGGTTGATATCATTGGCATTTTCAGGGGCCTTTCAGTTCGTTCTTCAAAAACAGAAACGGCCCCGAAAGGGCCGTTTTCATACGATTGCGCGCCCCGCCCCGGTCAGGGACAAAGCGCGTTATGTGTCTGTCCCTATGGTACGGCACACGGGACAAACCCGTCAAATTACGGGGGACGCCGCATGGCTTTGACATTGCCGGGGCGTGCGCGCGTGCGGTATGTATTATGGGATGAATTTTTCCGAACGAAGGATGACGATGAACCGGATTGTGATGATGGCCGCCATGGCCGTGATGGGTGCAACCACACAGGCGCATGCGCAGAACATGATCGACCCCGTGTACAACACCGCACCCCCGCAGGCGGAGGTGAGCAGCGGCGTGTACGACATGAACCCGTCCTTCAACCCGTATGTGGGACCGAGCGAGCGCAACCGCAGCCAGGTCAGCGCGGTGCAGGCCGAATTGCAGGCGCGTGGATATAAACTGAAAATCGATGGCGATTACGGCCCGAAAACCCGCGCCGCCGTGAAAAAATTCCAGCGCGCGAAGGGATTGCGTGTAGATGGCGTACTGGGTCCGCAGACGCTAAGGGCGTTGGGGTTGAGGGAATAGAACCTGTAGAGTATCTGGAAGTAATACGACCATGGAGAAAATCGGTTAATACAAATTGAAGGCTTTCCGCCAGCTCAAATTAATCTCTTTTTACGTTCTCCCAGAAACGGCAAAAGTGGACAGATAATTTTAGAAGAAAAAGATAGTGAGCAACTTGACTAAGTCTAAACTCAAGCTTTTTTGCTGTATTATTTTCGTCAAAAAATTCTGTAGCGTCTATTGAATAGACGTCACTCAAATTAACTAAACACTCTTTTGATAAACTTCCATTTGCTGGCAAGTAGAATAGGTTCGAAAGCATCTGAGCTTTTAGATCACGATAGAAACTTTTTATCTTGTCTTCGGTAGCGCCAAATTTTTTTAAAAGATCCAGATATCTATCTACTAAAATAATCGGGGCAAAAACCAGCTTACTTGGGAAATCGCTTTTTTGAGCAAGATCACAGCTATTAGAAAAACATATTGCTTTAACATAGGCCACCTCTTTGGTCTTTAAAGAAAATATTGGCAAAGGTGACCAGCCGTCTCCTTGAAGATATAAATCTAAAGGGAAACTTGTATAATAAGATGCATTTTGAAATTTTTTTAAATTATCAGAAAGAAGAGCCCTATCATTTTCCGACAGGTATTTGGGAATAAACTCCATAAGATTGGATGCGTCGGTAAGACTCATCTCAAGCCCTCTCGTAAAGATCCCAACTATTTTCTTCTAAAACTTTCAAAAACTCAGGATCCATAGCTTTCTGTAGGCCAATGAAATCTTGAGATAGCATTAGCAATTCTTTTTCAGTTACAGTTTCCAACCCAAGGGAGTAACTCGTAGTAGCAGTGGTTGAAATAGGAAAATTCAAGGCATAGACGCTGGGCAACTGAGCAATCTCGCCAGGAGAGACAGCCCTATATTCTTGAGAAAGTGGTTGTAAAGGCCACAGCGTAGTAGCCGCTAGGGCTGCCATGCCTGTACTGCTTAAAACCTGCTTTAATGCTACTTTAGCCATATACGGGACCTAAATTTTCAATAGTCTTTTCTTTCAAGCACATAAAGAAGTTTCTCTTTGTGCTTTCATGAATTTCATCCAGTTCTGAATTTAAGTTTTTCAGCTTTTGAAGCGTTAGATTGGGCGTGTTTTTAAGGGTGTCGACGTCAACAATAACGCCTTTTTTTTCTACGTTATTAGGCAGAGCCGTTGCCGAAGATAAGAATGAAATAATGGAAGTAAAACCTTCCTCTTTTTTAACTATACGAACTTGAAAATCTTCTTTCTTGAGCTTGAAATCGGAAATTTCTAGCGTCCAATCTAGCTGGGAAGCTTGTTCAAGGAGGTTAGAAGCCTCTACCAAATTGGTATACTTCATGGCATAGCGCTCAAGCTTCAGCTTAGATAACAACGAAATGCCTTTTAGAAGTTTTAACTTGGCTGAAATTTCGGATTTGAATTTGTCCCATCCAACATATGGGATCTTGGAACATATTGCTAATGTATGATCCCCGATTAGATATATGAATTTCTCGTTTTCCAATCTAACTAAAGCTGCATATTTTAGATTAGGATCGGTCGCTCTTATCATAGGCGGAAGAGATTGAGCGGGCAACGGAGTTAACCGCAAATCTGAAAATTGCTGGAGAAAAACGCCAGGTAAGATCGTTGATAAAGAAGCTGAAGCCGCATCTAAAAAACGCAGTTCAAAAATCGCATCTATCAACGGCTCTTTTGTGAGTTTTTTTGGCAGTTTGAAATCAGATTTAACCACAGGCCCTCCTAATTTGAGGCGATCTCAATCTCAATTAGAAAAGAGTCTCTATTTATATTCTAGACAGAATCTAATCTATTATTTTGCGTAACCTATTAATTTTTAATTAGTTTTTGCAACTTGATTAACTTCTAAACGAGGAAACACACCCACCGGTTCCGGCAGGGTTGTGCCGGGTGTGAGGGCGTGGGCGCTAGTGAGATGCGCGAAGGTGCGGGCGTCGTCGCGCACCGCCAGCTGGTCGAGCATCTTGTTCGCTGACGCCGGGACGAAGGGCTGGATGGCGATGGCAAGGCAGCGCACGGTTTCAGCCAGCACGTAGAGCACGGTGGCCATGCGGTCTGGGTTTTCTTTTTTCAGTTTCCACGGGGCCTGAATATCCACGTATTGGTTTGCGTCGTTCACGACCTGACAGAACGCGTTCAGCGCGTGGGAGAAGCCGAAATCGGCCATGGCGGTGCGCATGTCGTGCACCAGACCCGTGCGGGCCGATGCCAGAAGCTTTTCATCATCTGCCGTGAGGTCGCCGTGCGCGGGCACCTGCCCGCCGCAGTTTTTGTTGATCATCGACAAGGTGCGCTGGGCCAGATTGCCGAAACCGTTGGACAGGTCGGCGTTCAGGCGGCTGACCGCGTTGTCGTGGACGAAGTTGCCGTCATTGCCGAAGGGCAGATCGCGCAGCAGCACGTAGCGCGCGCCGTCAACGCCGTAACGCTGAATCAGATCGTCGGGCGTGACCACGTTGCCGAGAGATTTGGACATTTTCTGCCCCTCCATAATCCACCAGCCATTCGCAAACACGCGTTCGGGGTTGGGGATGTTGGCGGCCATCAGAAACGCGGGCCAGTAGACGCAGTGAAAGCGCGTAATCTCTTTCCCCACGGCATGGAACTGCGCGGGCCAGTATTTTTTGAACAGCGCGTCGTCGTCCGAGCCGTAGCCGAGCGCGGTGATATAGTTGGAGAGCGCATCGAGCCAGACATACATCACGTGTTTTTCATCGCCGGGCACGGGAATGCCCCAGTCAAAGGTCGTGCGGCTGATGCTGAGGTCTTTCAGGCCGCCCTTCACGAAGGAGATGACTTCCTTTTTCGAACTATCCGGGCCGATGAAGTCGGGGTTTTTATCGTAGAATTCAAGCAGGCGGTCGCCCCATGCCGATAACTTGAAGAAGTAGCTTTCCTCCTCCATCCATGTGCACTCGGCACCACTGCTCAGGGCGTAGCGTTTGCCGTCGGCGCGGACTTCCGTTTCGTCTTCCTGGTAATACGCCTCATCCCGCACGGCGTACCAGCCGCTGTAGCCGCCTTTGTAAATGTTGCCGGAGTCCGCGATGGCCTGCCACAGCGCCTGCGCGCCCTTTTTATGGCGAGCCGAGGTGGTGCGGATAAAGTCGTCATTTGAAATATTGAGCGCGGGCAAAATGGCCTGAAACTTTTCCGACACGCGGTCGGTGAAGGTCTGGGGATCCATGCCGCCGTCGCGCGCGGCCTGCAGCACCTTGATGCCGTGTTCGTCGGTGCCGGTCAGGAAACGCACGTCATACCCGTCAAGGCGTTTGAAACGCGCCATCACATCGCAGGCGATGGTGGTGTAGGCGTGGCCCATATGCGGGTCGCCGTTGACGTAGTAAATGGGGGTCGTGATGTAGAAGGTCTTGGTCATTGCTTTCCCCGCGCCCCATGCCGCCAACACCAACCCTTGATGCGCGGGGGCCCGTTTGTTTGTTTTTTAAGCCGCCCGCATACCGGACTGCAGGATCCGCAGCGCCCCGAGGGCTGTATGGCGGCGGTCCAGGTTGCCTTTGTCGCATGCGGCCCGGTGGCGTTCAAGCGCATCAAGGGTCGAGAGGTAGTTTTTCATGGCCCCGGTTTCGTTTTTCTCAGCCGCGGCGGTGGCGCGCATGCGCAGGGCCCAGCCGGAGACGTCCAGCATGCCCATGAGCGGGTCGGGTTCGCCGCGCACGGCCAGTTTTTCCGCCATGGTCCACAAGGCCTGATCGGGCGCGGCGGGCAGGTTATCAAGCATATCGACCGTATTGCTGATGGCGGCCATGCCGCCCTGTTCCAGCAGGGCAAGGGCACGGCCCGGCGCGTTCGCCGCCACCTGCCCCAGCAGGTCGATATCGCCCGCGGTCAGGTCGGGGCGGTATCTGCGCATCAGCCCGGCAAAGGCGGGCGCCGGCGGCGCGGAGAGGTTCATGACGCGCGCGCGCGAGCGGATGGTGGGAATGAGCGCGCCCGCCGCCTGCGTGATGAGGATGAGCAGCGCGCGCGGTGGCGGTTCCTCCAGTATCTTGAGCAGGGCGTTCTGGGCGTTGCGGTTCAGGGATTCCGCGTCATCGACCACCACCACGCGCCAGCCGCCATCGGCGGCGGTGCGGCGCAGGAAGGTCGGAATATCGCGCACGTCGTCGACCAGCACCTCGTCATGCATGCGGCTGGTTTTTTCGTTCATGGTGCGCCCGACACTTAAGAGGTCGGGATGGCCGCCCGAGGCCACGCGCTGGAACACCGGGTCGCTTTCCGGCACGGCCAGCGTGGCGGGCAGCGGTTCGGCCCCGAACAGGCCGGTGCCGGGCGTATCGGGATGGGTGAACAAAAACCGCGCAAGGCGGAAGGCCAGCGTCGCCTTGCCGATGCCGGGCACGCCCGCGAATACCAGCGTGTGGGGCATGGCCCCCTTCGCCCACCAGTCGAGCAGTTGTTTTTCGGCCCCATCATGCGCGAGCAGGTCGGCATTCGCGCGCGGCGCGGGCACGGCGGGCGCGTTCAGGGCCGCGGATTTTTCCTCGATATCGTCGCGGGTGTCGTCGTCGTCACCGAACAGGCTCATGCGAAGACCTTCCAGATATCGGCGGCGACGGCATCGATATCGCGGGCGGCGTCGATGACGCGGCAGCGCCCCGGATGCGCGCGCGCAATCTCAAGATAGCCTGCGCGGAGTTTTTCCTGAAAGCCAAGGCCCTTCGCCTCCTGTAGCCCCTCCGCCGTGCCGGACTGCGAGCGGGCAAGGCCGGTGGCGGCGGGAATATCGAGCACGATGGTCACATCGGGCTCAAGATCGCCGATGGTCATTTTCTTCAGGTCCTCGATCACGCGCAGGTCCATGCCGCCGGCATAGCCCTGATAGGCGCGGGTCGAGTCCGTAAAGCGGTCGCACAGCACAGTCTTGCCCTGCGCCAGCGCGGGCGCGATCAGGTCGCGCACATGCATGGCGCGCGCGGCGAACATCATCATGGTTTCGGTAATGGGCGACCAGTTGTTGCCGCTTTGCAGGATCAGCGCGCGGATTTTCTCAGCCTCGGGCGTGCCGCCGGGCTCGCGGGTCAGGACCACGTCCCTGCCCGCCTGCGTCAGCCGGTCCTTTAGCAGGCGGATCTGCGTGGTTTTACCCCCGCCATCGCCGCCTTCAAACGTGATGAACATTTGCCCTTACTTAGTTCTTCGCAGCCTGGATGATCTTGTCGAAGGTTAGGCCGATAAAGCCTTTCTTAGCAACATCGGCGCCCGCCAGAAGCGGGTATTCCTGCGGCGTGGCAGCGCCGGGAACGCCGACCACCACCGTACCCACCTGCTGGCCGGCCTTGATCGGCGCGATCAGCGGGGTCATGTAGCGGATTTTGACGCTCAGATCCTTGGCATTGAAGGTCATCGGCACGGTGGACGACACATCGGCCCCCGCCACCAGCGGCACGGCCTTGGCCGTACCATAGACCACCGGCGCGGTGCCGACGGACTGGCCGTTCTGCAGCAACTTGGCGATCTTGAAGTTCTTGAGCGACCATTCCATCAGGCGGATGGATTCATTCACACGGTCGTTCCAGCTGGGCAGGCCGGTGAGCACCATGATGACGCGGCGGCCATCGCGCTGGGCGGAACCGATGAGGCAGTAGCCCGCCTCTTCCGTGTGGCCGGTCTTGATGCCGTCCGCGCCCTCAACCTTGCCGAGCAGCGGGTTGCGGTTCGGCTGGGTGATGCCGTGCCAGGTGAATTCGGTCATGCCGTAGTATTTGTATTCTTCGGGATAATCGCTGATCAGGCGCCATGCGATCATGGCAAGGTCATGCGCGGTGGAATAGTGGCCGGGATCGGGCATGCCGGACGCGTCGCGGAACTGCGTTTCCTTCAGGCCCCATGCCTGTGCCATCTGGTTCATGCGGGCGACGAACGCCTCCTCCGTCCCGGCGATGCCTTCGGCCAGAACGATGGTGGCGTCATTGCCGGACTGGACGACGACGCCCTTGAGCAGGTCTTCGACCGAAATCTGGCTGCCCAGTTCGACGAACATTTTCGAGCCGCCCATGCGCCACGCCTTTTCCGAGACGGGCAGTTTGGAATCCAGCGTGATCTGGCCGGCCTTGATCGCCTCGAACACGGCGGCGGTGGTCATGATCTTGGACATGGAGGCGGTGGGAATGCGCGTGTGCGAGTCCTTGTCGAGCAGGACCGC
The DNA here is from genome assembly GCA_937896295.1 of uncultured Micavibrio sp. GTDB lineage: Bacteria > Pseudomonadota > Alphaproteobacteria > Micavibrionales > UBA1664 > UBA6145. The sequence continues at coordinate 567 of CALBME010000015.1, read as the reverse complement.
GCCGGTCGTCGCGTCGACGATATAGGCCGTCTTGGCGATCGTCTCGATGCCTTGGGCGAGATCGGCGGGGACGGCAAAGACCAGAGGCAAAAGAAGGGCAAGTCCGGCGATGAGGCGGCGCATGGGAAAACCTGTTTTACGTTAGATGTGAATCAGCCCGGAAAGTATCCGGCAGACAGAGGCGGAATTCAACGCCCAGTGTCGTCCACAACCGGGCGCATCCCCAGAAACTTGGGATTGGCGGGCATGTAATTGGGGGTACCTTCGGCCAGCGCCATGGTGCGGGACACGCTCTGCAGGCCATCACGCGGGCCGACTTCACTGATCAACACGGAGGGTGGCATGGGACAGGCGCCGGCGGTGCGGCAGAGGAGGTGGCCAGGCCTGCATTAGTGTAAATGCGGTTGATAATGCTGTCGTTGTAAACGCTGTTGACCCGGTTGACTACGTTCCTGATCCGCTGGTTATATGCCGTCACAAATACATTCCCCGTTTGGAACTCCTTCACCACTCCGGCTTCCGCCTGGCCGATAAATTCCGGCAGGATATCCGGGTCGCCCGATTCAA
>CALBME010000014.1 GCA_937896295.1 uncultured Micavibrio sp. | reverse complement strand
CCACCGAGGCGGGCAATACGTTCGAGCAGGATTACTTCCATGTTCGTGACTCCTAGTTTTGGACGACGTACGGCAGCAGCGCGAGATTGCGGGCGCGTTTGATCGCCTGCGACAGTTTGCGTTGCTTTTTCGCCGATACAGCGGTGATGCGCGACGGCATGATTTTGCCGCGCTCGGAGATGTAGCGCATCAGGGTTTTGGTGTCTTTCCAGTCAATGCGCTGGGCATTTTCACCGGAGAAGGGGCAGGTTTTGCGGCGACGGAAGAAAGGTGCACCGCCACCAGCGCCGGAGCGCTCGCCGCGGCCTTCGCCACGTTCAGCGCGGGGTTCGCGTTTTTCGAAAGCCATTATGCAGCCTCTTTGTCGGTTTTGGGTTGATCTTTACGCTCGGACGAGAATTCGTCGATCTTGATCGTCATGCTGCGCAGAATGTCTTCGGAAAGACGCATCTGGCGCTCGAGTTCGTGCAGAGCGGGGGCCGGGGTGTCCAGTTCGAACAGGACGTAGTGGCCTTTGCGGTTTTTGTTGATGCGGTAGGCGAGGGTGCGAAGGCCCCAGTGCTCGGTCTTGTGGACCTTGCCGCCATTGTCAGTGATGATCTTGCCCATCTTCTCGGCCAGTTGCTCGACCTGTGCGGGTGCGAGGTCCTGCCGTGCGATGAACACGGTTTCGTATTTGGACATTTTTTTCTCCTTACGGTTTCCAGAGCGAACCATTCGCTAAGGAAGCTGGTAAACCACCAGCAAGGTTGCCGCTAAAAAGCATGGAAAGAGGAGTATTTGCAAGCTGTTTATTGACATTTGACCAGCCGGAATGCTTGTTATGTGGCGAAAATGTGACCAACACATAGAGGGTGTCATCAATGCGTGCATTTGTATTTCCGGGTCAGGGCAGCCAGTTTATCGGCATGGGCAGGGACCTGGCCGAGAATTTCGTCGAGGCCAGAGAGGTCTTTGAACAGGTAAATGACGCATTAAAACAAGACCTTACCAAGGTCATGTGGGAAGGGCCGGAAAGTGAGCTGAACCTGACCGAAAACACCCAGCCCGCGCTGATGGCCGTTTCGATGGCGGTTGTGCGCATCCTCAAGAAACAGGGTGACATCAAAATCGAGCAGGACGCGACCTTTGCCGCAGGGCACAGCCTTGGCGAATATGCGGCGCTGACGGCCGTCAAATCGCTGGAACTGGCGGACACTGCGCGCCTTCTGCGCCTGCGCGGCAAGGCCATGCAGCGTGCCGTGCCAGTAGGTCAGGGCGCCATGGCCGCCATTCTGGGACTTGATTTTGACGCGGTCACCGCGCTTGCCAAGGACAATGCAGCCACAAACGCCAATGGCGACAGCGTCTGCGAAAGCGCGAACGATAATGCGCCGGGCCAGGTCGTGATCTCGGGTCATAAGGCGGCGGTCGAAACTTTCGTCACGCTGGCACAGGGCCGTGGTGCCAAGCGTGCGATCATGCTGCCTGTTTCCGCCCCGTTCCATTGCCGCCTGATGGCGCCTGCCGCCGCCGAAATGGCCAAGGCGCTGGCGCAGGTGACCATTCGTCCGCCCAGCATTCCAGTGGTCGCCAACGTTTCGGCCAAGGCCGAGGACGATCCGAACCGCATCCGCCAGTTGCTGGTTGACCAGATCACCGGCCGCGTGCGCTGGCGCGAATCCGTTATGTGGATGGCGGGTGCCAATGTTACCGAGATCGTCGAACTGGGCGCGGGCAAGGTCCTGTCCGGCCTGACCAAGCGTATCGACGAGCGTGTGAAAGGCATGAATGCTGGCACGCCGGCTGAAATCGAAGCGCTGATCAAACATATCAAGGGTTAATTCCTGCTTGAAGCGCAGGCCTTAGGTCTGTAAGCACCATATTGAAAAATATATGGAGCGAGCATGTTCTCTTTAGACGGTAAGACAGCACTGGTTACGGGCGCTACGGGCGGCATTGGCGAGGCGATCGCGATTGCGCTGCACACACAGGGCGCGGTTGTCGGCATTTCAGGGCGCAACGCAGACAAGCTTAACGCACTGGCCGCCAAGCTCGGCTCCCGCGTGCATATCCTTCCTGCCGATCTGTCCGATGCGGCCTCGGCCGACAAGCTGGTCGCGGATGCGATCGCGGCTATGGGTAAGATCGATATTCTCATTAATAATGCGGGGCTTACCAAGGATAACCTCGCCCTTCGCATGAAGGATGAAGACTGGCAGCAGGTGCTGGACGTCAACCTGACCGCGCCGTTCCGCCTAGCACGCGCGTGCATGAAAGGAATGATGAAGAACCGCATGGGACGCATTGTAAACATTGCGTCTATCGTGGGGGTTACCGGCAATCCCGGGCAGGCAAACTACGTTGCCTCCAAGGCCGGCATGATCGGCTGGAGCAAATCGGTGGCGGCGGAGCTTGCCTCCCGCAATGTCACGGTGAACTGCATTGCGCCGGGCTTTATCGCCACGGCGATGACGGATGCCCTGACGCCCGAACAGAAAGCCGCAATCGACGTGCAGATCCCCATGGCGCGTATGGGGACGCCCGACGAGATCGCGTCCGCGGCTGTGTTCCTGGCGTCTGACGAGGCCGCCTATGTCACCGGCCAGACGATTCACGTCAACGGCGGCATGGCGATGATTTAAGTCCCCCGTATTTTCGCCGTATTCCCATGCGACATTGCAGTTCTTAAGCAAGGAGCTGCATGTCACATACCAAAGCCATCATTTTCGACTGCGATGGGACGCTGGTCGATACGGAAATCATGTCCGCCCGCATCGATGTGATGCATTTCGCCGCGCACGGGATCCGATTTGAAAGCCCGGAGGCATATCTGGCGGAATTCATGGGCGTGGCAAAAAAGGATATCATCGCCTTTCTGAACCAGCGTCATGGGATCTCAATGTCGGCGGAGGAGTTTGAAGAAGATTTCGCCCAGCTGATGGTCGAACGCATCCCGTCTGAAATGAATTTTTTTCCGGAATCTGTCAGCTTCGTCCAGTCACTGGGTACACGCAGTGTGCCCATGGCAGTGGCATCCAACGGTCAGCGTACGGCCGTTCTGGCTGAATTGCGCCATGCCGGGTATCTGGGCGTCATCCATGAAGGTCACGTGGTGGCAGTGGGTGATGTCACCCGCCCGAAGCCGGCGCCCGATATGTATATAGAGGCCGCGCAGCGTCTTGGGGTTGCGGCAGCCGACTGTATCGTGGTGGAAGACAGCGTGCCGGGAGCCAGGGCCGGTGTTGCGGCTGGCATGACCGTGCTTGGTTATACGGGCTTTTCCCACGACCGCGACAAGGCGGCACAGGCCCTTCAAAAGGCCGGATGTGCCCATATTATCAATAGCTTAAGCGAGATCGCCCCTTTTGTTGCCAGATGAGGGTTGTACTCGGCACAAGGCTTTGCTAAGACTGCGGGCGGATTAAAACACTTATAAACAGAATCAAGGAATTAGAACATGAGCGATATCGCAGCCCGCGTGAAGAAAATCGTTGTCGAACACCTCGGCGTCGAAGAAGACAAAGTGGTCGAGTCGGCCAGCTTCATCGACGATCTGGGCGCTGACTCGCTCGACACGGTTGAGCTGGTCATGGCGTTCGAAGAAGAATTCAACATTGAAATTCCGGATGACGCGGCTGAGAAAATTCAGACCGTCGGCGACGCCGTGAAATTCATCGGCGAAAAGTCGGCCGGTTAATCTGAATAACTCTATTCAAGACGCCGGCAAATCTTTGCCGGCGTTTGTTTTTCATCTACCTTTCGTGCGGATATGAGAAGAGTCGTCGTTACAGGCATGGGCATCGTGTCTCCGCTGGGCAGCGGGGTCGAACACAACTGGAAGCGCATCATCAACGGCGAATCCGGAATCACGCGCATCACGCATTTCGATCCGTCCGAGCTTTCAAGCCAGATCGCTGGCATGGTTCCGCGCGGTACCGGCCCCGGTGAAATGAATGCCGATTCAATCGTCCCGCCCAAGGACCAGAAGAAAATCGACGACTTCATCCTGCACGCCATGGCGGCAGCGAAGGAAGCCGTTGCTGATTCGGGCTGGGTGGCTGAGACCGAGGAACAGAAATGCCGCACCGGCGTCATGATAGGCTCGGGCATCGGGGGGCTTACCTCGATCGATGAAACGTCACGTATTCTCAAAGAAAAGGGCGCGCGCCGCGTGTCGCCCTTCTTTATTCCCGGCGCGCTTATCAACCTTGCCTCGGGCCAAGTGTCCATCCAGTACGGCTTCAAAGGGCCCAATCATTCGGTCGTGACGGCATGTGCCACCGGTACGCACGCCATTGGCGATTCCGCACGCATGATCATGTGGGACGATGCGGACGTGATGGTCTGCGGCGGTGCCGAGTCAGCCGTCAATTATCTGGGCGTGGCTGGTTTTGCCGCCTTGCGCGCCTTGTCATCCGGTTTCAACGATCGCCCGGCCGAAGCATCCCGTCCGTTTGATGCGGCCCGCGACGGGTTTGTCATCGCCGAAGGTGCCGGTGTTCTGGTTCTTGAGGAATACGAGCATGCGAAAGCACGCGGCGCCAAAATTTATGCTGAAATTCTTGGGTATGGCCTGTCGGGCGATGCATATCACATCACCAGCCCCGCAGAAAACGGTGACGGCGGTTACCGCGCCATGCAGGCCGCGCTGAAACGCGCCGGAATCGGCCCCGAAGCCATCGATTACATCAATGCGCACGGCACGTCGACGCCGGTGGGTGACGGTATCGAATGCACCGCCATCAAGCGCCTGTTCGCCAACAGCCTTGATCGCGTGTCCATGTCTTCCACGAAGTCGGCTATCGGCCACCTGCTGGGTGCAGCGGGGGCGGTAGAGGCGATTTATTCGATCAAGGCACTGCAGACCGGTATTCTGCCTCCGACCATCAACCTGCAGGATGTCAGTCCGGAATGTCAGGGTATCGACCTGGTGCCGAACGTGGCCAAGCAAAAGAAAATCACCCATGCGCTGTCTAATTCCTTCGGGTTCGGTGGCACCAACGCGACGATCATCCTCAAGCATCCGGATGCCTGAACGCTTTGAAAGCCCACCGGGCTTTCGTCCCCTCGCATAGGCCCGGGCGCTCGCCCGGGTTTTGGAAGAAGGCATTCCCATGGTTGGACTCATGCAAGGAAAACGCGGCCTCATCATGGGCGTCGCCAACCAGAATTCGATCGCCTGGGGTATCGCGCAGATGCTGGCGAAACACGGGGCGGAACTGGCCTTCACCTATCAGGGCGAGGCACTCGGCAAGCGCGTCAAGCCGCTGGCGGAAAGCGTCGGCTCCTCGCTGGTCCTCCCCTGCGATGTCGAGGATATCGCTTCGGTGGACG
>CALBME010000013.1 GCA_937896295.1 uncultured Micavibrio sp. | reverse complement strand
GAAGGATTCGTTCGATGCGTAAAATTTTTGGCCTGTTTGTTCTCGCCCTGGCGCTGCTTCCCTCTGCCGCCCGCGCCGAACTGAAGATCGCCGTGACGCAGGGGCGCACCGAACCCATGCCAATCGCCATCACGACCTTCGTGGGCGACGGCGCCAATGCCCAGGTCGGCAGCCAGATTTCCGACATCGTCTCCCGCGACCTTGAATCCTCCGGCCTGTTCCGCCCGCTCAACCCCACATCCTTTATTCAGGATGCGCGCTCAGCCGCGCTGCAGGGGCCGCGCTTTGCCGACTGGAAACCGCTGAACTCACAGGCGCTGGTCACCGGGGCTATCACCGCCGCGCCCGATGGCCGCCTGCGCGTGGAATTCCGCCTCTGGGACGTCTACGGCGAAACGCAGGTGGACGGCATGGCCTACACCACCACCCCGCAAAACTGGCGTCGTATTTCGCACATCATCGCGGACAGCATTTTCAAACGCCTGACCGGTGAGGAGGGGTATTTCGACACCCGCGTCGTATACATCGCCGAAAGCGGTCCGTTCAACAACCGCGTCAAGCGTCTGGCTATCATGGATCAGGACGGTGCGAACCACCGTTTCCTTACCGATGGCTCGTACATGGTCCTGACGCCGCGTTTTTCGCCCAGCGCACAGGAAATCACCTATCTGGCCTATGTGAACAACAAGCCGCGCGTCTATCTCTACAACATCGATACGGGCCGCCAGGAAGTCTTAGGCGATTTCCCCGGTATGTCCTTTGCCCCGCGCTTCTCGCCGGATGGCAATTCGGTCGCCATGTCGCTGGCATCGGGTGGTAATACCAACATCTACGTGATGGATCTGCGCACGCGCCAGATGAAACAGATCACCAGCGATCCGTCCATCGAAACCGCCGCCAGCTTCTCGCCTGATGGCCGTCGCATCGCGTTTGAATCCGACCGTTCCGGCAAACAGCAGATCTACACCATGAATGCCGATGGTTCGAACCAGCAGCGCATCACCTTCGGTGACGGCCGCTATGCCAACCCCGTCTGGTCGCCGCGCGGTGACCTCATCGCCTTCACCAAGATGCTGGGCGGCAAGTTCTACATCGGCGTCATCAAGCCGGATGGTTCCGGCGAACGCCTGCTGGTCACGTCCTTCCACGTTGAGGGGCCGTCATGGGCGCCCAATGGCCGCTACCTGATCTACTTCAAGGAACTGCCGTCCGGCGGCGGTGGCCGCTCGGCCAAGGCCTTCATGATCGACCTGACCGGTTACAATGAACGCCAGCTCCAGACACCCGGCGACGCCTCCGACCCGGCCTGGTCGCCGCTCAACCCCTAAGAACAAAAAACCCTGCCGGATCCGGCGGGGTTTTTACTGATGGCCAGAGCTTGACTATTATACATAATAAAAGTATGGTTCGGGCATGAAGCTTTTTGAACGTTTTGCCGGTTTTGTCCGCAGCCTGAAAAGATCACCCTGCGATGATCCGGAAGGGCACGAAATATGGGACGACGGGCGCAAATTTGACCTGACGCTGGACAAACCAACACAGGCGCTTGTTCAGACCATGCAGGACAAGTTCGATGGTATTGCCCAGGGATTGAATGACCTGATCCCGGCCGAAAACCGCATCGGTGGCCGCAGTTTTCATGCCTATGTTGCCGCTCACCGCTTGTGGACGGGCGAAGCGATTATCGACATCCATGTCGGCCTCTGGACGCCGGATGAACTGAACGCTGCACGCTTCTGTCTGTCACCCGCGCAGGGTGATGTGCATTTCAGCAAAAACATTCACGCCGAAACGGGAATTGCTCACGGCCAGGTCAGCGAACGCATGTTCGATTATTTTCTCGTGCTCGACGATGTGGGGCAAGGGGATACACCCCGCTACGTCACGGTGCTGCCGCGCCGTGATACCGATCCCGCTTATGAACGGCCGGTCGGATTCGACGACCTGCCCGTACCAAACCGCACCGCCATAAACCTGCAGGGTTACGATCAGGATGAAATCATTTATCGCGGCCTCTTCGATACGTTCGAAATCGGAGAACTCAGCAATGCGCGCATTCTTGATGCGGAACAGTTGAAGACCGCGCTGATCGCTGCGGCGCCTGTTGCGGTGGCCACTGCGCTTCCGTCGCTCAAGCCTGCAAGACCGGCGATCTCCTATAGTCTCTAAAGGTTTTGCATCGATATTAAAAAACCCCGCCTGATCCGGCGGGGTTTTCTTTATTCATTTTCCTTACGGCATGCCGACGGTGACTTTGGTGCCTTTGGGCAGCCAGCGGTAACCGCGCATCGACGATGTATCGCTGTCCGGTTTGTCGCCTTCATATGCCGGAACAAACACCTGTTCCTTGCCGGCATACGGGTCCGGCCTGGCAGCAACAAGCTGCGCGCCCGATGCAAAACCGCGCATGGATGACGTATCGGTATCGTAGGGTTTTTGGGTGGTCATGAAAGAGATCCTCTTTCGCTAGTGGTTAGGTCCGTTCGACGGGACCCGGGTGAACCGTGACCATAGAAGGACGCTTGGCGAAATGCAAAATTTCGCATGGATAAATTCGCAGATGCGAAGTAAAGACGGGAAAATCTTAACCTTGCAGGGCCTTGGCCAGCACGGGCGTAAACTCCCGGATCACGGCTTCGTAAGTGGCGCGCTTGAATGGCACGATCAGTTCGCACACCTGCGGAAGCGGCACCCATTTCCACGCCGCGAATTCAGGATGCACCTTGTCGTACAGCGTGATGTCGCGGTCTTCGCCGGTAAAGCGAAGCGCGGCCCAGCGTTGCTCCTGGCCCTTGTACCGCCCGCCCCATAGCTTGCCGAGCAGGTGATCGGGCAGTTCATAGGTGAGGATTTCGTCACTGACGTAAACCACTTCGGCTTTGTCGGTGCCGGTCTCCTCACGAAGCTCTCTCAGCGCGGCATGCTCGATACTTTCATTTGCGTCGATACCGCCCTGCGGCATCTGCCACGCACCCGGATGATCCAGGCGCTCGCCGACGAAGACGTTCCCGTCTGAATTGAAAAGCACTATTCCGACGCATTGCCGATAAGGGAGATTCCTTAACTCCTCAATATTTTTCATGAGAAGAAGGATAGGCGGGGACTAGGGGCTAATCAACCCTTTAAACCCGTGAACTTGGTTGCGGGAACAAGGCGGATTCCCTTGGAAGGCAGCGTTTTGACCCAATCGGCCAGCGTCTGCACCGCAAGCGCCGTGGGGCGGTTCATGACGATGATGGCCTGCTGCTTGTTCAGGATGATGGGCACGGCGTCAGCCAGTGCTTTCTGTAAGGCTGCAGGTCCCATGTCGCCGCTGACGATCACGTCGGTCTTCAGATACGCGCTGATCTGTGATTCCTGTTTTTGCATGTACAGGGTGGTAGCCACCTTGGCCGGGGTCGCATCCATGATCATCATGCTCGACGCGATCAGGTTCAGGGCGATGTCGCGCCACATATCCGGGTCGCCCCCGGTGATGTCGGCGTCTTCAGGCACATAAATGCCGATGATGTTGTTATCTGCAAGGGCGATCTGCTTCTGCAACAGCGCGGTATTGTCCTTGGTCGACTGGCTGGACGACACGGCCATCGGGCCGGGGTCGATGCCGCCGCGCATGCTTTGCGCCGCTATCTGAAGCCACACGTCGCGGCCCGATGTTTTGAAGGCCGCTGCGGTCGCCGCCGGGTCGTTGGCATAAACGGAAATGGCCAGCGTGGTATCGCGCGGCATGGCCTTGTCGATTTCCTCGGCCACGCGCAGGTTCAGGCCCGCATCGGCGATGACGACGGCGGCCTCGGCCACGATGGGAATGGCAGGGGCTGCTTCAACGGCCGGGGTCGGCGTTGCCGCTGCTGCTGCTGCATCCTGTGTGGCCGCATGCTCTTTGGCAGGTTCGGTGGATGCGGCAGGCTGTTGCTGTTCGGTATGCGCGTCCGTTTTATGCGTATCGGGCGCGGTTGTATCCGGTTCCGGTGCAGGCAATCCGCCCGTGACGGCAACGCTGACCGCGTGCGGGGCGGGGCCGTCGCTGGGCAGGATCACGGCGGCGGCCATGACCGCGAATATCCCGATCAGCAGCGAGGAAAGAAACGGATAACGCAAAACGCGCATCCAAATTTTTCCGCCGCCTGATGCGTCGCCATCGGCAACGCTGCTGGGAATATCCTGGTCGCCGTCATTCACCATGCGGGGTCTATTCCTTGGGTGCAGGTGCGGCGGGCTTCGCGTCATCTTGCTTGACGTCGTCCGCCTTCACGTCTTCTTTTTTCGGATCGGCCTTCTTCACCTCTGCCGGGGCTTTGGCCTCGGCGCGTTTCACCATGTCCGGCGCGCCCTCAGGGGCGTGCTGGCTCTTGTAAAGGGAAATGCCGCGCAGAAGGTCGATGGCACGGGCCAGCTGGTAATCGTCAGCCAGTTCCGGGTGGTCGATCGAAATCGGTTTCTTCTCGGTCGATTTTTCCTTGGCCGACTGGTCCAGCGCAGGGGCCTGTTCGGCGTTCGGCGCGTTTTCATCGGCGGGTTTGATGACCGGCATTTTTTTCTCGTCGCCCGGTGCTGCCGCCTGCGGGTTGGACAGCGCGCCTTTCAGGTCGGCTTCGCTGATGTTCATGTCCGGGTTTTCAAGGTTTTCGATTTTCGACTGCGGAACCACGATATCCGGCTCGATCCCCTTGGCCTGGATCGAACGGCCCGATGGCGTGTAATAACGCGCGGTGGTCAGGCGAATGGCCGTCCCGCCGGGCAGGCTGATGATGGTCTGCACCGATCCCTTGCCGAACGACTTGGTGCCGATCAGCACGCCGCGGCGATGGTCCTGCAGCGCACCGGCCACGATCTCCGATGCCGAAGCCGAACCGCCATTGATAAGCACGACCATGGGAAGGCCGTTGGCCAGGTCGCCCGGCGTGGCGTTGTCACGTTTGGTGTCTTCTTCGTTGCGGCCGCGCGTCGATACGATTTCGCCCTTTTCAAGGAAGTCGTCGGCCACGGCGATCGCCTGGTCAAGTAGGCCGCCCGGGTTGTTGCGCATGTCCAGCACGTAACCCAGCAGCTTGTTGCCCTGTTGCTTCTGAATGTCGGCCAGCGCGTTTTTAAGACCGGTATCGGTCTGCGCGTTGAAGGTCGTGATGCGGATGTAACCGACATTGTCGTACACCGAATAACGCACCGACTTGATGCGGATGACATCGCGTGTGATCTTGAATTTGACCGGTTCGGCGGTGCCTTCGCGGCGCACGGTGATTTCAATGGTGCTGCCGACCTTGCCGCGCATTTTTTCAACGGCGTCGTTCAGTGTTAATCCCAGTACGGGTTTACCGTCGAGATGCGTGATCAGGTCGCCGGCCTTCACCCCGGCCTTGAAGGCGGGGGTGTCGTCGATGGGCGATACGACTTTGACAAGGCCGTTTTCCATCGTGACCTCGATGCCCAGGCCGCCGAAGCTGCCGCGGGTCTGCACCTTCATATCTTCAAAGCCTTCGTCGTTCAGGTATGACGAATGCGGGTCGAGGGATGACAGCATGCCGTTCAGGGCGAATTCGATCAGTTCCTTGTCCGTCTTGGGGTCGACATACTGGGCGCGGACGCGTTCGAACACTTCGCCGAACAGCTTGAGCATTTTGTACGTTTCTTCCGTGTCCTGCTTCGGATTTGTGCCCGATGCGGCGGCCTGCGCGATCTGGTCCGCGCCGCGGGGTGCCTGTTGCGCGAATGCGGGGGCCGCGAAGGACAGCATCAGGGCGGAAAGAACGAAGTAACGAAGACGGGTCATGAATGTTCCAATCAAGAATGAACCACTGGGGTTAACCCGGCGCTAGCCGAGGTCGGGCAGTTTCCGGGACGGATCGATGGGTTGGCCGCCATAACGCAGTTCGTAATAAACACTCCTGCGCGCGTTGCCGGCCTGATTCGTCTGGTCAACGGTTCCAAGTATAGCAACAGGCTCACCCGAAACAATCTCCTGACCCGCAGAAACGCTTAATTTATCCAGACCCGCGATCAGGGAGTAATAGCCCCCCTTATGGGCAATGATGACAATGGTCCCATACCCCTTGAACGGCCCGGCATAGCGCACGACCCCGCCCAGCGGGGCGACAACCACGGCACCGGACAGGGTTTCGATGGACAGGCCGCTGGCGCGGTTGCCGGTATCCGGATCGCGCTGGCCGTACCGGACCCGCACCACGCCGGATACGGGCAGCTGCCCTTCGCCTTCCGGCACGCTCACGGCCTGCAATTCCATCTTCGGGCCGCCGGACGACAGGTCCTCCAGCAGGTCCTTGAGCGACTGCGCATCGCGGACCAGCGCGGCCACGGCGGCGCTTTCGGCGGCGATGTCATGGCTGGCGTCGCGGTTCTCAAGCAGGGCGCTTAAGCTGCGGTGGCGGGCGCTCAGGTCGGCGCGGGCGGTTTCCGCCTGCGTGGTTTTTCTGGCAAGTTCCCCGCGCGTTTTTTCAAGTTCGGTCAAAAGCCCGCGAAACGACGCCGCCTGCGTTTCAATGGCGGGCAGCGACGCGGATAACAGCATCGACGTGCGCGCGGCCTGCAACGGTCCGCCGGGGCGGATCAGCACGGCTTCACGCGGTGTCTGCGCCATGTGCGTCAGCGCCGCAAGCGTCCCCGCCATGCGCACGCGCCGGTCGCGGTATTCTTTTTCAAGATTGGCCTTTTTCAGGTTCAGGTCGGCCAGGTTTTCCTGCAGGCGTTCCAGCTGGCGCTCCACCCCACGGATATCCGCGGCCGCCGCGACAAGCCGTCCCGAAAGGGCGGCGCGCGCATCCTCATCCGCCGCCATCGCCACGGCGGGCAGGGACAGGACGAATGCGGACATCAGGATAAGCCGGCGCATCTATTCCCTGTGATACGGATGCCCGGCCAGAATGGACTTGGCGCGGTAAAGCTGTTCCAGAAGCATGATCCGGGCCAGCATATGCGGCCAGGTCAGCTTGCCGAATGACAAAAGAAGATGGGCGCGCGCGCGGACCGCGTCGCTGTGCCCGTTGGCTCCGCCGATCAGAACCTGGCAGGTGGATTTACCCGCGTTCATCGCGTTCTGCAGCGTGGCGGCCAGCTCCTGCGACGACAGGTTCTTGCCCCGTTCGTCCATGACGATCACGAAGGCGTTCTCATCGATCAGTTTTTCAGGATCGCCGTTTTCCGGCAGTTCTTTGAGCGCAGGCGGCGGGCTCAGGCGCTTTGCATAGTCGTTGTAAAGGTCGAGTTGCGCCCGGTCCTTCATCTTCCCAACGGCAAGGATAGAAAACTTCATGCCTCACTATAGGGCGGGGCCTATAGGAAGTTAAGACGCTTAAACGTTGCCCTTACGCCTTGCGTTTTTTCGGGGCTGGCTGCGCCGTTTCGGCTGGCTCGACCCAGATTTTCTCAAGGTTGTAAAAGCTGCGCACTTCCGGGCGGAAAATATGCACGATGACGTCGCCGGCATCCGTGATGACCCAGTCGCCATTGCCTTTGCCTTCGTGACGGGCGGTTTTGTTGTGATGGTCTTTGATGTAACGCCCGATCTGGTCGGCGAGGGCCGAAACATGGCGCCCGGAACGGCCCGAGGCGATGATCAGGAAATCGGCGATGGATGATTTACCGGCAAGCGGTACAAGAATGATGTCTTCGGCTTTGCCTTCGTCGAGAAGCGCGGTAATCGCGTTCGCCATGGCTTCGGGTCCCGAAATGACCGCGGTCTTTTTTTTGCTGGCTATGGGGTGCTCTCCTTTGTGGTGTGTTTGAAATAAAAATCCGCCTGTCCTCTTTCAAGGGCGGCGGAGGCTGGCGGTGTCATCTGCGTCCTGCAGGGGCGATCCATCATTACCCTCAGTATACCGCAGAGTCGCCAGAAACGCCAAGATCACCGCGCCCGGGCCCTGATCTGGGTGCTCGACAGGTTGATGGCACGGCCACGGAACATCCAGAAAACGCCGGTTTCTCCCCGTTTTGGACGGTGGGTGACGGTTTTGGTGCACTGCGTGATGCGCCGGTTCTGGCGCAGGCGCTTGCCCTTGATTTTGGCCAGCGCCGGTGGGCGGTCAAAGAACACGAACGGGATCAGGCCGGGCAGGTCGGCCCACCGGTCCCAGCGGTGGAAATCGCACGCATTGTCCATGCCGGCAATCCATACGAACCGCGTGGTCGGAAACCGGGTTTTGAGGGCGCGTACGGTGTCATACGTGTAACGCGTGCGCAGATGCGCCTCGATATCGGTGGCGCACATGCGCGGATGCTGTACAAACGCGGACACCGCCGCGACGCGCGCCGCGTAATCCGCCACCACCGATTTTGTTTTAAGAACGTTGCCCGGCGATACGACCCACCACACCGCATCCAGTTTGAAACGGACCAGCGCCTGCCGCGCGATATGCATGTGCCCGTCATGGGCAGGGTTGAAGGACCCGCCCAGAAGCCCCACGCGCAAACCCTTCCACCGTGCGGCGGATCGGATATGCGGCGAAGGGCTAATGGGTGACATGCGCCATCCTAGCGCGTCGCATGATCCATGCGAAGGCGGGAAGGTGATTAGTTAACGGCTTTGGACAGGTTGGCGATCGCCTGGTCGGCCAGCGCGTTTTGCGCCTTGGCGTCCATGCCCTTGCGGATCAGGGCTTCCGATGCCTTGAGAGCGACATCGGCGGTCACCTTGCGCAGCTCGGCTTCGGCTGCCGCTTCGATGCGCGACAGGCGGTCGTTCAGCTGCTTTTCACGGCGTGCGATCGTGTCTTTCAGGTCGGCTTCGGCCTTGTCTTGCATGCTTTGGGCCTGGCGCTTGGCATTGGCGGCGATTTCGGCGGCCTCGTTCATCGCATCGCGGTGACGTTGCTGGTAATTGGCCAGCATCTCGGTCGCATCGCGTTTCAGTTTTTCGGCGGCGTCGATTTCGGTACGGATGTCATCGATGCGCTTGTCCAGCGTACCGAGTACGCGTTTGAGCCCGTAACGGACGAACAGCACGGCAAAGATGACGAATGAAATGAAAACCCAGTTGGTGGCATCGCCCAGGAAACCGCCATGGCCATGGGCTTCGGCGTGGCCTTCCGCGACCTGCGTCGTGGCAACCGTATCCGGACCCGGCGTGACATCAGTCGCGGGGGTCAGGGCTTGTTCCGTGGCGGGGGTTCCGGGCGTGCTGGTCATGCGGCCTTCATGTTCACTTGGTGGGCGTCGATTTCGGCGCGGGCGGCTTTTTCGTCGGCTTTGACACCGGCGACGCGGTTGGCGATGTCCACGGCCAGCGATGCCGCCAGCGTGTTCAGTTCGCCAAGAACGCGGCCGCGATTGGCCGTAATGTTCATTTCAAGCTGGGCCACGGCCTGTTCGGCGCGGGCTTTGAAATCAGCATCCTGAGCTTCAATCGACTTCTTAATATCACCTTGCAACTGATTGATAATATTGGTTGCTTCGGCTTGGGCTTTGGCGATGGCGGCTTCGTAGTCGTTGCGCACCTGTTCGACCTGCTTCTTCAGCTTTTCAGCCTGTTCAAGGTCGTTTTCGATCCGGGTCATCCGGTCCGAGATGGCGCGGCCGATGGACGGCAGCGTCTTGCGCGCGAACACGAAATAGACAAACAGGAACGTGATGGCCAGCCAGACCAGCTGGCGGGCAAACGTCGAGATGTCGAACTGGGGCAGACCCTTGCGGGCGCCTTCGGCATGGGCTGCGTCACCTGCCACGGCCGCGCCGTCAACCGGCGCCGCGTCGGGAGAGATGGGTTGCAGCACAGGCTGGTTCGCGCCGTCATTGACGAAGGGCAGGCCCTGCGTCGCACCGGGCGGCGTTCCCTGCGCATGCACCGGCGCGCCGGCGGCGAACGCCAGCACGAGTGCGAGTGTGAGGAAGGCCGTCTTGCGCATTAGCCGAACAGGATGATGAGCGAGATAACGAGTGCGAAAATCGCCAGAGCTTCGGTCAGTGCGAAGGTCAGGAAGAATTTCTTGTCCAGCAGTTCAGCGGCGCCCGGGTTACGGCCGACAGCGGCGTTGTAGGACGAGAAGATGTTGCCAAGCGCAATGCCAACGCCAGCGAGGGGCAGAAGTGCGAGGGCGGCGGCAATCAGTTTTGCGGCATCGAGTTCCATATTTGTATTTCCTTCTATTTTCAGTCGTTAAAGTTAAAAAAGTTAAAGTCGGGATCAGTGCATTTCCAGCGCATCTTTGAAGTAGATGCAGGTCAGCACGGTAAACACATAAGCTTGCAGGAACGCGATCAGCACCTCGAACATGATCATGATCACGTTGAACGCCATCGGGATGACCGAGGCGACGATGCTGAGCGACATCAGCGATACGCAGAAACCTGCGAACACTTTCAGGACAAGGTGGCCCGCCATCATGTTGGCGAAAAGTCGCATCGCCAGCGTCAGCGGACGCGTCATGTACGAAATGATCTCAAGCGGGATGACCAGGAATTTAAGCGCGAAGGGCACGCCTTCGGGCGAAAAGAAATGCAGGAAATGCGCGCCGTGTTTGACGAAGCCCAGAACCGTCACCCAGATGAAGATGAAAACGGCCAGGCCCGCGGTAACGGCCAGGTGGCTGGTATAGGTAAAGGAATAGGGGATCAGACCCAGCATGTTGCCCATCAGCACGACGGTGAACAGCGTGAAGATGAACGGGAAATATTCGCGGCCCTTAAGACCCACGTTCTCATCGACCATTTTGGCGACGAACTGGTACATGGATTCGGCGAACACCTGCAGACGGCCCGGCACCATTTGCGGGCGGCGCATGGCCAGGGTCAGCACGCTGGTCGAAACAAGCGCGGCGATAACCATCCAAAGGGCTGAATTGGTGAAAGAAACGTCGATTCCGGCAACGGACAGCTGGGGTCCGATGTTCTGGATCTGGAACTGGTGAATTGGGTCAGCCACGGCTCTCGTTTTCGGGGTCGGGGTTGGCTCTTAAAACTGGCCCCCTAAGTAATGGTTGGCGAGGCGTTTGCCAAGGAATTATTTCACTGTTTCGGTGGGTTTTTTACACCCACGCCGGTCCCTATATTCTGCGTGGTTTTCCAGACATTGAGAAACCCGGCCCCAACCCCCAGAACCAGCAGGGTAATTAGCAGCCACGGGGCCGTTCCCAGCCATTGGTCGAGGCCATAGCCGATCAGGCCTGACCCCAGAATGGCGCCCACAAGCTCGGTCCCGGCCCGCACGCCGGTGGACATGTTCTGGGCGTCCGCCGTGACTTTGGGTGGTGCCGGGTGCACCTTGTCGCGCAGGGCGTCGATCTGCGCCTGCATGTCTTTGAGCTTCTGGTCTTCCTGATCGGTCATAATAACCCTTTTTTACGCCCACGGCCGACCCGGCCCAAAACTTAGGCGGCTTTGTGCTGTTCCAGCAGGTCGCCCTGTGCCGCCAGGTTGACGGACACCAGTTGCGACACGCCGCGTTCCGCCATGGTCACGCCGTACAGGCGGTCCATGCGGGCCATGGTCATGCGGTGGTGGGTGATGACCAGGAAACGCGTGGCGCAGGATTTCGACATCTGTTCCAGCAGTCCGCACACGCGGTCGACGTTGGCGTCGTCCAGCGGGGCGTCGACTTCGTCCAGCACGCAGACCGGCGCGGGGTTCGCAAGGAACATGGCGAAAATCATCGACAGTGCGGTCAGGGTCTGTTCGCCGCCCGAAAGCAGGTTCAGGTTCTGAAGCATCTTGCCCGGGGGCTGCGCGTAAATCTCGAGGCCGGCGTCCAGCGGATCTTCGCCTTCCAGCTTCAGATACGCTTCACCGCCGCCGAACAGTCGCGTGAACAGTTCCTTGAAATGCGCGTTCACGGCGTCGAACGTACGCACGATGCGCTCACGCGCTTCTTCGTTCAGCGTGCCGATACCTTCGCGCAGGCGCTCGATCGCGGCGGTGAGGTCGACTTTCTCGGCCTCAAGGCGTGCGTGTTCGCTTTCCGTTTCGGTCAGTTCGATTTCCGCGCGCAGGTTGACGGCGCCCATGGCGTCGCGTTCGCGGTTCAGGAAATCGCGTTCCGATTTCGCCTTCGACGCGCTGGGAAGGCCATCCGGCCAGTCGGCCATGACGGTGTTTTCAAGCGCGGCCGGGCTGGTCGAAAAACGGTCTTCGATTTCGGTGGCGATGCGGGTCTGTTCGGCCTGCAGGGCGGCAACGGTCGCCTGGATGACGGCGCGTTTTTCGCGCAGGTTCGAACCTTCTTCTTCCACCTTGCGCAGTTCGCTGGCCAGTTGCTTGGCCGAAGCGTCCGCGGTGGCGAAGGCGTCCGATGCATCGCGCACCGTGTCTTCCATCGCGTTGATCTTGTCCAGCAGGTCCTGCTGCGCCGTGCCGGTTTCGTCCGCGATGATCTGCGGGCGAAGGGCGGCGATACGCGCTTCCAGTTCGCTGATGCGGGTCTGCAGGCTTGCGGCCTGCGCGGCGCCGCGGGTGATCTGGTCGTTGGTGCGGGTACCTTCTGCCTCAAGGCTCTGGCGCAGGTGCTGGACCTGCGCGGCGGCGGCCTTGCGGCTTTCCATGCGGACCGAGATGTCGTCGCGCGCGGCGCGGCGTTCGGCCAGTTGGGCTTCTGCCGTTGCCAGTTCTGCGCGCAGTTCGTCCTCGGCGGTTGCGGATTCAAAGGCGCTTGCGCGTTGCTGTGCCTCGGCCAGCGCGGCCTCGGCGTTCTGCGCATTGGTTTGCGCGTTGATGCGCTGCTCGCTCAAAACAGTGCGGCGGGCCGCATGGTCGTTGACGGCCTTTTGCAGGGACGCCACGCGGTTTTCTGCCGCGTAAAGCTGCGATGCGGCCTGTTTGGCCTCCGCCTGCGCGGCGGAAAGGGCGCCGGTCAGTTCGTCGCGGACGGCATTGGCCTGCGCGACGGCGCCCTCGGCTTCACCGACCTTCGGCGTTGCGGTTTCAAGGGCGGCCTGCGCATCGCGCATCTGCGCGCGGATGTTCAGGATCTGCGCCTCGCGGGTTTCTTTCGCACCGGTGGCGGCAAGACCGTCCCAGCGCCACAGCCCGCCGTCACGGTTGACGATGACCTGTCCGCGTTTCAGCTGCACCTGCGATCCATCGCCGTCCACGATGCCGACCGACGACACGAAGGCTGAAAGACGGGCAGGCGCGGTGATAAGCGTGGACAGCGGCGTGACACCGGCGGCCCAGTCGGATGCGGCAAATGCCTCGCCCGTGCTGTTCCATGCATCTTCGCCAGCACGCAGCGCGGCGTCGCCGGCGGCGGTTGCCACCGCCTGTGTAAGGTCGGCGGGAATGTCGAGTGAAAGGATCAGCGAATTTTCAAAACCCTTCGACAGGCTTTCCAGCATGTTGGTCAGGGATTTGACCTCACGCGCCTTGATGTCGCGGTCCTGCTGCGCGGCGGACAATGCTTCGCGTGCGGCGGCTGCGCGCTCGCGTGCCTGGTCCAGCGCGTCCTGCTTGCCTGCGACGGCGGCTTCGGCGGTTTCGCGGGCGGCTTTGCTGGCGGCGACGGCGGCTTGCGCGTCTTCCATCTCGCGCTCTTCCGGCGCAGGCGCGGCAACGGCCTCGTACTGCGCTTCGATTTCGGCAAGGCGTGCGGCTGCGCGGGCCTGTTCGCTGCGCGCGCGGTCCAGCGCGGCGTTGGCGGCATCGCGTTCGCTGATCATGCGGCGGATACGGTCCTGCAGGGTCAGCACGGCGTTTTCGGCTTCACCGACCTGTTCGCGGGCGGTTTTGTATTCGGCTTCCAGTGCGCTGACCTCGGCGGGCGTGCCGGCGTCTTCCGACGCGATACGCTCAAGATCTGCCTTGATGATTTCGGCACGCTGGGTCAGCGCGTCGCGCTGTTCGGCGGCAAGGTTCAGATCCGACTGGCTTTGCGCAATCTGGCGGTTCAGGTCGCTATATTCGTTGCGGCGGTGAAGCGTCTCGCGCTCCAGCTGTTCCGACGTCTGGCGCAGGATCTGCAGTTCGGCGCGCGCCTCGATATCGGTCTTGCGCTGAATTTCGACCTGTTCGGATGCGTTGGTGACGGCAACGGTCAGTTCGGTGGTACGGGTCAGCGTCGCGCGGACGGAGAGGTCCGTTTCATTGAAACGGGCTTCTTCCTTTTTCAGTTTTTCGCGCGTGTTGGACCAGTCCTGCCATGCCAGCAGCGATTCAAAACGGCGGATCGTGTCCGACAGGTCGCGGTAGCGCAGCGCCTGGCGCGCCTGATTGCGAAGGCTGTTCGCGCGCGTGACCATTTCGCCCAGGACAAGGTCCAGCTTGGCAAGGTTTTCATCGGCGGCCTTCAGGCGCAGTTCCGCCTCGTGACGGCGGGTGTAGAGGGATGCGACACCGGCGCTTTCCTCCAGCATCTGGCGGCGCTCGGTGGCCTTGGCCTGAATCAGCTGGGTGACGCGGCCCTGGCTGACGAGGGCGGGCGAGTGGGAACCGGTCAGCGAGTCCGCAAACAGCAATTGCACGTCGCGTGCGCGCACCTGCTTGCCGTTGACCAGGTACTGCGAACCCTTGTCGCGTTCGATCCGGCGCGTGACTTCGATCTGGGCGGAATTGCCGAACGGGGCGGGCGCCTTGCCGTCCGTGTTGTCCAGGAGAACGGTGACTTCCGCAATCGATCGTGCGGGGCGTGCGGCGGTACCCGCGAAAATCACGTCTTCCATGTCGCCCGAACGCATGTTCTTGGCGCGGTTTTCACCCATCACCCAGCGCAGGGCTTCGACAAGGTTCGACTTGCCGCAGCCATTGGGCCCGACAATGCCGTTCAGGCCGCCGCCGATATCCAGTTCGGTCTTGTCGACGAAGGACTTGAAGCCCGAAAGACGCAGGCGATTGATCTGAACCATGTGACGTACCTTATCCCCTCAAAAAGTCTCTTATTTTGCCGGCAGCAGCGAGTCGATCGCGGCCTGGAATTCGGCGTACGGGCGTGCGCCCGCAATCATTTTCTTGCCGTCGTTGAAAACGAAGGTCGGCGTGGAGTTGATTTTGTATTTCTGCGCCGCTTCCTGAACGCCCTGCACCAGCGCGTTTTCAACGTCGGTGTTGTTCAGGCATTCACGTGCCTTGTCTGCCGACAGTCCGGTCAGCGTCGCGGTCTGGATCAGCGGCTGCGGGTGCGTGCCGCTATACGCCCAGGTTTCGATCGAACCGAACAGCATGGTCAGGAAACCGAAATACTGGTCGTTGGCCACGCAGCGCGACACTTTCGATGCGTCCAGTGCCTGCTGGTTCAGCGGAAAATCCGAAAACACGATGCGCAGCTTGCCGGTTTCGACATAGTCCTTGATCAGCTGCGGCAGGATGGTGGCGTGCGCATGCGCGCAGTGCGGGCAGGTCAGGGACGAATACTCGATCATCGTGACCGGTGCGTCCAGCTTGCCGATCGAACGCGGCGCTTTCGGGTCGATGCCATCGACCGTGACGTGAACGTCCTGCGGTTTGGCCAGCTTGGCTTCGTCGGCCTGCTGTGCGGTTGCGGCGTCCTGCAGGTTCATGCCGGGCACCGATTGCGGGCCGTCGGCGGTGGCGGGCGTGGGGTCCAGCGTGGGTTCTGCACCGGCAGCGGGCAGGGTGCCGTTGCTCAGGTCGTTGGCGGCGATATCGCCGGCCTCTTCATTCATCTGGCCCTGATACCAGCTATATGCGCCGGCACCGACCGCGATGACGACAACCAGTGAAATAATGCCAATAAGAACGTTCCGCATCGTGCGCCCTGTGGATAACTTGTATGAGTTTTGCTGTGCGCCCACCTTTAAAAACTTTGCCTAAGGTGTCAATTTCATGGCGCTTTCGCCGTTAACTTATGCACATTTTTCGGGTTTTCCCCAAGCACTTGCGTATGAGTCGGCGAAGCGGCACTATGGCCCGCCATGACCCCGGATGTCACCGAAAAAACGAACCAGACCAGGCTGATGCCGCCCGCTTTAAGCGTTCTGGGCCTGATCGAACGCGGCCAGATCGGGCCGTTCCTGCTGATGCTGCTGGCGCTGGTGGCCGCCGCCGGGATTACGCTGGGTTTTGGTTACGTCTTAAAAGAGTTGGTGGATCAAGGGCTTGCGGGCAAGGATATCGCCCGCATCAATCATCTGCTGGGCATCATGGTGCTCATGGTGGCGGCGCTGGCGCTGGCCTCCTTTACCCGCCTGTCCATCGCGGGCTGGCTGGCTGAAAATGTCGTCGCCCGTCTGCGCGTGCGGGCCTTTACCCGGCTTTTGCTCCTCGACCCGGCCTTTTACCAGCGCCGGATGAGCCATGAGGTCGCCAACGCCCTGTCCGTTGATACGACCCTGATCGGCTCCACCATCGGCACCTCGCTGCCTCTCGTCGTGCGCAATATCCTTCTGGTGACCGGGGGCATCGTCATGCTGGTCGCGACCAGCCCGCGCCTGACCCTGATGGTTCTGGCCATCATGCCGCTGGTGGCGCTGCCCATCGTGCTGATCGGGCGCCTGATCCGCCGCAACGCCAAAAAGTCACAGGAACATACGGGCCTTCTCGGCGGTCTGATGGGCGAAACCCTTTCGAACATCCAGATTGTGCAAAGCTATACCGCTGAAGAACGCTTCGCCCGCAAATATGCCAATGCCGCGCATGACACCCTCAAGGCGGCGATGCGCCAGACGGTGACCCGCGCCTCCATGGCGTCTTCCGTGATCTTCGTTCTGTTTTCATCGCTCTGCGCCGTCATGTGGATCGGCGCGCGCGACGTGATGGGCGGCACCATGTCGTCCGGTGCGCTCGCATCCTTCGTCTTTTATGCCGCGCTCGTCGCATCGGCCTTTGGCATTCTGGGCGATGTGGGGGCGGCGCTTTTCCGTGCCGCCGCGGCGCTGGAACGGGTACAGGATATCCTCTCGCTCGAACCCGGCATTCATTCCCCGCAGATATCCGCGCGCCTGCCGGATGCCGCGGGCGCGTTGCAGATCTCCGATCTTCATTTCCGCTATAACGAAACGCCCGTCATCGATGGGCTGAGCTTCAGCGTCCCGGCCGGAAAAACCATCGCCATTGTCGGCCCCTCCGGCGCGGGCAAGACCACGCTGTTTCAGCTGCTGATGCGCTTTGCCGATCCTCAGGCCGGTTCCATCGCCCTCGATGGCCGCGATATCCGCACCCTGCCGCTGCCCTATCTGCGCGGGGCCATCGCCTATGTCCCGCAGGACGGGGCGCTGTTTTCCGGCACGGTGAAGGAAAACATCCTGCTCGGAAACCCCGATGCCCGTCAGGGTCAGATCGAAAAAGCCGCCCGCGATGCGCAGGCGCATGATTTCATCATGGCCCTGCCGCAGGGGTACGACACGCTGCTGGGTGAACGCGGCATGCGCCTGTCCGGCGGCCAGAAACAGCGCATCGCGCTGGCCCGCGCCTTATTGAAGGAGTCGCCCGTGCTGCTGCTGGACGAGGCGACCGCATCCCTCGACACCGAAAACGAAAAATCCATCCAGACGGCCGTTCAGTCTTTGCACGGCAAGCGCACGGTCATGATTATCGCGCACCGTCTTTCCACCGTGCTGGAAGCCGACCGCATCTATGTGATGCAGGCCGGCAGGATCGTGGAGGAAGGGACGCACACCGAATTACTCGCCCGCAACGGCATTTATGCCCGCATGGTCGGCCAGCAATTCGCTGTCGCCGAAGACCACGCCCGCCGTGCGCATCCGGGCCTGACGGATTCACTGCACTAACGAAAAGGAGTAGAACATGACCGACTGGAGAACCTGCAAAACCTGTGGCGCCGCTGCACCGATGGGCGCTCCGTGCCCGACCTGCGGCGCGTTTGGCATCTTCAAATGCGAAGCCAGGTAACGGAACTTTTGGCCTGAAATTCGCGTTTTCAAGGGTAAGAAACAACCTTTGAAAGGCTG
>CALBME010000012.1 GCA_937896295.1 uncultured Micavibrio sp. | reverse complement strand
CGGGCGCCTCATTCCCGTGCTGGAAGGCGATGCCGCCGATGAAGATGTCCTGACCCGTGCAGGCATTCATCGCGCCATCGCGGTCGCCATCCTGATCGACGACCCTTACCAGGCCAAGCGTGTAATGGCGGCGGCCCAGAAAATGGCCCCGCATCTGCCCGTGGTCGCGCGCGCGCGCGACGCCGAACACGCGGCAGAACTCTACCGCCTCGGTGCCACCGTCACCATTCCGGATGTCATCGAAGGTTCGCTCCACGTGGCGCAGGAACTGCTGGTCCATATCGGCCTGCCGGAAGATGCGGCGCGCCACCTCATCACCCAACAGCGCATGCGCGAGGCGCACCTGATCGAAAGCGCGAAGGCGTCCTAAAACAAAAGCGCCCTTTTTAAGGGCGCTTTTTTATTCTTATTTCTTCAGGTTTTTCAAAATCGCGAACGGGTTGTTGTCGTCGTCATCCTTCTTCGTCCCCTCGAAGGTATAGACGCGCCCCTCGTTGCTTTCGGTGCGCTTGTTGCGCCCGTCTTTCGGGCGGAAGGCGCGTTCCTCGCCCTCGTCGCGGCGCGGTTTGCGCGGACGGTCGCCGCCACCATCACGGTTCTGGCGACCCTTGTTGCGCTCTTCTTCACGCTGTTTGATCCGCGCCTTGTCTTCTTCGGTCAGAAGAACGGGCTTGTTCGGATCGAATGCCTTTTTCGGTTTGAACTTGTGGTCGCGTTGCGGGCGCTTGTGCTGCGGGCGGTCAGACATCTTCCCGCGCTTGAGCATAAATTTCACCAGCGGCACGACGGGTTTCGGCGCGGACTCGGCGCCTTTCGTATCCGGCGCGGACTCGGCGCCTGCTGTTTCAGCGCTTGCCACTTCCGGCGCAATTTCCACGGACGGAATGGCTTCCAGCGCGGGCGCGTCGCCAGCGGCCTGCGCCGCCGTAATTTCTTCCGGTTTCGCCTCCGCTTCGGCTGCCGGCGCATCCACCGCATCGGCCTTCATCCGGCGATGACCCATGGCTTCCAGAATGGCATGCAGGGCATCAAGGTTGGTGCCCAGCCATTCGGCATATTTATGCTTGGCTTCGAACACACCCGCCTGCGCGGTGTCGTAAATATCGGTGATGACACGGTCCAGCATGTCGATGCGGATCGCGCGGGGGCCGAAGACCGGGTACCCGATCATGCGGTAAAAATGGCGGTCGACCGATGCGGGGTCGATGACTTCAGACACGCGGCCATCGGCAGGCCGTGCCACCGGCAACGACTTGCCGTTCCACACGCCCCACAGAAGCGCGCGCATTTTGACGGCGGCGGGTTTGACCAGCGCGGGCAGGAAAACCAGAATGGGTCCAAGGCGCACGCCCTTGGAACGCAAGGCCTTGCGCGTTTCAGGCTCCAGCTTGGCGATCTGTTCTTCCAGGTCGGCGCGGTGCATGACACCCAGATGATCGTAAAGCTGCGCGCCGATTTCGCGTGGCGAGCCTTCGGGCAGAACACCTTCACCCGCTTCCTGTTTCAGAAGGAACAGCGGCTCCAGCACGGTACGGATATGAATGGCCAGCCAGTCGCGCGCGGGTTCATAATCCGTCGTGGGCGACAGCAGGCTTTCGCCCTTGCTGACCGTGCCGACGGCAGAACCGGGCAGCGGGTTGGTGGCATCGGGCTGAAAGAAAATCTGACCGTCATCGGCCAGCGAATAACGCCCGGCCTGGGGGCCGGCGGTCACAGCGGGCGCTTCCGCCGCAGTCGGGGGTGTTGAATCGGTCATCGGCCCCGACTATATGCATACCTCAGCCCCCGTGCAACCCCCGGAAATGCCTTATATAAATCACATTACTTTGATAGCGTGCCTCAACAAATGATAGAATGCGACATGGGAGATACCTGCCAATGATCCGCCACCTGCTTTTTGCCTTCTGCCTGTTGATCGCAACGCCCGCTTTTGCGACCTCCACCCCGTCCGCTGCCGCCCCGGTCATCGACCAGAAGGGCGCCGACGCCCTGAAGCCCCGCGTGGCGGACTCGCTCAACGCCGTGGCCGCATCCTTTTCGCAAAAAGGCATGCTCATGAAGCAAAGCGGCGACCTCATGGTCGAACCCGCGGGTACCTATTATGCGGTGACCACACCGCTTCTGACCCTCGATATGCCCGGCGGCGTCACCCGCACCATCGGCATGGTCGCCATCAACGCCATCCCCACCAATGACCCTGATGTCTTCAAGGTTGCCGTCGCCCTGCCCACCCCCATGGTGGACATGAAGGACGGGCGCAATGTCGGCTCCCTCGATATCGGGACGCAGTCGATGAACGGCCTCTGGAACATGACCGCGCTGGCTTTCCTGCAGATGGATGCGAATTACAAAAACATCCGCATCAACGACCTCACCAAAAACGCGCAGACGCAAATCCCGGAACTGACCGCCACGCTGCGCCTGAGCCCCAGCGGCAAATTCCACTCCGGCCCGTTTGAAATCGCGGCCACCGGCATGTCCTACAAGGACCCCAAAAAATCATGGAGCGCCGGCACCAACCGCCTGCGCGCCATGCTGCATGATCTCGACCTGTCTGCCACGCGCGATGCCCGCCAGCAGGCCGCGACGGGCGGCGCTGCCGGCATGCAGTCGGCCGCGCTTGCGCTGGCCACGTCCCTGCTCGACCGTGCCGATATCCTGGTCGACCAGCAGAATCTCAGCTGGCAGAACGTCACCCCGCAGGGCGGCACCACCGGCGGCACGGTCAAAACCGTCGTCATGAAAAGCGCGCTGTCCAAAATCAGGACCGGCCTCGCCGACGGCACCATCGAATACACGGCGGAAGGGTTCACCTCCACCGACACTACCGCCGTCAATTTCACGCCCACGCGCATGAACTTCCGCGGCAATGTCGAAAAACTGCCCCTTGCCGCCTTTGTGCAGGCGCCGGGACGCGACGGCATCCGCAACGCGATCAACAATGCGGGCACGCATATCGTGATGACCGAGGGCGTGATCGACGCGCCGGGTTACGGCCTCGCGCTGACCGGCGACCTGACCGCCAGCAACGCAAGCCCCTATATGGGCATCGGCAAATTCCGCATCGAAATGCGCGGCATGGACGCGCTCACCTCCTATCTGGCAACGCCGGCGGGCGCGGCGTCGCTGGGGCTTGAACACGCGACCAACAATCTGGTGCCGCTGCTCGCGGTGCTGCAGCTGGCCGGACACCCGGGCAAGGATGCATCGGGCCGCGCGGTCAGTGTTTACGACGTCAGGATCACGAAGGACGGCGCCATCACGATGAACGGCAACGACATGACGACTGTGATCTCGACGCTGGGCGAGGCCGCCAAGGGCGCGCAACCGCAGGGTCCGCTCGCCCCGACCGTCGTGGCACCGCCTACGAAGAAATAATCGCCCCGTTCAGCGACGTCAGCACCATGCGCCCGGCATAAGTCGGGACCAGCCGCGCGGGGTCCTGTTCCAGCAGGCCCTCGGCCTTCAGCGCGGCGATCCGCTCCATGTTCAGCCATGCAGGGTTTAAGGACTCCATCGCCACCCCCTCGCGCAGGCGCAGCCCCATCATCAGCCTTTCCTCAAACTGGTCGCGCGGGCCGATCGCCTCGAAGGGGTGATACCCATGGCCGTCCTTTTCCACCCGCTTGATCCACTCTTCCGGCGCCCGGTGGGTTCGTGCGGCGTAAACCTGACCATCCCGCACCAACCTTCCATGCGCACCGGGGCCGATACCGGCATATTCGCCGTATTTCCAGTAGGTCAGGTTATGGCGGCTTTCCTGTCCGGGCCGCGCGTGGTTGGAGACCTCGTAGGCGGGCATCCCCGCATCCATCATCATACTTTGTGTTATTTCATAAAGGTTTGTGGACGTATCTTCATCCGGTATCTGAAGACGCTTGCTGTGGTAAAGCGTATGAAACTGGGTCCCCGGCTCGATCGTCAGCTGGTAAACAGACAGGTGATCGCCCGCCATCAGCAGCGCCTCGGCCAGCTCTTCCGCCCATGCCTCGCTGGTCTGCCCTGGTCTGGCGTAGATCAGGTCAAAGGAATAACGCTCGAATACCCGGCTGGCCAGGTGAACGGCCTGCTTCGCCTCGCCCACGCTGTGCATGCGCCCCAGCGCCTTCAGGTCCTTATCCCGCAGGGACTGCACCCCGACCGAAACCCGGTTGACCCCGGCGGCGCGGAAATCGCGGAATTTGCCGGCCTCGACCGATGTCGGGTTCGCCTCCAGCGTGATTTCGCAACGGGGACCCAGCCCCCACAGCCGGTCGGCTTCATCCAGCACGCCGTGCACCGTGTCGGCGGGCATCAGGCTGGGCGTCCCGCCGCCGAAGAACACCGATGTGATAAGGCGCGGACCGGTCAGGGCACGGGTATGGCGCATTTCCGCCAGCAACGCGCCCTTCCACTGTGCGTCATCAACCCCGTCGCGGACATGAGAATTGAAATCGCAATACGGACACTTGGCCTTGCAGAACGGCCAGTGCACGTAAAGCGCCATCGGCGCGGGTGTGGGTGAATCTGTCATAAAAATTGCATTCCGAAATTCAGCCTGTTTATATGCAAAAAACAATCAAAAATCAAAACAGGGATCACCATGCGCAACAATCGACACGCGAAGACCAAAAAACTCAAAGTCCGCATCCAGAACGCCGGCCTGCGCAAACATTTCGCCCAGGCGGTCCAGACCTTCGCGCTCGACCTTCATACCACTGGCCTGTTTGAAAAGGTCAGCGTGAACACCGACCTGAAACCGGACTATCCCGGCGTGCATATCAAGCTGACTCCCGTCCAGAGCGGGACCGCGCCGCTGTTTGAATCCGAACAGGGCTGCGTGCATGTCGAGGAAATCCGCCTCAGCGGTAAATTCAATTTCTACACCGGCCCGCGCGGCGCCAAGGGGCGTGCGTTTGAAATGACCCTCACGCAGACGGAACTGCGCGGCTACCTGCCCGATGCGCACCCCGATGCCAGCCGCAAGGTATGGAACGGCCGCCGCTTCGCCAGCGGTAAACTGATCGAGGTTTATAAGGGCGAACTGCTTCCGAAAGAAAGCCGCGCCACCCGCGTCATGCCGGATGCGGACAAAATCTGGGTTCGCATGCTCGCGCAGAATGCCGGCGAATATTTCGTCAGCCGCCTGATCGCCGCCGGGTACATGAAAGGCAACCTGGAAGCATCCTTCGATGCGCCGCTGGCCGACCTTGTGCCGCAGGAAAGCAAGCACGCCCTGCGCCGTGGCCAGCGTTTACGCCGCGACCGTCACACGGTGCGCGCGACGGGCCAGTGCTACGGCGTCCGCCGCGCGGGAACGCCACGCGCCCCGGCGTGATCGCCCGTAAAAATTCTTAAAACGCTTTCTTGATCAGCGCCTCGACGGCACGACCCCCGCGTGCGAAGCACGAAAAAACTGAAAGACGCGTGGTCGTTTTTTTTAAAACGCTTTCTTGATGAGCGCCTCGACGGCACGACCACGATGCGAGAACGCGTTCTTTTCGTCCATGCCCATCTCGGCATAGCTGCGCACTTGGCCCTCGGGCACGAAAATGGGGTCGTATCCATGCCCCTTGTCGCCGCGCGGCGGCCACACGATGGTGCCGTCCACACGGCCCTCCGCCGAAATGATGTGGCCATCCGGCCACGCCAGGACAAGCACCGCCATGAAATGCGCGCGCGCATCGGTCGATTCCGATTCCAGCATGCGCTCATGCACAAGGGTCATGGCCTTCATGAAATCTTTTTCCTGCCCGCCCCAGCGTGCGGAATAAATGCCCGGGTTACCGCCCAGCGCCTCGACGCACAGCCCGCTGTCGTCGGCGAGTGCCGGGAGCCCCGACAGGTCGGCGGCCTGCCTCGCCTTCAATTCGGCGTTGGCAACGAACGTGGTGCCGGTCTCCTCGGGCTCGGGCAGGTCGAGC
>CALBME010000011.1 GCA_937896295.1 uncultured Micavibrio sp. | reverse complement strand
ACGCTCTTCCGATCTACTGTGTATCTGCAGCGGGTCCGCTTCGACGAACGCGAGTGTCGCGAATTTGAACCCCAACAGCGTCCCGATGGGGGTCGCGCAGCAGACCGGCAGCGGCGGCGGGAGCCTTGCGGATCACGCGCTTGCCAGCGGGCTTGGCTGCGTCACCCGTGGGGGCGGCGGCAGCGGGCTGGGTCACGTCAATAGCTCCTGAAGGGGGGCGGGCGAATGGGGGGCGATGGGCGCGGCAGCCACAGGCGCGGCCGGGGCCGGCGCAGGTGCCGCTTCGGGCAAGGATGCGGCGCTGGGCACCTGTGCCTGAGCGGGAGCAGCCAGACCGTTATCCGGCATGGAGCGGCCACCGTTGATGGCCAACGGCGCAGACGGAGCCGGTGCGGCAACGGGTGCCGGGGGCGGCGTGAACGGCGGCGGAACAGCCTTCATCATGGCAGCGGGCGCGGGGGCGGTATTTACAGCGCCACCACCATTCGCAACCATCGACGCCGAAACACCGGCGGCGACATCAGGCGATGCGACCGGTGCTGCAGGGGCCGGAGCGACGGGCGCGGTATAGCCAGCACCCTTTTTGGCCTGAATGGCCAGGTAAGGCGGCAGCAAAGCGCCGTCCATGCTGGTATCGACCGGAGGCTTGGGCGCGGCGGCAGAGGCAGTGGTGGTTTTGTTCTGCATCAGCGGCTCGGTTTTCTTGGCCTGTTTCGGCGCGGAAACCGGTTTGGCCTTCACAGGTTCAACAGCCTTTTCCGGCAGCTTGGCAACCGGATCGGTATTGGCGGGCGGCGTACCGGCAGCAGAGGTGTCGTTGCTCCAGTCGGAGACAGCGTCCTGCGCGCTGACGGTTTCACCCGCAGGCGGAAGCTTGGCGGCCGGTGCAGTTGCATCGGGTGCGGTTTCCATCAAAGCAGCAGGCGCACCGGTGGCGACAGGCTCAGTGGCCGTCGCATCGGGTGCAACAGCGGTGGCTGCCGTATCGGCAGGCGCTTCCAGGGTGGGCGCGCCTTCGTTCATGATCGGCATGGGCTGGGCCGGTGCGTCCGGCATGGGCGCCGGCGGCGTCATACCATCGGCAGGCGGCATGGCGGCGGTGTTGTCAGCGAGCGGCGGCGGCGGCATTAATCCGACGGGTGCATTCCCCTCGTCCTGTCCGCCCATGAAACCGCCCATGATGGCGGTCATGCCGTCATCACGGTTGAGATAGACCCATGCACCTGCGCCAGCGGCAGCAAATGCGACCACGATCAGCAGCAGGCTCAAGACGCCGGATGATTTGCGCGGCTCGGCACCTTCGACGGCTTCTTCGCCTTCGGCGTCAGCATCGTCGTCTTCATCTTCGGCAACGGCGGATTCAAACGCCTCGTCGTTCGAGTCTTTCAGGAAATCATCAAGATCCTTGTCCTTGACGTCGCTCGCATATTCCTTGAGCAGGTCGTTGATGCTCTTGTCGTCTTCGGGGGTCTTCTGGTCGGCCATGGGCTTCGAGTCCTTGAAATGATTCAACGGATTATAAGCCAATCCCCCGGGGGGTCCAAGGGGGCAAAATGCGACAAAAGGGGACAAAAAGGGGCGAAAAAGGGTGGCGTTCCCGGCGGGATTCGAACCCCCGCGCGCCCATGGCGCGCATTGTTTTGCCTTTGCAGGTCCGAAACCCGCCCATCAAAGACCGAGGCATAAAAGGATGGCGTTCCCGGCGGGATTCGAACCTGCGACCTACGGTTTAGGAAACCGTTGCTCTATCCTGCTGAGCTACGGGAACATCAGGGTTCACAAATACCGGCTAAACAGGCTTGCTGGCAAGGAAAACGCGGCGGGACCAGACCGCAATCACAAACCCGCACAGCAGGTTGGAGGCCCCCACCCCCAGCGCAAAGCCGTAAAACCCGAAATGATGCGCGCCGTAGACGGCCATGGCCAGAAGAGTCAGGACACGGGCGCTGTTGGCCACCAGGTACCATCTGGCCCGCCCGATTCCATTCAGGGCCGACCCGATCAGGCCGGAGGCGCCAAAGCCGACATAACTGACCGGCACGATCGACAAATACAGGGCGGCAAGGCGCACCGTATCGGCGTCGGACGAAAACAGCGAGGCGACCCTGTGGGCGCAGAACCACATCAGGCAGGCGAACAGAATACAAAATACGCCGTTGATCAGGCTGGCGACCTCGATCGTATGGCGCACGCGTTCATGTTTGCCGGCGGCCCAGTTCTGACCCGCCAGCGGCGTGACCGCGCCCCACATAGCCATCAGGACGATCATGGCCAGTCCCTCCACCCGCGTCACGACACCGTAGGCGGCAACGGCACCCAGCCCCAGCGATGCGACGGACGCCGTCAGAATCCCGTTGCTTAAGGGTTCGATGGAATACGCGATGCTGACGGGGCCGGTAACATTCCACCAGGTTTTGAGCGCGCGTTTTGTCTTGGGAATATTGCGCAGCGTTTTTGGACGCAGCAGATGCAGTTTTGTCGCGGCGATGTAAAGCGCCGATATGGTGGCCAGACCATATGCGCAGAGCGTCGCCGTCGCCGCGCCCTGCATACCCATATCAAGACCAAAGATGAAAATGGGATCGAGGATCAGGTTGGTGATGGCCAGCTGGATCATCACCAGTGCAGGCAGGCGCGCCTCGCCATAGCCGCGGGCGGCAGCGTTGGTGACAACGGTCAGCACCATGAACGGAATGCACAGCAGCCACACATTCATGAACGAATTGATCAGCGGCAGCATGTCCGCAGGCGCACCCATGGCCAGAAAGACATGATTTTTAAGCGCATAGGCGCAGGCCATCAGCACCGCCCCCATGATCAGCGCGCCGGCAATCCCCGCGGTCACGGTGCGGGCGGTATGTTCGCCGCGGTTGGACCCCGCTGCGCGCGCCACCGCCGATGTCATGCCCGATGACATCGCCAAAATCATGAAAAACGAAAACACCGTGACCGGCATGGTGAATGCGATGGCCGCAAGGTGATCGTGCCCCAGCCGGCTGATGAACCACATATTGGTGAAATGCACGATGTTCATGGCGACGATGCCCCAGCCCATCGCCATGGCCAGCCGCCGGACATGCCAGCCAATCGCGCCTTGCGTCAGATCATAATGCGGCTTTTTCATGCGGCGGCGACAATACGCGCAACCGCCTCACCGGCGGCATGCGCCAGCGCCTTACGATCGGCAAACGCCTTTGGATCAAGCACGGGCAGATAATGCACATTGATGACCGCGCCGCCCGATTTGGCGAATTTCCAAAGATGCGGCGCAAAGGATTCTTCGGCCCGCCACCAGGCGTAGATATCGCGCGTTACCTGGTCGTCCGGTTTTCTGCCGCCGGCGCTTTCGATTACGATGGCGACGGGCTGCACCATGGCGGTGACAGGTTTTTCTTCGTAAAACATCTGAAACAGGCTGGCCTTGAAGGGCTTGACCTCGCGCCCGTCGGTGGACGTCCCTTCCGCGAACAGGATGATGTTAAACCCTTCGCCGATGGCCGCACCGATCGTATCCTTGGCGCCTTCAAGCGCGGATTTCGTACGTTCGATGAAAATGGTGCGCTGGGTGCGTGCGAACTGTCCCATGACCGGCCAGTCGGATACTTCCGCCTTAGCCACGAAACGCGCATTCAGGTGCGAGCCCAGCACGGGAATATCCAGATGCGAGACATGGTTGGACGTAAAGACCGTGGGGGTGTCACCATATTCGCGCGGCGTACCATGAATCCGGACTTTGATGCCGAACACAAAGCACGCCATTTTGTGAAAAAGCTTGGCGGAGTCGACATTTTTACCGCCGCGCAATTCGCGCATCAGCCATGCCCATGGCACGAAAATGCACGAGCCCAGCAAGAACCCCAGCATCCGGATGACGGCCATCACATGCATGGTTACAGGATATCCGGGGACGGCCCGACATCCGATTCCTCGGCGGGAAAATTATTAGGAAAGCCTTCGACCTTGCGCTGGTAATGCTTGCTGTAACGTTTGGAGACCAGGCCGGTTTTGACGACGATGCAGATATCGATGGTGTTGAACTGGCGGTCGATGAACGCGCCGCTGCCCACGTGGCCGCCAAGACGCAGATAGCCTTTGATCAAAGGTGGCAGCTTCATCAGCGCACCCTTGGCATCCAGCTGGTCCTTGGGAATGATATTCATGTCCAGCGCATTTTCGCCAATCGCGCGCGGACAAATGTCATCCGGCGCACGGTGATAGTGATAAAGATACGACAGCATCTCAGCATGTTCGCGGGGGTCCG
>CALBME010000010.1 GCA_937896295.1 uncultured Micavibrio sp. | reverse complement strand
GTGGGCCGCTGCTTGCCGGACTTCGCCGTGAACGAGTGGTACGCGGGGACGAACTTCTCGTTCTCCGGGGTCTTCGTCGTCTCGTAGTAATTCCAGGCGACGAGGTGGCCCTGCATGATGTCGCCGCCGATCGCCGCCGCTTCCTCCTCGGCGATGGACACCGAGAGCGTGGTCAGCTTCTCGGCCGTGAGCCCCGCGCCCTGGAGCTGCTTGAAGAACGCCACGTTGCTGTCCCCGTTCAGCGTGTTGTAGACGACGTCCGGGTTCGCGGCCTGCAGATTATCGCCCATCGAACATTCGGTAATCAGCAGCACGCGCGCTGGCTTTCGTGCCTCAATATGCGACTGCAGCTGCGCGGTGGACCCGGCGTAGTCCGATGCCGCGATCACATCGGGATGACACTCAGGGTGCGCGATGACATGAACCTGCCCGTTATAACGCGCCCGGACATCGGCGATGTCGGCGGCCGTGTACTGTTCGTGCACCATGCACGTGCCCTTCCACGTCAGGACGCGAACCTGCGGCACTTCGTTCGCGACGTTGCGGGCCAGATATTCATCCGGAATAAGCAGCACGCTCTGATGCCCCATCTCGCCAAGCCTGCGCACGATTTTTGCAGCATTGCCCGAGGTACAGCACACATCCGACTCGGCCTTCACCGCCGCCGACGTATTCACATACGTAACGACCGGCACGCCTGGATAGGTTTGTTTCAGCAGGCGCACGTCATCTGCCGTGATGCTTTCCGAGAGCGAACATCCCGCATCCATGTCAGGGATCAGCACGGTTTTATCGGGACACAGGATTTTCGACGTTTCCGCCATGAAATAGACGCCCGCCTGCACGATGACGGGGGCGTCGGTCTTCGCCGCCTCCACCGCCAGCCGAAAGGAATCGCCAACGATATCGGCGACACCGTAAAAAATGTCCGGGGTCATGTAATTATGCGCAAGGATCACCGCGCCACGCTCGGCCTTCAGCCGGTTGATGGCGGCGATATAAGGGGCCATCCCTTCCCACGCGGAATCGGAATACTGCGTCCCCAGAAGGGGACGGATACGGGCCGTTTCAGCGGCAACCTGCGGCGTATAATCCATGTTCCATCATATGCGCTGAAAGAAGCCCGACAGCAAGGCTTAACGCGACAGAATTGGCCATTTGCCAAGGCCAGCGCGGGCATTGTGCATTTCATACTGGGCGCGGCGGCGCGATGATGCGTTCAGTTTCGACATCTCGCGGGTATGAATGACGCCGTAGCTTTCATTCGCCATGCCAAAGGCGTTCCACATCACGATTTCACCGGGGCTGTAGGCCAGCAGATCGTCTTCCGCGTGATATCCCAGCAGGTCGTTGGCCCGCGCGCCCGTAAGATTGAAGGACGCGTCGATCCCCTCACTGAAATACTGGATCAGCTCATGACCGCCGCCCGCCGCGCGCAGAAGGTAACTGCCCACGATGGTTAGAGCCGCAAACGACAGCAGATCATGCCCCTCACCCGTCATGCGGCGCTCAAGTGCGGCGACGCCTTCAATAACGATATCGATATCGCGCTGCATCTCGGCACGGAACTGATCGTTCTGCCACAGAATTTGAAAAACACGCTTATGCACCAGGAATGCGTGCGGCTCCGACGGATTGCCCGGCGCAAACGTGGAATCAAGATTTTCAAGCGCCCCCATCAGACCACGTTCCCAGCTGGTTGAGATGCGCGTGGGCAGGACGTAATGATCGACAATCATATCTTCGGGGATACGGTCGCCGCCAAGCAGACTCTCGCCAAAATAGACCTGATCGTTCACCGGCGTCAGCTGGTGGTAATAATCATGGCAGACGCGACTGACCAGACGCTGGAACGCGCGCAGGGCGGGACGTTGCCCGCCCTGATCGAGGCTGCGCAAAATCCATCCGTCGATATTGATGACCGGCAGGCTGATCATGCTGACATCGTTGCCGATGGTGCGCAGGAAGGACATGTTCTGGAACTGGTTGCTGATATCGGCAATCGCGCTGGTCTCATCGTCAAACGGCCCCATCAGCGGCGCATAATCGCAATGAGGGAACGCATCGGTATCATTGGCAAACGATGCCGTGCCTGCCTCGACCACCAGCGGGATCTGCGTCTGGATGAAGCCCATGTGTTCGCTGTGTGCCAGGAAAATCTCCTTAAGGTCCCCGGCGGTGAACGGGGCCATGCGCGAAGGGCGCTCGACATTCAGGTCCTGAGCCAGCGCCGCCCATACAACGTCCAGCGCATCGGCCTGATCCTGCGCGATATCCATCAGCGCCTCGCGCGTGGCGAAGCTGAAATCCTCCACCTCTGATGCATCGTTTTCATGGATGATGGGAGCAAGATCGCGCAGCGTCCAAAACGGTGAAACCGGCGCGGCGGCGCGTTCGAAACTGCTGGAAAAAAAATCGGGTGCCTTGGTCATGACGACCGGCACCCTATACAACACTTATGTAAAGCGCAAATTATCCCTGCACGGCCGAACGCTTGGCTTTCAGCAGGGTCAGGCGAATCTCGTTACGGCGGCGCTCTTCTTCCGGCGTCGCAGCCATGGAATTGGCCAGCGCATCGATTTCAGCGTCCAGCGTGGTGACGTCGACCAGATCAAGGTCATGCGCCTCTTCCGCCAGAACGGTGCAGTGATCCGGGCCGACATCGACAAAACCGCCGGACACGAAAACGCGGCGCGGGGCATTGTCGTTCAGCCAGCGGCCGATACGGATGACGCCCGGCTTCATCGCCGCCAGCAGCGGCGCGTGTCCGATGACCACGCCGAACTCGCCCTCTTCCCCCGGAATGGTGACCATGCCCACGCGTTCGGACATGAGCTTTTCTTCCGGAGAGATGAGATCGAACTGAAACTTGTCGGCGTCCATGACGTCTCCTTATGCGGCTTCTTTGGCCATTTTTTCAGCTTTGGCGAATGCCTGCTCGATCGTGCCGACCATGTAGAAGGCCGCTTCCGGCAGGTGGTCGCACTCGCCGCTGACGATCATGCCGAAACCTTTGACGGTATCTGCCTTCTCGACGAACACGCCGGGCGAGCCGGTGAAGACTTCGGCGACGTGGAACGGCTGCGAGAGGAAACGCTGGATCTTGCGCGCGCGGGCGACGACCAGCTTGTCGTCTTCAGACAGTTCGTCCATACCCAGAATGGCGATGATGTCCTGCAGCGCCTTGTACTGTTGCAGGGTTTTCTGCACAGCCGTGGCAACGCGGTAGTGATCTTCGCCGACGACAGCCGGGTCAAGAATACGCGAGGTGGAGTCGAGCGGATCGACGGCCGGGTAAATGCCCAGTTCGGCGATCTGACGCGACAGAACCGTGGTTGCATCAAGGTGCGCGAAGGTCGTGGCCGGGGCCGGGTCGGTCAGGTCGTCTGCGGGAACGTAGACAGCCTGAACCGAGGTGATCGAACCCTTGTTGGTCGAGGTAATGCGTTCCTGCAGCGCGCCCATGTCGGTGGCCAGCGTCGGCTGGTAACCCACGGCGGACGGGATACGGCCCAGAAGTGCGGACACTTCGGCGCCGGCCTGCGTAAAGCGGAAGACGTTGTCCATGAAGAACAGAACGTCCTGGCCTTCGACGTCGCGGAAATATTCAGCCTGTGTCAGGCCCGACAGGGCCACACGTGCGCGTGCGCCCGGCGGTTCGTTCATCTGGCCGTAGACCAGACCCACCTTGGAGCCCGCGCCGTCGGTCTTGATGACGCCGGCTTCGATCATTTCGTGATACAGGTCGTTGCCTTCGCGGGTACGTTCACCCACGCCTGCGAACACCGACACGCCACCGTGCGCTTTGGCGATGTTGTTGATGAGTTCCTGAATGGTGACGGTTTTGCCGACGCCGGCGCCGCCGAACAGGCCGATTTTACCGCCCTTGGCGTAGGGGCAGATCAGGTCGATGACCTTGATGCCCGTGACCAGCTGTTCGACCGTGGCCGCCTGGTCGACGAAGGCCGGAGCTTCACGGTGGATCGGATAATAGGCTTTCGCGCCGACGGGCCCGCGTTCGTCGATCGGGTTACCGATAACGTCAAGGATACGGCCCAGCGTTTCCGGACCGACCGGCACCTGGATGGCGTCGCCGCTGTCGGTGACGTCCTGGCCCCGGACCAGACCGTCGGTCGAGTCCATGGCGATGCAGCGCACGGTGTTTTCGCCAAGGTGCTGGGCGACTTCGAGCACCAGCTCGGCATTGTCGTTGCCGGCGTTCTTGGTCTTCAGTGCGTTCAGGATCTGCGGCACGTTACCGTCTGCGAACTGCACGTCCACGACTGCACCGAGCACCTGGGTGATTTTGCCGTTTGATTTAGCCATCTTCTTTTTTTCCTTACTTTAAAACTTTAAATCCAAATTCTTTATTCACTGCGCGGCCATGCATGGCGCGAAAATTCCGTTTTTACCGGCTGCCGCCTGATCGGCTTTCTTCTTTGGCAACCTCTTTACTCCCGTCCTTACCATCACTTTTTACAAACTACACAAGACCATAAACAAAAGACCGAATGTAATTATGAAGGCAACATTGCGTTGTTTTATCGTCGTCAGATTTCGCATTTCAGCACCCTTTGACGTTAGACTTTTACAATGTGTCTCCTTTCAGTGATTGTACTCCCTGTGCGCTGATCTTAGACGGCCTCGGCTCCCGAGATAATCTCGATCAGTTCTTTGGTAATAAACGCCTGACGC
This sequence comes from uncultured Micavibrio sp., assembly GCA_937896295.1. GTDB lineage: Bacteria > Pseudomonadota > Alphaproteobacteria > Micavibrionales > UBA1664 > UBA6145. The sequence continues at coordinate 2,282 of CALBME010000010.1, read as the reverse complement.
GCACGGTTGTACTGCAGCGACAGTTTCTTGATCATGTCGCCCGCATTACGCGTGGCATTGTCCATCGCCGTCATCTGCGCGGCATAGAAACCGGCCGACGAATCCAGCATTGAGCGGTAGATCTGGATCGAAAGGTTCTTCGGCAGCAGATGCGCCAGAAGCTCCTCCTCGTCCGGTTCGAATTCATACGGCGCCATCGGCAGCGCATTCTCGTTCGCGGCCCTTTCTTCGGGCAGACGGAACGGAATAAGCTGTTGTTCGCTGGGCACTTGCGCCAGAACGTTGCGGAATTCGTTGTAGATCAGGGTCGCGACATCGAATTCGCCGTTGGCGAAAGCCTGCTGCAGCCAGCTGGAAACAGCGTCGGCTTCGGCAAAGGCGATTTTGCCCTTGGCGCCCGGCGTGTTGCCGACATCGGTGATCGAATGAACCAGCTTGTCCTTGTGGTCGCGGCGCAGAAGATCGCGCGCCTTGCGGCCCACGGTCATGATTTTCACCGTCTTGCCGGCATCGGTCAGTTCGCGGATTTTCTGGCGCGCGAAACGCACCAGGTTGCCGTTGAAACCGCCCGCAAGGCCCTTGTCCGCCGTCATGACGACCAACAGATGTACCTGTTCGGATCCCGTGCCGATCAGAAGACGCGGCAGGGTCGGCGTCACCACCAGATTGGCGGCAACACGTGTCAGCATGTTGGCCATCGCGGTCGCATAGGGCTGCGATTCCTGTGCGCGGTCTTGCGCCTTTTTCAGTTTCGACGCCGCAACCATTTTCATCGCCGAGGTGATTTTCCTCGTCGACTTAACGGAAGCAATGCGGTTGCGATATTCCTTTAAACTGGGCATCAGGCAGCTTTCGCGTCACCGGTTCCAAAGTTTTTGACAAAGGCTTTCAGGTACTCGTGCATTTTCGGCTCGAGATCCTTGTCGATCGCCTTCTTGGCCTTGATATCGTCGAGGATGGCCTTGCCGGCGCCGCCCGAGCGCGCATCGCGCAGCAGGTTGGCTTCGAACTTGCCCACGCTCTTGACGTCGATGCCGTCGAGATAGCCTTTAACGCCAGAGAACAGGACAAGCACCTGCTCCTCGATCGTCAGCGGGCTGTATTGCGGCTGCTTCAGCAGTTCCGTCAGACGCGCGCCGCGCTGCAGGAGTTTCTGCGTCGAGGCGTCGAGATCGGACGCGAATTGCGAGAAGGCTTCCATTTCGCGGTACTGGGCGAGTTCGAGTTTGATCGAACCGGCAACCTGTTTCATCGCCTTGATCTGTGCGGCCGAACCCACGCGGGACACCGACAGACCGACGTTGATGGCGGGACGGATGCCTTTGTAGAACAGGCCGGTTTCCAGGAAGATCTGGCCGTCCGTGATCGAAATAACGTTGGTCGGAATGTACGCCGACACGTCGCCGGCCTGCGTTTCGATGATCGGCAGCGCGGTCAGCGAACCGGTCTTGCCGGTGACCTTGCCCTCGGTGAACTTCTCCACGTACTCCTCGGACACGCGGGCAGCGCGTTCCAGCAGGCGCGAGTGCAGGTAGAACACGTCGCCCGGGTAGGCTTCGCGGCCCGGCGGACGCTTCAGCAGCAGCGAGATCTGGCGGTAGGCCACGGCCTGCTTGGACAGATCGTCGTACACGATCAGCGCGTCTTCGCCGCGGTCCATGAAGTACTCGCCCATGGTGCAGCCCGAGTAGGCGCTGATGTACTGCATCGCCGCCGATTCGGACGCGGTCGCGGCCACCACGATGGTGTGGGCCAGCGCGCCGTTCTCTTCCAGCTTGCGCACGATGTTGGCGATGGTCGAAGCCTTCTGGCCGATCGCAACGTACACGCACTTGATGCCGCTGCCCTTCTGGTTGATCACCGCGTCGATCGCCATGGCGGTCTTGCCGGTCTGGCGGTCGCCGATGATCAGCTCGCGCTGGCCACGGCCGATCGGGATCATCGAGTCGACCGACTTGTAACCGGTCTGCACCGGCTGGTCGACCGACTTGCGCCAGATCACGCCCGGAGCGACGCGCTCCACCGGGGCGGTCAGGTCGGTGCCCAGGGGGCCCTTGCCGTCGATCGGCTCGCCCAGGGCATTGACCACGCGGCCCAGCAGTTCCGGGCCGACCGGCACTTCCAGGATGCGGCCGGTGGTCTTGGCGACATCGCCTTCGCGCAGGTGCTCGTAGTCGCCCAGGACCACGGCGCCGACCGAGTCGCGCTCCAGGTTCAGGGCCAGGGCGAAGGTGGGCGTGCCCTCGCCGGCGGGCGGCAGCTCGATCATTTCGCCCTGCATC
>CALBME010000009.1 GCA_937896295.1 uncultured Micavibrio sp. | reverse complement strand
ACGCTCTTCCGATCTTTCCTCAATCGTGACAAGCGTACGGTGATTTTTGACCAGATCGTTCACAAGCTGTGTGTCCAGCGGTTTGGCAAAACGTGCATCGGCCACCGTAACGGAAATGTTTTTAGCCGCCAGCATGTCGGCGGCAGCAAGGCATTCCTGCAGGCGCGTGCCGTAAGACAGGATGGCGACGTCGGTGCCTTCGCGAACGATGCGGCCGCGGCCGATGGATAGCGGACTGGCAAGATCGGGAATGGCGATGCCGGTGCCATTGCCGCGCGGATAGCGGAAGGCGCAGGGGCCGTCATCATAGGCGACGGCGGTGGCGATGACGGCGGCGAGTTCCGCCTCGTCAGCCGGGGCCATCAGCATCATGTTGGGCAGGCAGCCGAGATAGGCGATATCAAACGCCCCGGCATGGGTACATCCATCGGCGCCGACAAGACCGGCGCGGTCCATGGCAAAACGCACGGGCAGATTTTGAATGGCGACATCGTGGACCAGCTGGTCATAGCCGCGTTGCAGGAAAGTCGAATAGATCGCGCAGAACGGTTTCATGCCTTCGGATGCGAGGCCGGCGGCAAAGGTGACCGCATGCTGTTCAGCGATGCCGACATCGAACATGCGGTCAGGAAAGGCGTCGCCAAAGGCGTCCATGCCCGTGCCGCCCGGCATGGCGGCGGTGATGCCGACGATGCGGTCATCAATCCTGGCATGTTTGATGAGTTCCCGTGCGAAGACGGATGTGTAGGACGGCGCGCTGAGCTTTGCCTTTTCCTGCGTGCCGGAGACGACGTCGAATTTGGTGACGCCGTGCATTTTGTCGGGTGCGCCTTCGGCCGGGGCGTAACCCTTGCCCTTTTTGGTGATGGCGTGCAGCAGGATGGGGCCGTCATGGCGCGTATCGCGCAGGTTGCGCAGGATCGGCAGCAGCGTATCGAGGTCGTGACCGTCGACGGGACCGATGTAGTAAAAACCCATTTCCTCGAACAATGTGCCGTGACCGAGGGCGACGCGGGCGGTTTCCTCCGCCCGGCGGGCGACTTTCTGGAAGGGTTCGGGCAGAATTTTGGTAATACGCTTGGCGGTTTCGCGCGCGCCGATATAGGGCTTGGACGACACCAGCTTGGTCAGGTAGCGGCTCATCGCGCCGACGGGCGGGGCGATGGACATGTCGTTGTCATTCAGGATGACGATGAGGTTGGAGTCGAGCGCGCCCGCGTTGTTCATGGCTTCATACGCCATGCCGGCGGAGATGGAGCCGTCACCGATCACGGCGATGACGTTATTGTTGCCGCCTTTGAGATCACGCGCCACAGCCATGCCCAGACCGGCGGAGATGGAGGTGGATGAATGCGCCGCGCCGAAGGGGTCGTATTCGCTTTCAGCCCGCTTGGTAAAGCCCGACAGCCCGCCGCCCATGCGCAGGGTGCGGATGCGGTCGCGGCGGCCGGTAAGAATTTTATGCGGATAGGCCTGGTGCCCGACATCCCAGATCAGACGGTCGTCAGGTGTGTTGAAAACGGCGTGAATGGCGACGGTCAGTTCGACCACGCCTAAGCCCGCGCCAAGATGTCCGCCGGTGACGGAAACCGCCGAAATGGTTTCAGCACGCAATTCGTCCGCCAGCTGGCGCAGCTGTTCATCGGATAGCGCCTTCATATCGGCCGGTGTATGCACGCGGTCGAGCAGGGCGGTCGTGGACGTAGGCGTGTCCTTGCGGGCGGGTTGCGGGGTCATCAGGCGACCAGATATAGCGGTTGGCAACCGGCCCGCCAAGTTAAATCAGAGGGTTAGGGGTGCTTTTTGCGGGGTTTGGGGGCGGGTTCGTCGGTGCGCATTTCGTGGCGCGCCTCGCGGGCCAGCTGTTCATATTCCTCACGGATTTCAGTGAGTTCTTTTTCCGACAGCTCCTCCAGGTCCAGCATGGCCGTATTGGCATTGCGGTGGGACCGGATAAGTTCGTCCAGTTTCAGGTGGATGGCGTGGGTGTCGCGGTTCTGGCTGTTCTGGATCAGGAAGACCATCAGGAAGGTGACGATGGTCGTGCCCGTGTTAATGACCAGCTGCCAAGTGTCGGAAAAGCCGAAAACCGGCCCGGTGATGCCCCAGACGACAATGGTGCCAAAGGCCATCAGAAAGGCGGCGGGGTGCCCGGTCCAGCAGGCGGTTTTCTCGGCAAAACGCGTAAATACGCCTTTTTTGCCGTGGGGTTTGAGCATGGGGCCGGCGGGGATGGTCATGGGCTTCAAACTACCAGAATTAGCCGTTTGTTCCATAAGGTAAAAATGCCTTGATTTTTGCCGAACCGCCCGGTAAACATCGCCCGTCTTGATAAAGACGCCTCGCTTGTACGTTCCCTTCGTCTAGAGGCCTAGGACACGTCCCTTTCACGGATGTAACACGGGTTCGAATCCCGTAGGGAACGCCACTTACTCTCCTAATGTTACTTTTTGGGTGTTAGAAAATAAATCGGGGTAAGGGGAAACTTACTCCGAGCAGCGTCGTCCAGCTTATCGTGGAAATCGATCCATAGATCCGTGAAGCTTTCAAAATCCAATAACATGATTTTTCTACGCTCTTGGCTGCGGGCGTAATTCTCTGCATCACGTGTGAAGCCACTGGTGCAAACAAAAACGCCTGCGTCATTTTCATTGATCGTGGAGATAAATGATTGAACTGTGGGTTGATCTACACGTGTCTCTGTGTGGCGTTTTACTTGAACTTTTAGTCGTGGCGACTGTGTGCCAAGAGGATCAGGATGCGCAATAATATCAATACCACCATCTTTTCCTGGAGGAGATATCCAGGAAACATAGTAGCCCATACCTTCTAGAAGGTTGGCCACAAGTTCTTGGAATTCATATGGGTTCATACCCTTAAGGAAACGCTCGATATCGTTCCACGCCTGCTCTTCTGCCTGATCATAGGAAATGGTGCTAGTTTGCTCTACCGTTTCATCCTCGATCTCAAGTGTCTTTTCAGGTGTATCGTTTCTGTTCTGTGATTTCCATTGTTGATACAGGCGGCGAGCTGCGCGATGAAATTCTTCTGGATCTTTCATGCGCTCATAGGCTTGAAGCCCATCTTCGGTGAGTGTCCATGTCCCTTTTTGTTTGATTAGCCAGCCAGCCTTAACGCAATCAACTGTGGCAAAGCGGACTATTTTTTCAAAGCGACGCGTGCTGTTGTCGCCGTTCGTATACATGCCGGCTTCGTGCGCAGTGAGATCAACAGATGACGCTAATGTCTCAAGCGCAATATTGGCCCTTAAACCCTCCGGATATTTTTTGAGGATTTCGAAAAGCTTGCGAAGCAATTCACCTGTACGTCGGGTCGTGATTTCTGCCATGATTTGACGCTAGAGAAAGACCGTGTGCAGAGCAAGGGTGAGCCTGTAGGTGTATTATCGAAATCAGATGGTTTTCAGATCCGCCTTTATCGCGGTCAGTGGCGTTTGCCAGTCGCCCTGTGCGGGCTGGCGGTAAAGGCGCATGGAGGGATACCAGGGCGAGTCCGCGCGATGAAGGAGCCAGCGCCAGTCGGGCACCGCGGGGATAAGCACCCAGACGGGTTTGCCCAGCGCACCGGCCAGGTGGACGACAGAGGTGTCGACCGCGACGACAAGATCGAGCGCCATGATGATTTGCGCCGTGTCGGCAAAATCGTGAAGATCAGTACCCATGTCGGTGACCTGCGGATAGAGGCCCAGATTGTCGGCGCGGTCTTTTTGCAGACTGATGAAATCGAAATCGTCGCTGAAGATGGCGGCGAATTCAGGCAGAGGGATGGAGCGGTTGATGTCGTTGCGATGCGTGGGCCGTCCGGCCCAGACAATGCCGATGCGTGGTTTTGATGCGGGCGGCATGGCACGCGGCGTGGCGGCAAGATAGGGCGCGTTATCGATGTTCACACCCATGGCCAGAGGCAGGCTCATGAACGCGCAGTGATAATCGAAATCAGGCAGTGGCGCCCCCTGCGGGATGACGGTGGCGTCCGGAAAATTCGCCTGTGTCAGGCGGAGCAGCGGTTCCTGCACCTCCAGCACGATTTTGGCCGCGCGGATATGGGGAATGTAACGCAGGAACTGAATGGTGTCGCCAAAACCCTGTTCGCAATACAGCAGGATGGTTTTGCCGGTCAGATCCTCAGCCCCCGTCCAGCGCGGTTGCGTGAAGCTGGGCGGTTGAGACGTAAAATTCTTTTTCTTCCAGCGATATTCGTAAGCGGGCAGGCCGTTTTCAAAATCACCCTTGCGCAGCAGGCACAGCGATTTGTTGAAGTGCGCGTCCGGGTTTTCAGGCCATGAGGCCAGCGCACGGTCGAAATGGGCGATTGCGGCGTCGTTTTCGCCGCGTTCGGCCAGAATGGTGCCAAGGCCAAACCATGCGCGGGAATAGCCGGGATCGACCTTCAGCGCCTGTTGGTTGGCGGCCCATGCATCGTCGAAACGGCGGATGCGGAACAGCGTGTTGGCCTTGTTCGTGAGCGCATCGGCAAAACCGGGATTGGCCGCGAAGGCGGCATCGAAGGCGGCGATTGCATCGTCATAGCGTCCAAGGTCAAACATGACGTTGCCGCGGTTCGACAACGCCTCGGCATGGTCGGGTTTGATCGCCAGGATGCGGTCGTATGTTTCCAGCGCCTGCGCATGGCGGCCGAGCGCCCGCAGGATGGCACCGCGGTTGTTCAACGCGGCCAGATTGTGCGGCTGCGACGCGATGGCCGCATCGATGTAGTACAGGGCGTCGTCGTAATTTTTATCCTGCATTTCGAGCAGGCTGAGCAGAAAGCGTGTTTCGGCATGAATGGATTTTTCAGCCAGAAGGGACAGACAGATGGTGCGCGCACGCGCCGTGTTGCCCTGTTTTTGCAGGGTCACGGCCTCGCCCAGACGGGTGCGCGGATCGGTCATAGACCTGAATTTACCAGTTCTGGCGGTTTCTAGAAAGTCAGGCTTTGTGTTTAGAGATCATATCCTGAACGCGGTCGTGCGCGCCGGTCATCAGACCGTCAATCAGCGCGGTTTCAGGCATGTTCCGCCAGTATTTCCTGGGCATCTGCGCCAGCATGGCCTTCGGCTTGAGGCGAGCCGGGTTAAAAATATGACTGTAATAGGTCAGCCAGTGTTTTTCCGTCGCATCGTCATCGGGACAGGTGTCTTTCGACTGCGGCGGCAACAGGGTCAGGCCCTGTGCGTCCGCGTCCCAGTGGGCGGAAATATAGGGGGTCAGAATGCTCCAGTTCATATTGGCGAAACGCGTCGTAAAAAACGGCAGGCTTAAACCAAGGGTGAAATGTTCGGGTTCGTACCACGCGATGAAATGGCCGGGTTTTTCACCGACCTCGCGGAAACGTAAGAACGCCTTGATCTTGTAGGCATCGCGGCGCACCGATTTGACCATGCGCGCAAGCGCGATGACGTCGTCATCGGTCGTCCATTGCATGAGTGCACGGTTTTCACGCGTAATACGCCAGAGCATTTTGTATAAAAGCGCATAGCGTCCCGGATCGGCGTGGCACACGGCCTGCCGCGCTTGATCGATGAAATCGGACGGAACCTTCGTACGTGGCGCGTGCGAGATGGGGGCAGGTGCCACGGTGCCCGCACCAAACAGGTCATCGCCGTCATTCCATGTGATTTCGGACGGATGAATATTCTGCGCCAGCGCGTCGCGTGCTGCGCGTCGCCACGCATCAAACTCTGGTACTGGAGGCAGGATGATGTTTTTCACGTGCGGCCCGAAAACAGTTCAAGCTGCTGGGTGTTTTTAAGCGTGGCGGCAAGGTTTACGCCGTCCAGCAAACCCATCACGGGGCGATAGTCGCTTAACGTGATGAACGCCTTCAGTTTAGAGAGGGGCAGGCGCATTTTGGCAAGGTCGGCCCAACGTATGCTGTGCTGGCGGCGGAGGTGCAGGATGCGGGCCACCGTTTTTATGCCAAGGCCGGGCACGCGCAGCAGCATGTCCTTGCTGGCCCTGTTTACATCGACGGGGAATACGTGACGGTTCTGCAATGCCCATGCGACCTTGGGGTCGTGGTCGAGGGAAAGCATGCCGTCCTTCGCACCCTGCGCGATATCGTCATAGGAAAAGCCATAGAAACGCAGAAGCCAGTCGGCCTGATACAGCCGGTGTTCGCGCACCAGCGGCGCCGGTTTCAGGGGCAGGACAGGGCTTGCATCCGGTATCGGCGAGAACGCGGAGTAATAGACACGGCGCAGTTTGTAATCATCGTATAATTTCACGCTGGTCTTAAGGATGTCGGTATCCGGCGTCGGGTCCGCGCCCACGATCATCTGTGTCGACTGGCCGGCGGGCGCGAATTTGGGCGCCTTTTTTTCGGCCCGCGATTCCGCGATGCTGTCTTTTAAGTGATCCATCGTGCCGGTGATGTCATTCAGGTTCTTTTCGGGCGCGAATTTGGCAAGGCTTGCGGGTGTTGGCATTTCAACGTTGATCGACAGGCGGTCGGCGTATAAACCGGCCTGTTTCTGCAGTTCCGCCGACGCGTTGGGAATGGTTTTGAGATGAATGTAACCGGCAAAATCGTGGTCGAGGCGCAGGGATTTTGCAATCAGCACCATCTGTTCCATCGTATAATCCGGCGATCTGATGATGCCGGAACTTAAGAACAGCCCCTCGATATAATTGCGTTTGTAGAAATTGAGAGTGAGGTTCACGACCTCATCCACCGTGAAGCGCGCGCGCTGAACGTTCGATGAAATGCGGTTGATACAGTAATGACAATCATACATGCAGTAATTGGTCATCAGGATCTTGAGCAGCGACACGCAGCGGCCATCCGGCGTAAAGCTGTGGCATATGCCGGAACCGCCGGTGAGGGAACCCAGTCCCTTGCCGCCTTCCTTCGCCTTGCGCGCGCCGGCGCCGCCCGACGCGCAGGAGGCGTCGTATTTCGCCGCGTCGGCGAGGATTTCAAGCTTGGTGTTGATCTTGTCCATCGAACCATGCTAGTTCTTGTTATGTTCTTTATCAAGGTAAAATCATAATCCATATTTATTTCAGTGGTTTGTGACGGTTTATTCACAAACTGCTCCGGGTATGTTGCGGGCGGGGGGCTTGGTGTATCCTTGCTGTCTGAAACGCCAATCCGGGACACGCATCCATGAACATCGCAAACAGCATCACAGATCTTGTCGGCCATACGCCGCTGGTCCGCCTGAACAGGCTGACCCATAGGCTGGAGGCGACCATTGTCGCCAAGCTGGAATTTTATAATCCCGCGCACAGCGTGAAGGACCGCATCGGCGTCGCCATGATCGAAGCGGGCGAGCGCGAGGGGAAGGTGAAGCCCGACACCCACATCGTCGAGCCGACGAGCGGCAACACGGGCATCGCGCTGGCGTTTGTCTGTGCGGCGAAGGGGCTACGGCTGACGCTGACGATGCCGGAGTCGATGTCGGTAGAGCGTCGTGCCTTGCTTCGGGCGCTCGGCGCCG
>CALBME010000008.1 GCA_937896295.1 uncultured Micavibrio sp. | reverse complement strand
CCTGACCGATATATTCGTCGGTGGCTTTCTGAACCTGGTCGCTCTTGCCCTTGGCATCGTCTTCCGAAATCGTCTTGTCGGCCTTGATGGCGTCCATGCCGTCGCGGCGGATGTTACGGATGGCCACCCGCGCGGTTTCAGCGTATTTACCAGCAATTTTCTGCAGTTCCTTGCGGCGCTCTTCCGTCAGCTGCGGAATCGGCACGCGGATCAGGTTGCCGTCCGGCTGCGGGTTAAGACCAAGACCGGCATCGCGGATGCCTTTTTCAACGGCCTTCGCCATGCTGCCATCCCATACCGAAACGGTGATGAGACGCGGCTCAGGCACGCTGATCGAACCGCACTGGCTCAGCGGCATGCGCGAACCATACGCCTCGACCGTCACGCTATCCAGCAGGCTGGTCGATGCACGGCCCGTACGCAGGCCGGAAAATTCCTTTTTCAGCGCGTCAACCGACGCAGCCATGCGTTTTTTAATCTCATCCAGATTGAAAGCCATTTTTAAAAACTCCTTACTTTGAATTTGAAACGATGGTGCACTTGCCTTCACCCTTGAGCACTTTGGCGAAGTTGCCTGTCTCGCGGATGTTGAAAATAACGATCGGCACGTTGTTTTCGCGGGCCAGGGAAATGGCGGTGGCGTCCATGACCTTCAGGTCCTTGGTCAGCACGTCCATATAGCTGATACGTTCGAAACGCGTGGCTTTCTTGTCCTTGAACGGGTCTGCCGTATAAACGCCGTCGACCTTCGTGCCCTTGAAGATGGCATCACAGTCCATTTCCGATGCGCGCAGGGCGCCCGTCGTATCGGTCGTGAAGTAAGGGTTGCCAGTGCCGGCCGCGAAAATAACCACGCGCCCCTTTTCCATGTGGCGCATCGCCTTGCGGCGGATATACGGCTCGCAGATGGCATCCATCCGGATGGCCGACTGCACGCGGGTGGGAACGTCCAGCTGTTCCAGCGCATTCTGCAGGGCCAGCGCGTTGATGCAGATGCCCAGCATGCCCATATAATCGGCTGTAGTGCGGTCCATGCCCTGGCTTGCGCCGGACACGCCGCGGAAAATATTGCCCGCGCCGACGACGACGCAGACTTCGATACCGTTACTGATGACTTCCTTGATGTCCTTGGCGACGCGGGCGACGACGGCTGGGTCGATACCGAATTCCTTGGTGCCCATCAGCACCTCGCCCGACATTTTCAGAAGGACGCGTTTAAACGGTAATGCGCGGGTAACGGAGGAAGGTTTCTTTTTTGCAGCAGCGGAGGGCATAGGATCAGGCGCCTTTTCTATGTTCTGCAATGGTTTACCAGCGCAGGGGCGCTCTTGCAACTACGGCCTGAGACGGCGGATTTCGACCCCCGCCCCGGCGGCGTCGGCCATAATGGCGGTTTTCTCGGCCCTGACGGTGACAGCGGCGATACCGTCCATCGCAAGGGCGGCATCCGCAATCTGGTCCGCAAACGTCTCCAGCAGGTCGATATGCCCCGAAGACGCCAATGCGCGGATGGTTTTGGCCAACGTGTCATAGCAGACATAAAAATCCGCCTGGTTCGCAGGCGGATTTGTGTCGGCCACGACGTTCACAAGAACGGGCTGGACCGAATTTTGCTCAGACTCGTATATCCCGATGGACATCATCAGCCGCAGGTCGCGGATGAAGATACGGGTATACGGTCCTTCCATGATTTAGCCGTTGGCTGCCTTGGCAACTTCAGCGGCGAAATCCGTCTCCTCTTTCTGGACGCCTTCGCCCAGACCGAAGCGTACGAAACCGGCCAGCTTGATCGGCGCGCCGGCTTCTTTCGAAGCAGCCTCGACGACTTTGGCGATCTTGGTTTCGCCGTCCATGATGAAGGTCTGCTCGTTCAGAACGATTTCTTCATAGAACTTGCGGATACGGCCATCGACCATTTTCTGGATCATTTCTTCCGGCTTGCCCGAGGCACGTGCCTGATCGGACAGAACGGCGCGCTCGCGCTCCAGCGACGACGCGTCGACCGATGCGATATCCAGGGCCTGCGGGTTCGCGGCGGCCACGTGCATGGCCAGCTTCTTGCCCAGTTCCTGCAGCTTGTCGGCAGGCGCTTCGGATTCCAGAGCGACCAGCACGCCGATTTTACCAAGACCCGGCACAACCGCGTTGTGAACATACGTCGCTACCACACCCTTGGACACTTCCAGGTGGGCCATGCGGCGCAGGGTCATGTTTTCACCGATGCCTGCGATCAGGTCGGTCAGCGTGTCGGCAACGGTTTTGCCGGCCATCGTTTTCTGGGCCAGATCTTCAACCAGAACCGAGTCATGCGCAGCCGTAGCGGCAACGTCACGAACGAAATTCTGGAACTGGTCGTTACGGGCGACGAAATCGGTTTCCGAGTTTACCTCGACAACAACGGCGCGCGTGCCGTTCGCGTTGGCGGCAACCGCCACCAGGCCTTCGGCCGTGGTGCGGCCCGATTTTTTGGCAGCCTTGGACAGGCCCTTTTTACGCAGCCAGTCAACGGCGGCGTCCATGTTGCCGTTATTTTCATCCAGCGCCTTTTTGCAATCCAGCATGCCTGCGCCGGTGCTTTCGCGGAGTTCTTTGATCATCGATGCGGTGACTTGTGTCATGTGATTATCCTTTTCGTGTGGCCGGTATTCCCGGCCCTGTGAGGTCGGGAATACATACGG
>CALBME010000007.1 GCA_937896295.1 uncultured Micavibrio sp. | reverse complement strand
AGTGCCGTTCTGCCCATCATTGCCGCCGTTTGCGGTATGGTGGTGCCGGCGCTGATATACCTGATGTTCGCATCTGATTACGGTCATGGCTGGGCCATCCCGTCGGCAACGGATATCGCCTTTGCACTGGGCGTTCTGGCGCTTGCGGGCAAACGCGTGCCCGGATCTTTAAAGGTACTTCTGATGGCGATTGCGGTGATCGACGATCTGGGTGCCATCATCGTCATCGCGCTGTTTTATTCATCGGCGCTGGTATGGTCATGGATGGGGCTTGGCGCTGCCGCGCTGGCCGGAATGATCGCGCTCAACCGTTGCCGCATTTCATCTTATATTCCTTATATCGCTCTCGCCCTTTTTTTATGGCTGGCGTTGTTCAAGGCGGGTATTCACCCGACCATAGCGGGCGTATTGCTCGGTTTCTGTATTCCCATGCCCATGCTGCGTACCATGCAGCACGCGATCGAGCCTTATGTGGTTTTCGCAATCCTGCCGCTGTTCGGCCTTGCCAATGCAGGGGTGTCGTTCGCGGGTATTGGTTTCGATGCGCTGCTGCACCCGGTTACGCTGGGTATCGGGCTTGGCCTTTTTGTCGGTAAACAGCTTGGTATCTTCGCGGCCATATATCTGTGTGTCAAAACCGGTCTTTGCCGTCTGGCCGACGACGTAAAATGGAATCATATCTGGGCGTTAAGCCTGATGTGCGGGATCGGTTTTACCATGGCACTGTTCGTCGGGGGGCTGGCCTTTGCCGACCCGCAGCTGGACGTTTATATCCGCATGGGGGTTCTTGGCGGATCTATTCTTAGCGGTTTGTTAGGATATACTGTGCTTTCTAGGCGTTAGGTGTTCACCTGTCCCAAGGATTATTATCGAAATGAAACGTATTCCCATCACAGTCGCCCATGGTGACGGCATCGGTCCCGAGATCATGGATGCCACCCTGAAAATTCTTTCCGCAGCCGGCGCGCCGCTGGATATCAAGACCATCGAAGTCGGCCAGAAGCTGTTCGAGCGCGGCGTCATGACCGGTATTGAGCAATCCTCCATTGATGCGATCAAGGATACAGGCATCCTGCTGAAGGCGCCCATCTTCACGCCGTCGGGCGGGGGGTATAAATCGCTCAACGTCACGATCCGCAAGCTGATGTCGCTGTACGCCAACGTGCGGCCGTGCGTTTCGTACGAACCGTATATCGAGGCGATCAAACCGATGGACCTGGTCGTCGTGCGCGAGAACGAGGAAGATCTGTATGCCGGAATCGAACATCGCCAGACGCAGGACGTTGCGCAGGCGCTGAAGCTGATCTCACGCCCAGGTTGCGAACGCATCATCCGTTATGCATTTGAATATGCGCGGGCCAATGGCCGCAAAAAAGTGACCTGCATGGTCAAAGACAACATCATGAAAATGGTGGATGGTCTTTTCTATCAGGTGTTTCAGGAAATCGCGCCTGAATACCCGGATATCCAGCAGGACCGCTACATCATCGACATCGGTACGGCGCGCATCGCGTCCCGCCCCAGCGATTTCGACGTTATCGTCACCGAAAACCTTTATGGCGACATCATTTCGGATGTGGCGGCGGAAGTCACCGGTTCGGTGGGACTGGGCATTTCCGCCAATATCGGCGAACACTGCGCCATGTTTGAAGCCATGCACGGCACGGCGCCCGACATTGCGGGCAAGGGTATTGCAAACCCCTCGGGCCTTCTGCTGGGCGCCATCATGATGCTGACGCATATCGGCTGCGGCAAGGTTGCGGAAGACGTTCACAACGCGTGGATGAAAACCATCGAAGACGGCATCCATACCGGCGATATTTATAAGGATACGATTTCCAAGAAACGCGTGGGCACATCAGAATTCACCGATGCCGTGATCGCGCGTCTTGGCCAGAAACCATCCGCGATGAAACCGGCGTCCTATCCGGACGGTAAAGGCGGTATCAAACTTCCGCCGCTGCGCGTTACGCCGCCGCAGAAAAAAGACTGGATCGGTATCGATGCGTTTATCGAATTTACGGGCAAGGCCGACAATCTGGCCGCAAAAATACAGCCGGCGCTGGCCGAAGGGCTTTCCCTGTCGCTGATTTCGAACCGTGGCGTAAAATGCTGGCCCAAGGGTTCGGACGGCACGTTCACCGTCGATCACTGGTGCGCGCGTATTCTGGGCAAGGCGGATACCGACAAGCTGGTAGCGACGCTGAAAGGCCTGAATGCCGCAGGTGTCGAGGTGGTGAAAACCGAAAACCTGTACAGCTTTGACGGAAAAGACGGGTTTACGGCTGCTGCCGGTTAAGCCGAGGCTTTGAGCGTATTATTCAGTAAGCAGGCAATGGTCATCGGGCCGACACCGCCGGGAACGGGGGTGATGGCCGATGCTACCTGCGATACGCCGGCAAAATCAACATCGCCCTTCAGTTTGCCATCATCCTGACGGTTGATGCCCACATCGATCACGATGGCGCCGGGTTTGACCCAGTCCGCCTTTACCAGTTCGCTGCGGCCGACGGCCGCGACCAGAATATCGGCATTGCGGCAGATGGCGGGCAGGTCACGCGTTTTTGAATGCGCGGTCGTGACCGTGCAGCTTTCCGCGACCAGCAGGGTGGCCATGGGTTTGCCGAACAACAGCGAGCGTCCGATGACCACGGCGTTAAGGCCGGTCAGGTCCTGCTTCACCGTCTTGATAAGCATCAGCGCGCCCTGCGGCGTGCACGACACAAGGCCGGATGGTTCGCCGGCCACGAGTTTTCCGGCGTTGACGAAGGTCAGGCCGTCGACGTCTTTTTCCGGTGCGATCATCTGGATCAGCGGATCGGCATTCAGGTGGCGCGGTAAAGGCAGCTGCAGCAGGATGCCCTGAACCATGTCGTCGTCGTTCAGGGTCTGGATCAGCAGGGCGATTTCGTCCTGTGTGGCGTGATCGGGCAGTCGATATTCCATGGACCGCATGCCGACTTCCTCGGTTGCCTTGATCTTGTTGCGTACATATACCTGGCTGGCGGGGTCGCCACCGACGAGTATGACGGCAAGTCCCGGTTTCGCGTCCATGCCGGATACTTTGTCCGCGATGGATCGGCGCAGGTCGGATGCGATTTTCTTGCCGTCGATGATATGTGCGCTCAAAGCCCTGTTCCCTTAAAAAAAGATCGCTGCGATCAGGCGTTCCAAAATCATGATGGCAAAAATCACGATGATGGGTGTGATGTCAATGCCGCCGATAGGCGGGACGAACCGGCGGACCGGTTCCATTACCGGCTCGACCAGCTTGTTCAGGCCCTGCGTCAGGCGCCATGCCTGCGGATTCGCGGCGTTGATGACGCCAAAGGCGATCAGCCACGACACCATGACATGCACCACGATGATGAAGGTGTAAATTTGTAGTGCTAAAATAAGCAGTTGGCCGATAAAGGGCATTGGCGTTCGCCTCCGGTTTTGACTAGAATAAACCAAATTTTAGCAAAATTGTTAGATACTGGTACATAGGGTCTCAAGGGATTATTCCAACCAAAATGACGGGTTTTGAACTTATATTGGCTGGACATCTCCTCCTGACGCCCGTAAGCGCCGGACCGGGCATGCCATCGTCGGTTGAGGCGCAGTCCACGGCCAAGTGCCCCGTCCAGTCCGCCCCGCAGGTCGAGGCCCATTGGCGGTCCGAGCCGGTGAAATACGACCTGACCCAGAATTATGCGGCGCTGGGCGCACACAGCATCGATACCAAGAATCCGTATGGTATGCATGTCACCACCGATGTCGGCGGCCTGATGAGCGGTAAAATCAATTACAAGTCTGGTATCGAGATTACTGGCATCCGCTATGCCGCCAACCGAACCACCTGCCTTTGGATCAACAAGGTCAGCATCGATATCGTCATCGACCCCACCATTTTCATCGCTTCGGAAAACCCGAAAGGGACGTGCAAATTCGTGGCGATCGTCGAACATGAATCCAAACACGTTGCCATCGACCGGCGTACGGTACAGGACCATCTGCCCCTGATCCGGCAGGCGGCCGTCAACGCGGTGGCGAAGGTCGGCGTCGTGGGACCGAAGCCGGATGAAGACGGCGAAAAATATAAACAAAAAATGTCCGACTACGTTGAAAAGGCCATGAAGGCAGCCGTGGATGAAATGTATGCCGATCGCGCCAAGCGTCAGGCCGCGCTGGACAGCAAGGAAGAATACGAACGCGTCGACGCCAAATGCGCGGGTAAGAAATAAACGCGCTTTATTCTTCTGATTTTTCGATCATCGACCGTATGATTTTCGTGCGCCTGTCGTCAGGCGCGATTCTTTCCGCCCGTTCCAGCAAGGTCAGGGTTTCGGCATTGGCGCGGCCCTGCATGGTGCGCAGGGCGGCCAGACGCACCAGTGCATTGGCATCGTCGGGGTTTTGCGCCAGCGCGGCAACCAGTGACGCCTCAAGCCGCATGTCTGCCTGTGCCTGTCCGCCCGCGGGCGTGGGTCGTGCAGGAATCTCGGGGCTACCCAGTACCAGATATGCGGTAAGCGCCGCGGCAGCAACAAGGACAGCCAGACGCATATTCCGCACAGGCCTCAGGATGTAGGCACATGTGCCGGCACATACCAGCGCGCAGATCAGAATGACGACGATCATCGGCGCCTCCGTACGAATGTGGCCAGGGCCAGCATCATGCCGGCGGCAAGAACGATAATGGGCGCAAACCACAATACCCATGTCCGTGGTTCCACCGGTGGATCGAGCAGTATGTAATCGCCATACCGTTCGCGCAGATAGGTGCGGATCTGGTCATCGGTTTTTCCGTCGAGGATCTGTTTGCGTACCGTTATGCGCAGATCCTGAGCGATCTGGGCGTTGGAATCGTCGACGGACTGGTTCTGACAGACGACGCAGCGAAAGGTGCGGGTCAGGTCTTTCGCGCGTGCCTCCATCGCCGGGTTGTTCAGGCGCTCGGCCGGATTCATGACGGCCATGGCAGGCGTACTGACAAGAAGCAAGAATACGATCAACAGGCGTTTCATGGCGTCATCGCCTTTCTGAATGCGTCGATCACGCCCGCGTCCTCTATCGGTCCCTGATGGCGCATGCGCACGATGCCGGCGGAATCAACCGCAAAGCTTTCGGGGACGCCGGTGATGCCCATGGCGATGCCGGCCTCGTCCCCGCCGGTATCCTTGAGGGTTGTAAACGGATTGCCATGTTTCTTCAGGTAATCGGCCGTTTTTTCCGGCGTATCATGAAACGCGATGCCCACGATTCTGATACCATCCTTATGCATCTGCATTAGTGTTTCATGTTCCAGAAGGCATGGCGTGCACCAGCTGGCAAAAAAATTCACGATGAACGGGCCTTCAGGCAGTTCTGCAATGCCAAGATCGGGCAAGGGTTTGCCGATCAGGGGCGAGTCGATCACACCACTGACACGTGGGGCATACAGGCGTTGTGCCAGCACCAGTGCCAGCAGACCAAAGAGAATGAGGGGTAGAAAACGTCTCATGCGCGCCGCCGTGGAATCAGCATGAAAATACCCGCCAGCACGACCAGCGCATATCCCGCCCAAAGCGCGGCAACAAAGGGGTGCGACGTGGTACGCAGGACCCATGCGTCGGGGCCTGCCTGCAGGTCGCGTTCGCCCAGCACGATGTAGAGATCGTCCAGGAAAGAAAGCCTGATCGCGGCTTCAGTCGTCTCGGAATCGGATACGGGATACCAGCGCTTCTGCGGGCGCATGGTTTCGCCGCCGACTGTGACGCTGGCTTCCTGTGCCCCGTAATTGGGGCCAAGGACGTTGTTGACGCCGTTAAAGATCAGTTCGTAGCGGCCGACAGTAAAACGGTCGCCCGGACTGGCAACGCGGATATCTTCCGTCTTCATCAATGTCGTGCCGATCATGCCGATGATGGCAAGACCTGTGCCGAAATGACCCAGCACCAGCGCGGCGTTTTTCGCGGTGAAGGGGCGCCTGACCTGCGCCAGCGAGGCGATCATCAGCCAGATGGCCACGCCGAAGCCGAGTTTGTGCACCGGCACGAACAACACGGCGAGGATGGACAGCAAGGCGCACACCACCAGCCGCCAGCGAAAGGTCCATCGTCCGGGGCGTTTCCACGGCAGGAAGGGGCCAATCCCCATAAGAACAACCAGAAGGATGCCGATGCGCACGACGGTCGCCTCGTAATAAGGGGCTCCGACAGATATCTGGCCCAGTCCCAGCGCGTCCATGAACAGGGGATATAACGTGCCGGTCAGTACCGTCGCGGCAATGGTCACGAGCAACAGATTGTTCGCCACCAGTCCGGATTCACGGCTGATGGGCGTAAAGAGTCTGAGTGTTTTTAAGTCCGGTGCACGCCATGCATACAGGGCGAAGGCTCCGCCGCAGCATGCAACCAGAAGCGCCAGAATAAACGCACCGCGCAGCGGGTCGACCGCGAAGGCGTGAATGGATGACAGAACGCCCGAGCGCACCAGAAACGTCCCCAGCAGCGACATCGAAAACGCAATAATGGCCAGAAGGATGGTCCAGCGTTTGAGTGCGCCGCGCGCCTCCAGCACCAGCAGGGAATGGAGCAGGGCGGTGCCCGCAAGCCACGGCAGAAGCGATGCGTTTTCCACCGGGTCCCAGTACCAGAAGCCGCCCCAGCCGAGTTCGTAGTATGCCCATTTGCTGCCCATGGCGATGCCGGCGGACAGCGTCAGCCACGCGATAGCGGCGAAGAGTTTGACGCTGCGTGCAAAATCCTGATCGACGCGGCGCGTGATCAGCGCGGCGGCAGCCAGCGAGAATACAGACGAAAACCCGACATATCCCAGATACAGGGCCGGCGGGTGAAAGGCGAGGCCGGGGTCCTGCAACACGGGGTTGAGCGAGTTGCCGTCGACCGGCGGCGGAAAAACGCGCGTGAACGGGTTGGACGTGAAAAGTGAAAAGCCGATGAACCCCATGGCGATCAGTCCGTGCACGCCAAGGGCGCGCTGGCGCAGGGCCGCGTCGCGGATGAAGGGGGCAAGGGCGATGCCAGCGCCAAAAATGGCCAGGATCAAAATCCACAGCAGCATCGATCCTTCGTGGTTGCCCCACAGGCCGGCGATTTTATACATCAGGGGTTTCTGGCTGTGGGAATTAAGCACCACGTTCAGGACCGTGAAATCCGACGTGACATAGGCGTATTCCAGCCCCAGAAACGCGATCAGCGTCAGTCCGCAGAGCGCCAGCGCCCCGCGCGAGGCCACTTCCGGATGACGGCCCAGCCCGCCATAGGCCATCAGCGCCGCTGCCATCAGCGCCATGATGAAGGCGAAGTGAGCAACTTCAGTGATCATTTCTTTTCAAGCGCCTTTTTAACTTCGGGCGGCATGTAATTTTCATCATGCTTGGCCAGCACGTCTTTGGCGGTAAAAGTTTTGGTGTCAGCGTCGTAACGCCCGTAGACCACGACGCTTTGCCCTTCGCGGAACAGGTCGGGCAGGACGCCGCGATAGGTGACGCGCGCATCCGCCGTATTGTCGGTGATGGTGAAATCAATCTGTTCGCCGGTGCGTGCATAACTGCCGGTTTTGACCAGCCCGCCCAGGCGAATGGTTTTCGAAAGCTGTTTTTCCGACAGCGCACCCAGTTCCGAGGGGGCGTGGAAATACGTGATCTTCCCGGACAGGCCATACAGCGTCAGGCCCAGCGCCAGCCCCAGACCGGCGACCACGATCAGCACCGATACCAGCCGGGCGCGGACGCGGGGTGTCATTTTTCGTCCTGCTGTTTTTTAAGGCGGTCTTTTTTGATCAGCGCGTGGATGAACACGGCGCCGTAAGCCAGAACGGCAAGGCCGTAAGCGGGCCAGACATACATGCCGTAGCCGGACATGGCGGCGAAGGTATGAAAGTCAGTCATCGGACACCTGATGCGTTGGCGATTTTGCGGGCAAGGATCTGCGTGCGCATGCGGATGATGATGACAAGGGCAAGATAACACATCAGGCCCAGCCCCATGACCAGCAACGGGCGTAGCATTTCAGCCGCAAGCGCAGGGTCGGCCATGCGTTTCATGCTGCTGAGGCTGCCGGGCTGGTGCAGGGTGTTCCACCATTCGACCGAATATTTGATGACCGGCAGGTTGACCAGGCCGATCAGCGTCAGCCACGCGGCGGCAAGGCCGCCCTGTTCGGGGCGGTCGAATGCGTCGGCCAGCGCGATGATGGCGATATAGAGGAACATCATGACCAGTACGGATGTCAGCCGCGCATCCCATACCCACCATGCGCCCCACATCGGCTTGCCCCACAGCATCCCCGTCGCAAGGCACAGGGCGCAGGCAACGGCGCCCACGGGCAGGGCCGCGCGCAGGAACAGTTCGGCCAGCGTGTGTTTCCAGACAATGAACATAAGCGCCGCGACGCCGCAGGATGCGTAGATCATCATCGCCATCCATGCGCTGGGCACGTGCACATACATGATGCGCACGGCGTCGGACTGCTGGTAATCGGGCGGGGAAAGCAGCAGGGCATCGCACAGGCCAAACGCGAGCAGCAGCACCGACAGCACCGCAAACACCGGCGTCAGGATCTTTGCCAGTCTTTCAAAACGGGCGGGGTTGGCAAAACGCGTGATCATGATGATGTCACCTTCATACGGACAATCCATGCCGCCGCAAAGGGGCATAAAACCAGGCTTGCACAGGCAAATGCCCCCAGAAATGCCATTGGGGCGTGCCATCCCATGTCCAGCTGCGCGGCTGCCAGCGCGCCGGCCCCGAAAATCAAAGGCGGTACGCATAAAGGCATGACGATCAGGGCCTGAAGGGCGGCGTTGCGCCGCGACCCCAGGGTCAGGGCCGCGCCCAGCAGGCCAAGGGCGGAAAAGCTTAACGCGCCGAGCATGAAACCCAGCCACAGGCACAGCACCGGCAACGATGCCGCAGGCAAAATGACGAACAGGATCAGCGGGCCGGCCAGCGCCAGCACGAAACCGGTGGCCGTGAAATGCGCGGCCATCTTCGCCGCCATCAGGCCGGGCAGGGATTTATGAGCCAGGATCAGATCGTCGAGATCTTCGCCTTCAAGCAGGTCGCCCAGACCCAGCAGCGATGAAAGCAGCAGCAACGCCCAGGCAAGGCCCGGCAGGATCGCGGTCAGCAGGACGTCTTCCGAGCCGATGGTGAATACGCATACCATCATCGACAGGGCGAAGAAGGCGAAGCCCTGTGCGGCGAGGCCCCGGTCGCGGCTCATCCGGCGCAGGAAGTGACGGTATACGGCCATCATGCGGGCACCACCATTTCCAGTGTCTGCGCATCTGTCCAGAATTGCGGGTCATGCGTGGCAATGATGGCCCCGCCGCCCCGGTCACGATGGGTTTTTACCAGCGCCTGCAACGCCTGCACGGCGCCGGCATCCAGGCCGTCGGTGGGTTCGTCGAGAAGCCAAAGGGTGCGTTCCGCGCATAAAAGGCGTGACAGTTTCACGCGCTGGCGCCAGCCGGTGGAAAGTTTGTTGAGCGGCGTGTCGAGCACGCGTGCAATGGCAAAGGGGTCAGCGGACCAGGACAGTTTTCCCGCGCCCATCAAGGCGGCCTGATAGGTCAGATACTGGCGCGGCGTTTCAAGAGATGGTGAAAGCGGCTGTGCCGCGAGCCAGTGTATGTTGGCATGCCGCGTGATGGACCCTTGAGCGTCGAGCAGACCGGCAACCGCCCGCAGCAGTGATGTCTTGCCGGACCCGTTCGGTCCCGTGAGCAGCAAAAGCCCCGCCGCAGGCAGGGTGCAGGTGATGTCCGACGCCAGCGGTTTACGTCCGCGCGTGATGGTTACGCCTGTCAGGGTCAGTAAATCGGCCATGAACAGGGTTATAGGGCTTAACGTGCGGTTCAAAAACCCTTTTCGGGCCTTCGGAAGGTGGGAAAAACCATAAAAATTCATTGACGAAGACCGGGGCTGGCCGCTTTTATGGATAAAAATATCCAAAAAAGTGCGAACAGGATCAGGTTTATACGATGACGGCTGTCGAACTCCGTACCTATGACCCATTGAGTCAGGCGAAATGGGAAAGCCTTGATGAGGCCGGAAAGGCCCTGTGGCGTCAGGCGCTTGAAGAAATGCACGAATATGGGCGTGCCCGCGCCGAAACCAAGAGTGCGTGGCGGGCCACCCTCAGGGATCGCCGCAAGGTGCGCAGCCGTTCCTATGCCACGACGGCCGATGTGGCCACCCGCATCATGCATGTGCTGGAATGCCGTGCCGCGCTCAATCGCTGCAAGCTGCCGGCGTTTCCCGATCCTGAAAGCTTCAGTTCGCTGCGGGAAATCCGCACGTTTTTTACCGAGCAGATGCAGGCCATCAAAGATGCGCGCATCGCGCGCAGCCGCCGCCCGGTCGCACGGCCCTTGCCCGTTCTGCCGCGCGGCGAGGGGCCGTTTTTTGCTGATCCTGAAAAGAAAAAGGTGCTTCCCGCCGAGGCGTTCGGCCTTGCCGTTCACGACAACAGCATCATTCTGAAATCGCCCATAACCCAAAAATCGGGTCAGGATGCGGGGCAGCTGCTGACCCAGGCGTTCTTCATACCTGATATCGACAATGGTTTTGCCGTGATTGTTATCACACAAAAAATCGGGGCTGAGCGTTTCGTGTGTTTTTCCGGCAAGTCGGCGCCGGCGCGTTTTCGCAAGTTTCTGCCTGAACTTGCGACAGCGGTGGCCGAACGCCTGTTTCCAGAGGAAGACCGGAACAGC
Organism: uncultured Micavibrio sp.; assembly: GCA_937896295.1. Classification (GTDB taxonomy): domain Bacteria; phylum Pseudomonadota; class Alphaproteobacteria; order Micavibrionales; family UBA1664; genus UBA6145. The sequence continues at coordinate 5,881 of CALBME010000007.1, read as the reverse complement.
ATGCAATTTTTTGTCCATCACCCGGTCGAATACGGCGAACGTAACGACGAGCAATACTGGAAGTACGATCTGCGCCCGGATGCGCGCGGTGATTTCCGCATGGCCGCCCGCCAGCAGATGCAGGTCGTGCCCTATGCCATCACCAACCGGCAGTTTGTGGACCAGAAGTCCGAGGCTGAGACCAGTATCCTTACTCTCGATAAATTCTGGCCGTGGCAGTCGCAGGTGGCGGGCCAGATCATGAAGCAGGAACAGTTCAGTGCGCGGCGGGCATCCGTTCTGGCACGCCGTGCCGCCCGGAGAGGGCGCAAACCTTCCGAAGCGCGCATGGCGCTGAACTGATTTATTTACCGTATTGTCTGCGGTGCGCGCTTAACGGTTCTTTATCTTTTTCCGGTGCATGGTACCCTTTGTCTTGAGGGCATTCCGCCCTGATTTTCGATATTCATTTCAAAGGTTTTACCCATGGCCCGCACCGGACTCGATACCCTTCAAACCCGCCAGACGCTTACCATCGACGGCAAAGAATATGATTATTTCTCGTTGAAGCTGGCCGCTGAGAAACTGGGGGATATCAGCCGCTTGCCCTTCTCTCTCAAAGTTTTGCTTGAGAACATGCTGCGCTATGAAGACGGCCGTTCCGTCTCGGTGGAAGATGTCGAAGCCTTCAAAACCTGGCTGACCACTCTGGGTAAAAATGAACATGAAATCGCCTATCGTCCCGCGCGCGTGCTTATGCAGGATTTTACCGGTGTTCCCGCCGTGGTCGATCTGGCCGCGATGCGCGAGGCCACGGTGGCCATGGGCGCCGACGCCCAGAAGATCAATCCGCTGTCCGCCGTCGATCTGGTCATCGACCACTCGGTCATGGTGGACGAATTCGGATCGCCTTCCGCCTTCCAGAAAAACGTCGACCTTGAGTTCGAGCGTAATGCCGAACGCTACAAATTCCTGAAATGGGGCCAGAAGGCCTTCCGCAATTTCCGCGTCGTGCCGCCCGGCACCGGCATCTGCCACCAGGTGAACCTGGAATACCTGGCGCAGACGGTCTGGGTTGATGAAGACGAAAACAACAAGGGCCGCATGGTGGCCTATCCCGACACGCTGGTGGGTACGGATTCGCACACCACCATGATCAACGGCCTGGCCGTTCTTGGCTGGGGCGTCGGCGGTATCGAGGCAGAGGCCGCGATGCTGGGGCAGCCTGTGTCCATGCTGATTCCGGAAGTGATCGGCTTCAAGCTGACCGGCAAACCGAAAGAGGGGACGACTGCGACCGACCTGGTCCTGACCGTGACCCAGATGCTGCGCAAGAAGGGCGTAGTGAACAAATTCGTCGAATTCTACGGCGATGGCCTGAACCACATGTCGCTGGCAGACCGCGCCACCATCGCCAACATGGCGCCGGAATATGGTGCGACGTGCGGTTTCTTCCCGATCGACGAAGAAACCTGCCGTTATCTTGAATTCTCCGGCCGTGATGCCAGCCGCATCAAGCTGGTGCGCGAATACGCCAAGGCGCAGGGCATGTGGCGCGAGGCCGGTGCGCCGGACCCGATTTTCACTGACAGTCTCGAACTGGACATGAGCACGGTTGAGCCGTCGCTGGCCGGTCCGAAACGTCCGCAGGACCGCGTGGTGCTGTCGACCGCGGCGGCTGAATTCGCCAAGCATCTTGAAACCGTGAAGGGCAAGGTGCCGGCCGTTGCCGTCGCCGGTTCTGATTTTTCGATGAGCGACGGTCATGTTGCCATCGCGGCCATCACGTCGTGCACCAACACATCGAACCCGAGCGTGATGATCGCCGCCGGCCTGGTTGCCAAGAAAGCCAATGCGCTGGGCATGCAGGTCAAACCGTGGGTAAAAACATCGCTGGCCCCCGGCAGTCAGGTCGTGACCGATTATCTGGACAAGGCCAACCTGACCAAGGATCTGAACGCACTGGGCTTCAACCTGGTCGGTTACGGCTGTACCACCTGCATCGGCAATTCCGGCCCGCTGCCTGAACCGATCGCCAATGCGGTCGTGGAAGGCGACCTCAACGTCGTCTCGGTGCTGTCAGGCAACCGTAACTTCGAAGGCCGCGTCAATCCGCACGTCAAATCCAACTATCTGGCGTCGCCGCCGCTGTGCGTCGTATACGCGCTGGCCGGTTCCATGCTGGTCGATGTTACCAAGGACCCGATCGGCAAGGACCGTAATGGCAAGGACGTTTTCCTGAAGGATATCTGGCCGACGACAAAAGAAGTCGCGGATACGATGCAAAGCGCGCTTACGCCGGACATGTTCAAAAGCCGGTATTCGGATGTGTTCCTTGGTACCAAGGAATGGCAGGCGATTTCCGGCGCGGAAGGCCAGACCTATAGCTGGGATGATAAATCCACCTATGTCGCCAACCCGCCGTATTTCCATGGCATGTCGAAAACAACCACGGGGGCCGTCTCCGACGTTATCGGCGCACGCGTGATGGCGGTGTTCGGCGATTCCATCACCACCGACCACATTTCCCCGGCCGGCTCGATCAAGAAAGACAGCCCCGCTGGCAAATACCTGATGGAACATGGTGTTGCACCGGCTGACTTCAACAGCTACGGCGCACGCCGCGGCCACCACGAAGTGATGATGCGCGGCACGTTTGCCAATATCCGCATCAAGAACGAACTGGTGCCCGGCACCGAAGGCGGTATTACCAAGTTCGCCACCACGGGCGAGGTCATGCCGATTTACGACGCCGCCATGAAATACAAGGAAACGAATACGCCGCTGGTTGTCTTTGCCGGCAAGGAATACGGCACGGGTTCGTCCCGTGACTGGGCGGCCAAGGGCACGACCCTGCTGGGCGTCAAGGCGGTCATTGCCGAAAGCTTTGAGCGTATTCACCGTTCCAACCTTGTGGGCATGGGCGTTCTGCCGTTGCAGTTCAAGGATGGCCAGACCCGCGCCGACCTGAAACTGATGGGGACCGAGACGTTCGACGTTACCGGCGTTTCCGGCGGCATCAAACCGCGCATGGATGTCACGCTGACGATCACGCGTGCGGATGGCAGCAAGCAGACGGTCACGCTGCTGTGCCGTATCGATACGCTGGACGAGGTTGAGTATTTCCGCAATGGCGGCATTCTGCCCTACGTGCTGCGCAATATCGCCGCCTAAGAATTTATGGAGAGAAAAAGGGCCGGACGACTCCATGTCATCCGGCCCTTTTTTGTAATCTGATTTTTATTCAGCGTCTTTCTTCAGGACGTTCAGGGTTTTGGTTTTCTCTTTCGTTTCCTGAACCGTCTCACGAACGGTTTCCTTGACCGCGGATGTGGTTTCTTTCACGGTCTCGCGCACACTTGAACCGCTTTCCTTGGAATCCTGCACCGTTTCCTTGACGGTTTCACGGATGGTTTCCCTGACCTCGCCGCCGGTTGTGCTGCCGCCATCATTGGTGTTGCCCAGGACGGGGGACAGGTTACTGCCTGCCTTGTTGGGGGCGGTGCTGACGCCGGGGATAAGGCTTTGGACCGGCGGATCCATGCTCAGATTGTTGCCGCCGATAGTGGTGGAGGGCGGGGTCATGTTCAGGCTGTTGAATTCACGGCGTTTCTTTTTGGTGTCTTCTGATTCTTCTCCACCGGTCCCGGCTTTTTCACCCTGGCGATTTTCCAGTGCTTTGACGGCCTGTTCGTGGCGGGCACGCAGGGCCTTGTTGCGTTCCGCGTTTTCCTGCATGCGTTTGCCGATTTCAGCGGGATCCTGCAGCGCCACGGCTGCAGTTGCACGTTTGAGTTTTTCCGGTGCCCATGCGCGCGGCGTGTCGGGGCGGCTGTTGATGCTGGCGACCGTGGTGCCTTCGCCCTTTTTCATGGATACACTGCCGCGGGCGTTTTTGACGGTGACTTCCCCTTCACCGACAATCACGCCGTAGGCACCATCGATCTCCCCGCCCCAGAACTTGGTGCCGCGAATACCTATCGATCCGACAGGAATGTTGACCTGAATGTTGGGGTTACGTTTTTTGCCAATCAGCCCATCGACAAAAAGGAAGGCGCCTTTGGCGATCGAGTAAACGGCCCGGCTTTTATCCTCGTGTTTCTGGTCGAAAACATAATCGTCGACACGCATTTTGCCGTTTTCGCCCAGTGTCAGTTCGGTGTTGTCGATCATCTGCAGGAACAGGCGGCTGCCGTCGCTGGTTTCAAGAAGGTCGCCGGGGCGCACGGGTGCATTGGTCGAGACAGGGGTCGAACGCGGCGAACCGGCGGGGGTGAGGGTGGCCTTGCCCTCCACGCTTAAGACCGTGCCCACCACGTTGTCGGCCAGTTGCGGCGTGGCCGCGAAGGCGCCGGGCGCAAAGGCGAAAAAGGCCATCAGTGCGAACAACGTGTGTTTCATGATCTTGTCCTTTCGGTTATTCCGGCGCGACATAATCGCCGCGTGCGAAGGCGGCGGATTCCTCAATCAATTCCAGCATATTCGGACGTTCGGGCCGGTATGATACGGCGTATATTTCTTCGAATTGTTCGATTTCCTCGTTCAGGCGGCCGAGGCGGCGCTGCACCTTTTCAAGTTTTGGGACGAAATCGCGCGATGTCGCCTTTTTGGCGCGGTAGAATCCCGCCGTGACGGAAAGCTGCACCAGTTCGAGCCAGTTGGCGGCGAGGTTCAGGCACTGGTACGGCTCGGCCATGACAATGTCCTTGGCCACGATATTTTTCTTGGGTTCGATGACCAGGTTGAAGGTGGTGGACCGGCGGGGATTTCGGAACATCAGGCCGATGCGCGTCTTGTCCGCCATGGCGCCGATGACCATGGCGATGGTCGAATCCTGCTTGATCGATACGGTGCGTCCGGCCATGGAAAACGCCTGTTCGGCGATACGCAGCGCACGGTCATATTCCTCGCGGTTGCGGGCGTCGCATTGTTCGATCACGTCCATGAAGGGGTGGGGTTCGCCCTGTTTGAAAACAACGCGCCCTGCGAAATACACAACCACCCAGCTTTGCGGGTTGTTGTCCTTTTCGTAGGTAGGGACCGTGACGTCCCAGTTGGGTCCCCAGGAATAGGAAGGCGAACGCGACAGGATGGGGCCATCGCGGAAAAACGTGCGCGCGATCATGGCGGCCATGCGCACCGTCGTGTGCATGTTGTGGCCGCGAATGACAAAACGTTCTTCATATGCGCCGGAATTGGCCACCAGTGGCAGGGCGATGCGATTGCCCAGCGCGATCATGGGTTCACCTGCCGCCGCTTCGGAGACAATGAACTTTTCGCGCAACATGGTGGTGTTCAGCAGGAACATGCACCTATTAGCGTAGCAAAGTCAGTGGCTTTTGCCACTGTGACTTAAGGTTACAGTGGCTGTTAAGCGGCCAGAGTCATGGCTGCCAGCATGCTGCGGCGGGCCGGCTGACCGCCGTTGTCGTTGCGCGGCGTTTCATCCAGCTGGCTGTGGGTGCGGGCCTTGGGCGAAAACGCCATTTTCGCGTTGGCTTCGGACGGGACCAGCATGGTCTGACGCAGGCCGTTCTGGTCGACCGTGGTGACGCGGCGGGCATATTTGTAGCCGCACGACTTCATGGCCGCCAGTTCACCGATGGTACGGCGGTGGGATTCCAGACGCTTTTTCAGTTCTTCGCGTTTGGACGGGCTCATCTCGGGCTTTTTCTTTTTCTGCGCCATGGCGCTGGACGCCATCAGGATGCTGGTGGCCATTTTGCGGGCCGGGGCAACCGGGGTTTTTTTGGTCTGAGCGGCCATCGAGAATTTGCTGCTGGCAGCCAATTTCGATTCCGGTGTGCGCTTGAAGGTGGATTTCTTTTCCTGGCGGGCTTCATCGGCCATGCCGTAAGCCGTTGTGCCGACATCGGCGGCCAGACCCAGTTTGGAGTTTGCA
>CALBME010000006.1 GCA_937896295.1 uncultured Micavibrio sp. | reverse complement strand
GAACGGTTACGGCCGGTCGCCCGACACTGCCGTCCCGGCGGCGTGGCCGCTTCGACGAGGAAAACAGTGCAGTGAACAGCAAGGGGATGATGGCGGCCGTGGTTGCCGCACTGGCAGGCCTGCTGGGTATGGGCAGCGCGCAGGCGCAGGTGAGTGGCAACGCCGCGCTGGCCAGCGACTACGTGTGGCGTGGCAGCTCGCAGAGCGACGGTGACCCGGCGGTGCAGGCGGGCGCGAAGATCTCGGCCGCATCGGGCTGGTATGCCAGCGTGTGGGGCTCCAATGTCTCGTTCAAGCCAGACAACGGCGCGCGCAGCGAGTTCGACCTGGTCGCCGGCTGGTCCGGTGCGCTGGCACCGGACTGGACGCTGGACGCCCACCTGACCCGGTATCTGTATCCCGGCACCGGCCGCGCGCTGGACTGGACCGAACTCAACACCACGTTGACCTGGAAGCAGCGCGCCTGGCTGCAGCTTGCGCATTCCAACGACGCCCTGGCCGGTGGCCATCGCGGTACCTATGCCCAGCTGGGCGTGCGCGTGCCGCTGCACGAGCGGTTGCGCCTGGAAGCGGCGGTGGGCCGGTACTGGCTGGCCAGCGCGCAGGGCCCGGACTACCTGCACGGCCAGATCAGTGCCGTCGCCACGCTGTCGCCGGCGTGGGAACTGCGCGCCACCGTGCACGACACCGACAGCGCCGCCAGGCGCCTGTTCCCGGGCAATGCCGGCGGGCGCTGGGAACTGGCGCTGCAGGGCAGCTTCTAGTTGGCCGCTGTGGCCCGGCGTGCGCGCAGCGCGCCGGGCAGCCACAGCAGCAGGGCCAGCACCGCCACCGCGGCAGCCCCCACGAGCAGCCGGCCGACCAGCCCGCGTTTCTTCGAAATATCCTCCTGCATCAGCATCGTCAGTCTCTCCTGCAGATTGTCGTGGACCGCCATCGGCGCCGTCGCCACCAAGTACACCGTCACCGTGAACTGGTTCGACGAACTGCGCCGTGCGCCGACGCCGCGCGTCGCCGGTCGGCCGGTCGCGATCACGGTGGGTGAACTGCTCGATCCGCGCACGGCCCGGGTCTATTTTTGCACCCGAAAACTGGGGCCGTTATGAACCCATTCTCGACGTCCTGCGCGCGGCATCCGCCGAACTGAACCAGCCCATGGGGCGCATCGCCCTGCGCTGGATTCTTGACACGGTGGGCGGCGTGACGCTGGCGGGCATCAAGAACACGGCCCAGCTGGCCGACAACATACAGGCATTCGGCTGGCACCTGCCGGATCATATCCTGACCCGGTTGAACGAGGTATCTGATGCTTAAGCGCCTGTTTGATGTCACGGTCGCATCCATTGCGATTGTCATTCTCTCGCCGGTGATCGCGGTGTGCCTGTTCCTGATCTGGCGTCAGGACGGTCAGTGGCCGCTTTACAGCCCATTTCGCGCGGGTAAGGGCAACAGGCCGTTCCGCATGCACAAAATGCGCAGCATGGTCAGCGGTGCCGACAAAACGAAAATGGATACGACCTCCAGCAATGACAGCCGCATAACTAGGACAGGCGCGTTTCTGCGCCGCTACAAACTCGATGAACTGACCCAGTTCTGGAACATCATCGCAGGCGATATGAGTTTCGTAGGCCCGCGTCCCCAGATCGACCGGGAAGTCGCCCTGTATACCCAGGTGGAATGGCGTCTGCTCGATGTCCGGCCCGGCATTACCGATTTTTCCTCGATCGTCTTTTCCGACCTTGGCGATATCATGGCCGCGCATGAAGACCCCAATATCGCCTATAACCAGTTGGTCCGCCCGTGGAAAAGCCGCCTCGGCCTGTTCTACGTCCAGCACCAGTCCCTGTATGTCGATATCTGCCTGATGATCTTTACGGCCATTGCCATCGTCTCGCGCGATCGCGCGCTGACACTGACCGCCAATCTGTTGCGTAAACTCGGCGCTGATGACGCGCTGGTGCGCGTGGCCATGCGCAAAGACCCGCTTGTGCCCACGCCGCCGCCCGGCGCGGATGCGATTGTCACCGCGCGCGGCTGACTTTACGCGGCGACCTGTTTCAGGAATTTATCGGCAAGATTGCCGGCATCGAAATTGGCGATCGCATACTGACGCCCGCGGCGGCCCATTTCCGCACGTTCTGCCGCCGGGACCGCGCGCATTTTCAGGATGCTCTCGGCCAGAAGCTGCGGCTGTTGCGGGGCGATGGAAAAACCGGCCCCGGTTTGCGTGACCAGGTCGTTGGCCGCGGGCAGGGCCATGATGATGGGTTTGCCCGCCAGCATCGCATCGCACAGCTTGTTGGGCGAAATGCCATAACGGTGAATGGGCATGGAACGCGAACAGATGACAAAGCATGATGCTTCGTCGACAACCTTGGGAATATCGGTGCGCGGCACTGCATCGCGGAATTCCAGGTGTTTCAGATTCATGGCGCGCGCGCGCTGCATCAGGCGCGTTTTCTCGCTGCCGTCACCGATCAGGACAAAACGCACATCATCGACACCTTTTTCCTGCAGGATGTTGGCGGCGTCCAGCAGGTCGTCGATCGCGTGGTATTTTGAATGACCGCCGATATACATGGCCGTGAACACGGACGCATCGTTCGTCTTGGGTTCGTGCAGCTCGGCCGGGTTGATGTTGACCCCGTTCGGGATCCAGACGAATTTTTTATCGTCGATGCCGATTTCGCGTAAGTATGTATCCACTGCCGGCAATACGCTCAAAATCTTGTAGGCGCGGCGATACAGGAATTTCTGTAAGGCGCCCATAAACTTCGCAAACGGGTGGTCGGGGGAAATCAGTTTCCCCTCGGTCAGCGATTCCGGCCAGATATCGCGGATTTCGTAGACGAATTTGCCGCCGCGCAAAACCGAAATCAGCCACGCGGCAAAGGCCGCGAAGGGGTGCGGGCAGACGCCGACGACAATGTCCGGTTTGCCGCGTTTGAACAATGCGACCATCAGCGCGACGAACGTATAGGTCAGCATGTTGACCATACGCGACAGGGCGCGGCCCGATGTTGGCGTGGTGCGGATCCACTGGAACGTCAGATTGCCGTCGCGCTCCGCCCGTGTGAACGGATGTGCGCCAAGGCGCAGTTCCCTGCGGCGGTAATAATTGAATCCGGATGCGAAAACGGTCACGTCCGATCCCTTGTCGGCCAGCGCCTTGAGCAGGAAATAAGCGCCCGTCGTCGGCTGGTCGGGAGTTGAGGCGTAGTGATTGAAAACCCAGATGCGCATTATTTTTTGGCCTCGAATTTCGCCAGTTTGCGGATGTATCGTGTGATCGGATTGCGCAGATTGAACATCCACGAATTATTGGGCAGGTCGCGGTGCTTGACGGCAGGCGCCTTCAGGATCCTGTCCCACTCCGCCTCGCTGTAACCCAGTTTTTTCAGGACGTATTCCTTTTCCACCGCCAGGTCCTCGGGGCGGAACAATATTTTGTTCATGGCGGCCAGCGCGTCGTCACGCGTGATGCCACCGGAACAGATAAGGCTGGACAGGTGCGCCTTGCGCTTGTCATAGCCGAACTTGGTCGGCAGGTAATAATCCTGGAAAAAGCGCGTAAACGTCGACTCGCCGTGCTTGTTGGGGTAGGGGCGCCAGCCATATTCCCGCTGCAGCAACTCGACGGTCTGCTGTTTGTTGTAATCGCCGTAATTCAGGATGGGGACAAAACGTATGCCGCGCACGAAGACGTCATACAGGAAAGACAGAGGCCCCAGCGACGGGTATGTCTTCAGTTTGACGCCCGATCCGTATTTTTTGTGAATGGAAAGCACGTGTTTGGAATCGCGTTTATCATACGCCCATGCATCGGGCAGGATGGATTCCGTCGCCACGTTGGTGCCCGACAGGATGAATTTGATGTTGTTTTCGGCGGCAGTGCGGTAGACGCCTGCGAAAATGGCGTGGTCGGATACGATTTCAATATCGACGATGGGAACGCTGAAACATGCGCGCTGCATGTCGCGTATTTCTTCCCAGTCGATGACCAGTGTCACAAGATCGACGCCCAGCGCGCGGATCAGGTTCTGGATGTTGTTGACCGCAAGTTCCGAATTCCAGCTATTGTCGACATGCACGGCAAGGGGGCGCAGGCCCAGTTCCTTGGCGCGGTGAATGACGTATGAACTGTCCACCCCGCCGGAAAGCCCGACGATGCAGTCGTAACGCTGGCCTTTGCCCACGCGCTTGATGTGTTCGACCAAGTCTTCCAGACGCTTTTCACCTTCCGGTCCGGGGAAACGGTCATGTGTCAGGCGTCTGCGCGCGGCGATACAGTGGTTGCATCCCTCTTCACCGTAAAACTGGATATCCGGATCCGTGGTATCCATGATGCAAAAGGAACAGATCGTCTGCGCGGAAGTCATAGGCTCATAATACTGGTCTGTTGGTATTGTGAATTGTAAAACAGCCTGTTAAACAGCACATACTCCACATTAACACAAGATGTTTGCCCCTGATGCACCCCCCCGAAAAGGCACGTTTCGATCACGGTAAGGTCCTCAAGGGTGTATTTTACCTAATGACGGGAAATGTCATCGGTCAGGTCATCAACCTGATCGGCCTTCCCATCATTGCCCGGATCTACCTGCCGGCCGATGTCGGCCTGTGGGCGATATTCGTGGGCATAGGCTTCATGGTCCAGTTTCTGGCGGGGCTTCACTACGACCTTGCCGTGGTAATCGTCGACGATGACCGCGATGCCGCGCGCCTCGCTGTTCTGGGCATGGGCGTTTCCACGGTCATGGCCGTGCTGGCTGAGGTGTTTTTCAGGGTTCTATTCCTCTTTGATTTTTCATGGATCACGCCGCGTCTGCACGACATCGCGCCCGGCTACATGCCCTATATTTTCCTGTACGGCATTTTCAACGCCGCCACCGCCTGGGCCATTCGCAAACGCGCCTATCCATGGCTTATGATCACGCGTTTTTCGGTGCCGCTTTTCACACTCGTCCTGCAATTTGTGTTTCAGGACAATCATCTGGTCGGCAACGGCCTTATCCTTGGCACGCTCGGCGCCTATGCGGTCATGGGGGTGTGGGGGCTGGGTTTCATGTATAAATCGATGCGTCCCCATCTGTCTGGGCATGCACAGGCATTGTTGCCGTCCCTCAAATCGCTGGCCATCCGTGAACGCGGCTTTCCTCTCTACAGCATTCCCCGCGCGCTGATTGTCAGCTTTTCCAAAGAGGCGGTGGTCCTGATCCTCGGCTTTTTCTACTCCCTTTCTGTGGTGGGCGCCTTCAATATGGCGTACCGCGCACTCTATTCACCCATGGTCCTGATCGGTACGGCGCTGGCGCAGGCGCTGATGCCATCCCTGTCCGAGGTGAAGAACGAAATTCGTAAATTCGAACGCCAGCTGCTGTCCATCGTCCGCCTGCTGGCGTGGATTTACCTGCCCATGCTGGCTTTCATCATTTTCCATGGGCCGCAAGCATTCGTGTTCGTGTTTGGAAAACAATGGGCGGATGCCGGAGTCTATGCAGGCTATCTGAGCATGGCGATGCTGGGCGCGGGCCTGACCATATGGTTTGAGAAGATATTCGATATCCTCGACCGCCAGCGGCTGCATCTGATCCTTGGCTTCTGGCTGAATGCCGGCTGTCTGCTTGTGTACATGCTGGCGCACTGGCTGACCCATGATCCTGAAATCATGGTGCTGGCATGGTCGGCCAGCATGCTGGCTTACGCAGCCATCTGGCTTGGGGTCGCCTGCCATGTGTGCGGGTTCGATCTGAAGGCGCTTGGCCGGGTGGGCGGCGAAATGCTGGTCCTGTCCGTCGTTCTTATGGCAGGTGTTGCTGCGGCGGTGAAATTACCCCTGATCCCGCAGATCGAGGTGCTGGTGGCCGGCTTCACGCTTTACGGTGTGGCGGCATGGTTCGCCCTGCGCCGCGACGTGCATCATTTTCTGAATGGTTCAGCGTCCGGGACCGGCGCTTAAGCTGATGTGCCGCCCGACATACGCGGCGCCCCACTGCGACAGATGATGTTTGTCACGGTATAAAATCATGTCCTCTTTCCTGCCGCTGCAGGTATGCGCGTCACATAAAATCACGGTCAGATCCAGAAACTGCACGTTTCTATAGGGTTTCGCGGCTGCGAAAACGGCTTCGCGGTACGCGCGCTGCATCTGGTCTGTCTTCTCGCGCGAAACACCGCATGTCAGGGGCGCGGACGGGTCGTTGATACGAAAGCGTCGCTCCATGCAAAGCTTGGGGTCGAAATCCATCTCCGGCACATCCAGAACGAAAACGACGTCTTTGTTCAGGGCTGCGAATTTTTCAAATGTATGACCCAGCAGGCTCTGGAACGTTGTGTAATCGGTGATGTATCCGGCACGGGTGCTCAGGATGACGGTGCGAATATTGTCCCGCTCTATGACGCGCAGCACATCGTCCATCATGTCCTTGCAGCCATCGGCAAGCGCGTCACTGCCGTAAAGCGGCAGGCATTCGCCCGGCCCGCCCAGATTGACCAGGTTCTGCCCCTTGTCCCGGTAATAACCGCGCAAGGCCCAGAACATCTGGTTGGCGTGGCTGTCGCCGATGACCGCGACGCGGGCGTCTTTATCCGGGTTGTCTTCAATGCAATAGGCCAGGCCTGAATGCTGCAGGCCGTATTTGGCAACGCAGGCGGCATTGATGTTGCGCGACGGATCCCACGTAAAACTGCTGATCTGTGCCTCCGACGCCGGCATCGGACGATCCGGGAACCCGTGGGATTTTCGGATGGTCAGGCCGGCAAAGCCCAGTGCCAGAACAATCAGGAAAAGGCCGGTGGCCGCATGCGGGATTTTTCCGTGACGGACCGGTTTTTCGACGCCGATATAGGTGGCATAGGCCAGTGCGAAGGCGGCCGCCACGGCCACGGTCTGGTATTCCCATGGCGGCGGGCCGGACTGCACGATGCGCAGGAACGACAGGATGGGCCAGTGCCAGATATAAAGCGGATAGCTGATCAGGCCGATCCATATGGCCGGGCGTGCGCTTAGGATACGGGCATTCAGGACGCCGCGCTCACCCGCGGCGATAACCATAACGGCGCCCAGTACCGGCAGCACCGCCCAGAAACCGGGAAACGATTCCAGTGGAATGGGGGCCACCATACCGATGGTGATCAGCGCCAGACCCGCTACGCTTAAAATATGGGGGTGTGGCAGGCGGGCTTCAAAATTTTCCCGGTGGTACAGGTGAATATACGCAAGGATACCGCCGGCCATCAGTTCCCAGAACCGCGTGAACGGCATGTAAAAGGCGGATTCCGGATAATGCCACGTCATCCACAGGCTGGCGCCAAGGGACAAAAGACCCGCAACGGCGGCGGTTTTCAGGAACGAAAATCGAAAACGATACAGGCTTAAGACGGCCAGCGGCCAAAGCAGGTAAAACTGCTCCTCGATGGCCAGCGACCACAAATGCATCAATGGCTTCAGCTGGCTGTCGATGTCGAAATAGCCCGCCTCCTGCCATAATGCAAAATTGGAAAAGAACAGCGACCCTTTAAAAGCGTGCTTGCCAAGCTGCAGATATTCCTTCGGTAATAACGCAAACCATCCGAAAACCAGGCAGGCACCCATCATCAGGGCCAGCGCCGGGTAGATGCGCCGGATCCGGCGCCCGTAAAAATCCCTGAGGGAAAAACCGCCCTTCGCCACCCCCAGGAACAGGATGGTCGAAATCAGGTAACCCGAAATGACAAAGAAAACGTCCACCCCGGTAAAACCGCCGGCCAGTGCGTTGGGGAAAGCATGAAAGATAACCACCCCTAAGACCGCCACAGCGCGCAGCCCGTCGATATCTGGTCGGTAGGCGGGGCGGGTGGGGGGGGCGGCATGGGGGTTGAGATAATCAGAGAAGGTTTACCCTTACAAGGGCGTTTGACCGCAAAGCGGCGGGTATGTTAGTTTCGCGCGATATTTTAAGGACTTAGCCTTTTTAAATGCCGCCCTTTTTCCTTCCCGTGGACGCGATTGTTTTCTGGTCGCTCACGCTCGCCGCGCTGAGTGTATGTGTCGGTGCCGTATGCGTGCGTTACCGTGATGAAGGGCTTTATTCTTCCGCATTTGTTTTCTGTCTGGGGGCATTCGTCTATTTTTTTTCCGTACCGCTCGAACGGTTTGTGCGCGGTCAGGTGGAAGATGTTCTGCATGGTGAATACTTTCAGGTCGCGGCACCGGGGTTTGTCTACTTCAAGATAGCTGCCATCGGCATCGCCGGTGTGATTGCCTTCGCGCTGAGTTTGTGGGCCACCGGTTTTAAAACGCATATGCCTGACAGCCGTGCGCCCCTGACGCAGACAGGCGGCACACGCCTGTTCGAACTTGCGCTGATGCTCTTCTGGGCGGGGCTTGTCGCCATCATGCTGATCTTTTTTTATGATTTTATCAGGCATGTCAGCCTGTCTTACGAAGCGTCATATTCCACCCAGTACAACAGCCCGCTGCCGACCCTGATCATGCAGATCATCTGCCTGCTCAATTCCATTCTGGCGGTGATACTGGCCATGCGCCGCAAAATCCTGCCCATTATTATCGCGGGCCTGCTGTTCCTCGTGAATTTCTATCTTGCGTTTTTACTCAAGGAAAAATCCCCCGGCGTCATCGCGCTCCTCGGCATGGGGTATCTCTATTTCTATTGGGTACGTTTTAAATCCGTGGCGCTCATGGGCGCGCTGGCCGGGGTCATCCTTGCGCTTTTCGTTTTAAAGCCGCTTTACAACATCCTCAATGAACATAATCCTACGGAAGAACATCAGACGGTGATGTCCCATCTTCTGCATATAAATTCGCGCTTTACCTTCACCAATCTCGATTCATCCGGCCCCATGCTGGTCAGTGCGCATATCCTCAAGGAAGACGCCGCGCCGTCCTATGGCCGCGACCTGCTGCAAAGCATGAGCATTTTCGTACCCCGTTTTATCTGGTCCGACCGTCCGCTCGACGCGTCCGAGGCGTTTGCCAAGAAAATGATTCCGACCTGGGAACCCGGCATAGGGCTGGGGTACAGCCCCGTCATCGAAGGGTTCGTCAATTTTGGGTTCTGGTTTTCGTGGGTTGAATTTGTGCTCTTTGGTCTCGTCTGGGGGTATATGTGGCGGGGTTTCATGCGGCTTTTCAGTGGCTATGGGGCGCCCGCGCATCTTGATGTGATTTATCGCATCGCCGGGTATTATGTTTTGATTTTATTTTTCCGCGGCATGCTGGCAGGAGTGATGAAACAGACGCTGATGTATATGATACCCTTTGCCGTCGCGCTGGCGGGCATGCAGTTTCTGGCATGGCTCTGGCAACGCTTTCATCACAGACAGATGGTGGCCTGATGCGGGTTTTATGGCCTCATACTTTTTCGCCTGCCGTCAAAAACGCATCCGTTTTCATGGATCCGCTGGTCGAACCGCTCGCCCGTCAGGGGGTCGAGGTGGTGCCCTTTTACATCGGTCGCGTGCGCCATAACCCCTTTGCGATTTGCAAGGTGTTCATGTCCCTGCGCGCGGCCTCGCAATCCTGCGACATCGTGCACGCGCAATACGGGTCGTTGTGCGGTTTTATAACGGCATTTCTGACCAATAAGAAAAAGGTCATTTCGCTCCGCGGGTCGGATGTGTATCCGGTTTCCGTTGGGTCTTTGTGGTTCCGCACGCGGCTTTTAGTCTCGCGGATTTTGACGGCACTTTCCCTTCCTTTTTTCGACCGCATCATCGTCATGTCGAAAGACATGGAAAGACTGGCAAAAAAACCGTTCGTTTCGGCGTCCGTGTATGTCATTCCGGATGGCATTGATCTCGACAAGTTTAAACCGATGGACAAGGCGCAGGCGCGCAGCCAGATCGGCATTGCACCCGATGCGCTCGAAATTCTGTATGTCTCCCTTGCGCATGACAATCCCATCAAGCGTAAGGATCTTGCGGAAAAGGCCATGGCCGTTGCGCGGCGGTCTTTGCCGAATGCTCGCCTGCTGGCGCCTTTGAACATCGACCACGACCTGATGCCCGCCTACGTGAACGCAAGCGACCTGATCCTGTGTACCTCCACGCACGAAGGGTGGCCGAACTGTGTCAAGGAAACGCTGGCCTGCAACGTGCCTTTTGTGGCGACCGATATCAGCGACCTCAAAGACGTCGCCGCGCGCCAGCCTGTGTGCCGGGTGGCCGACGCCGATGCGCAGGCGCTGGGGCAGGCGATTGTCGATGTGTTGCAGGATGGCCGCAAAATGGACCTGCGCAGCGAAGTGCGGGATATGGATGTCAACCATACCGCTACGCGTCTGAAGAGTTTGTATCAGTCGCTGCTGTAAATTTACGTCATCCGGTTCAGCTCTGTTTCATTGGGATAGCTGATCAGAACGGCCCGGTGTGGTCCCTGGAAAATAAACATGCTGCCCGCCGCGACGGCCGATGCGCCAGCGGCAATCCCGTCCTGCAGGTCCCTGACCGACCCTGCGCCGCCATGCGCGATGACGGGGACTTTGGTTTCCTTGACAATCATGCGCACCAGTTCCAGGTCATAGCCCTGCATTTCGCCTTCATGGCTGATGGATGTGATGGCCAGTTCGCCCGCGCCGTGCGCCACCGCCTGCTGCGCCCACGCAACGGGATGAAGGCCGGTTTTTTTTGTGCCGCCATGGCTGTAGACCTGCCACCCGCCGATCAGTGGTTTTTTCGCATCAATGGCAACTACCACCGATTGCGAACCGGCGCTGGACGCGATCTGTTCGATCAGGCGCGGGTTTTCGATCGCGTGTGAATTTAAAATCACCTTCTCGACGCCCAGTGAAAACAGCTTCATGGCGTGGTCATATGTCGAAACGCCGCCGCCATAGGCCAGCGAGGCCGGGCCGCGGAGAATCTCGATGCGCTCGGCGCCGAGCGGATCGACTACGGCAACGTCGACGAGCTGCCGCTCATGGACCTCTGCTTCCGCGAGACGCTGCGGATCAACGCCCCGGTCGGGATCCTCGGCCGCCGCGCGATCGCCGACACCGAGGTCGACGGGCGGTTCGTCCCCAGCGACGACCAGTGGGACGGCGTGATGCAGGTCGTCGCCCACCGCCTGGCGATCCTCACCGGCGGGCCGGGCACGGGCAAGACCCATCTGGCCACGGCGCTGGGCGTCTCGGGCATCACGCGCATGGCCAAGCGCGTGCGCTTTTACTCGACGGTGGACCTGGTCAATGCGCTGGAGCAGGGGTCTCCTCGTTTTCAGTGC
>CALBME010000005.1 GCA_937896295.1 uncultured Micavibrio sp. | reverse complement strand
GAACCTTGGGGCCCAGCGCGATTCCATCGAAATGGAACCACGCACCCGCACTAGCGCGGGTTACCAGCGGTAGTGAGCAAAGGCCTTGTTGGCCTCCGCCATCTTGTGCGTGTCTTCGCGCTTCTTCACGGCATTACCGCGATTGTTGGCGGCATCGAGAATCTCGGCCGCCAGCTTTTCCGTCATGCTGGCGATGGAGGCTGCAAAAATTCTGGCCGAACGTGGCATCGAGGCCGAGGTCATCGACCTGCGCGTCATCAACCCGATCGACCATGACGCCGCCATCGCATCGGTCCGTAAAACCGGACGCCTGTGCGCGATTGACGGCGGCTGGACCAATTGCGGCCTTGCCGGTGAAATCATCGCAGGTGTAAGCGAACAGGTCGAACCGGGGGTGTTCAAGGCGATGCCCCAGCGCATCACCATCGTCGATGCACCCGCGCCGACCAGCAAACCGCTTGAGGATATTTACTATCCCAGCGTGCAGGACATCGTGAGCCGTATCGAAAAACTCTGCGCACGCGCATGATCCGGTTTCGCGCGCATGCGTTAACCGCCTGGTTCATCGTGCCGGTAGCCGTGCTGGGACCCGCGATCACCTGTGTCGCGCCACGCGCGATGGCGCCCCTATTCATGGGTTTCGGCCTTTTGTCCATGATCGCGCACATCGTACGCGTCCGGCGCCTGCCCCGGCTTGATCCACCTTTAAGCATTCTGTTCGGCGGCGCGCTGCTGTGGGGTGCGCTTTCATGGTTCTGGAGCCTGTCGCCCGATGACACCATCGGCAAGCTGGGCCAGTTGACGGCCATTTTTGCCGTTCTGGCGTTCTGGAAGCGCGAAGTTGCGCAGTTTGAGCGCAGCGACCTGCAGCTGATCGGGTGCAGCGTGTTTGCAGGGCTGATCGGCGGTTTGACCCTGTACGCCTTTGACTGGGCGGGTTCGGGACATTTTGCGATATACGATCTTGTGCGCGGCGGTTTTTCTGAAGATCTGCCCGATGTGCGCCAGAACAAGCCCATCGTACTGCTGGCGTTGTGGGCCAGTTTCGCGTTTCCCTATATCTGGCTTTCGGATCACAGGAATTTAAAAACACTTTACGCGGTGATCGCGGCGGCAATCGCGGTTGCGACTTTTTATTCGCCCAGCGACAGCGCGCTCCTGACCATCGGGGTGATGGCATTGGTAACGGGACTGACCGTCTTTTTCAAAAATCCGCGTATCCTGACCGTCATCATAACGGCAGGCATGATCGTTCTGGCATTCGCCATGCTGCCCGCGGCGAGGATCGTGGGCAGTCAGACAGAATGGCTGCAAAACCGCGTCCTTCCCCGGTCCATTGAGGCGCGGGTTGAAATATGGGACCAGGCAGCGCGCCGGATCATGGAAAAGCCGGTGGCCGGCTGGGGGCTTGATTCATCCCCCTATCTGCCGAACAGGGACGAGCACATGGCATCGACCCCGTGGCTTACGATTTCGCACCTGCATCCGCATAATGCGCCGCTTCAGATCTGGTTTGAACTGGGGCTGGTGGGGATGGCGTTTTTAAGCGCGCTGCTGATCGTTACAGGCCGCGGGGTGGCCCGCATCAGCGACCGGTTCGCGCATTGCTATGCACTGGTCGCATTCACGCAGACCTATCTTTATACACTTTCGATCTGGGGCATCTGGCAGACATGGTTTACCGCGACATTGCTGTTCGCCGGTGTGATGACCTATGCCGGTGTGCGTCATATCACGCTTAACAAAACGGCCGCTTAAGAGCGGCCGTTTTTCTTATCGCAAGATTTGATCTTATGCACCCTGCGGCTCAAGCCCGCCGCTGGACGGCACTGATGTAGACGGGACAGCCGCCATCGCCTCGCCGTCGTCGCTGTCCTTGCGGACGATTTTTTCGCCGCGCAGGATGGCCTTGATCTCGTCGCCTGAGAGCATTTCATGTTCGAGCAGCGCCTGCGCGACCTTGTGCAATTCGTCGATATGATCGGTCAGAAGCTGTTTTGCCTTATCATACCCGGCCTGAACCAGGTGCTTGATTTCAGCATCAATCAGGTTGGCGGTGCTTTCCGACATGTTCTTGGACTGCGTGACGGAATGCCCCAGGAACACTTCCTCCTGGTTGGCGCCGTAATGGATCATGCCCAGTTTCTGTGACATGCCCCATTCCGTCACCATGCGGCGAGCCATATCGGTCGCCATGCGGATGTCACCCGACGCGCCCGTCGTGACCTTGTCGTCGCCGAAGATGATTTCCTCGGCCACGCGGCCACCCATGGCGACAGCCAGATCGGCATGCAGCTTGTCGCGTTTGAGCGACAGGCGGTCGCCTTCCGGCAGGCGCATCACCATGCCCAGCGCACGGCCGCGCGGAACGATGGTGGCCTTGTGGATGGGGTCGGACTGCGGCTCGTGAAGGGCCACGACGGCGTGGCCGGCCTCGTGATACGCGGTCAGTTTCTTTTCGTCTTCCGACATGGCCATGGAACGGCGTTCGGCACCCATCATGACCTTGTCCTTGGCGTCCTCAAATTCTTCCTGACCAACGACACGCTTGTTGCGGCGGGCGGCCAGCAGGGCCGCCTCGTTCACAAGATTGGCGAGATCGGCGCCGGAGAAACCCGGCGTACCGCGCGCGATGACGGCGAGATCGACCGTGCGGGCCAGCGGCACGTTACGGGCGTGCACTTTGAGGATTTTTTCACGGCCCTTCACATCCGGATTGGGGATCATGACCTGACGGTCGAAACGACCCGGGCGCAGAAGCGCAGGATCAAGCACATCGGGACGGTTGGTGGCCGCGATGATGATGACGCCTTCGGTGCCTTCAAAACCGTCCATTTCGACCAGAAGCTGGTTGAGCGTCTGTTCGCGTTCATCGTTACCGCCGCCAAGACCGGCGCCGCGATGGCGGCCGACCGCATCGATTTCGTCGATGAAGATGATGCATGGCGCGTTTTTCTTGCCCTGTTCGAACATGTCGCGCACGCGCGATGCGCCCACGCCGACAAACATTTCAACGAAGTCAGAGCCGGAGATGGAGAAGAACGGCACGCCCGCCTCACCCGCGACAGCGCGGGCCACAAGCGTTTTACCGGTACCCGGAGGACCAACCAGCAGCGCGCCTTTCGGAATCTTGCCGCCCAGGCGCTGGAATTTCTTGGGGTCTTTCAGGAAGTCGACGACTTCGGAGAGTTCTTCCTTCGCCTCGTCAATGCCGGCGACGTCTTCGAATGTCACGCGCTTGGTTTCCTCGTTCAGCATGCGCGCGCGCGATTTGCCAAAGCCCATCACACCGCCGCCGCCACGGCCCTGCATCTGACGCATGAAGAAAATCCACACGCCAATGAGCAGAAGCATCGGGAACCAGGACAGCAGCACGGAAAGCGGGCTGACACCTTCGGGGTCAGGTTTTTCCGCGGTGATTTTCACGGACGTGCCGCTCAGGCGGTCGACAATGTTTTCATTTTCGGGGATCAGGACCGAGAATTCCTTGCCGTCGGCGAGCTTGCCCTGGAGGTCGCGGTTTTTAACCACGACTTCGGCGATGTTGCCCTTTTTGGCATCGGCCATGAATTCGGAATAGGAAATCGGCGTGGCCGTCGTTTTGCCGGTCGCAGCCTTGTTCTGGACGAAGTTGGAATAGACGAAGCCCAGTACCAGGATAATGCCAAGCCAGACGAGGATATTGCGGCCGAAAGGATTGTTCACGAGAGGTGCCCCAATGTTTTAGATAGTGATCTCATTATTATAAGGCATATCCGCTTAAAGGCAATGAATTCACGGATTTAGGAACAATTTAAGACGCATTTTCGCGGGCAATTACAAGCGTTTGGCGCTGGCGCGTCACCCGCAGCACACAGCCGCCCAGCGTCAGCGCGCCGGGCGCGTCCGCGGAAAGGATCCGGGCCGCCACTTCCTCCACCCGTTCCAGCCGTGCGCCATGGGTGCCGGTTGCGCCCAGCGTGTCGATCGATGTGCGGATGACACGCAAGGACAGTTCGAACGGTTCGCCGCGCAGCAGGTCCAGATCGAAGGTCCATGCATCGTCCTGCATGTCCGTCCGCGCGCGTTCGAGCAGTTTTTGCGCAAGATCGCGCAGCGTATCGGATGCGCGTTCCAGCCTGCGCAGCGTCATGCCCAGGCGTTTGTCCGACAACCCCTCGTCCTTCAGCACCATGCGCAGGCGGTTTCGCGTGAAGGCGGGACTGACGTTGGTCGGGTCCTCCACCCACGGGATGTCGCGGGCGCGGCAATACGCAACCAGATCATCATGCGAGAACGCGTTCAGAAGCGGCCGCCACAGCGTGAGCCGGTCATCAAATGCCTGCATTTCCCGCATCGATGCCAGACCGTCGAGTCCGGAGCCGCGGGTCAGGCGCATGAAAAACGTTTCCGCCTGATCGTCGGCGTGGTGCGCCACCGCCAGATAACGTATGCCGGTTTGCGCGCACGCATCCGCCATCAGGGCATAGCGCGCGTCACGCGCCGCCGCCATGCGGCCATTGACCGGTTTGTCGCCGTCCCAGCGCAGGACCGTGTGTTTCACCCCCGGCCAGTCCGCCACCCATGCGCCAATTCGCGCGGCTTCGTCGGCGCTGTCGGCGCGCAGGGCATGATCGACGGTCAGGGCATGAATTTGAATGTCACGCTGGGCAAGCATATGCAGCAGCGCCATGGAATCGGCCCCGCCGGAAAGCGCGACCGCAATGACCGTCTGATTGTCAGGCAGTTTTAAGCTCAGCTCTTGCATTCCATGCGCGCGCTTTCCTCACCCGCCGTGCGCAGAACGGAGGCAGGACCGGCAGGAAAACGCTTGGTCAGTTCGCTCAGCGTCAGGCACGCATCGGCGCGCTTGTTCATCTTGTCGAGCGTCATCGCCAGCTTGAGAAGCGAGTCGGGCGCTTTCTGACCGGTGGGATGATCCTGAAACGCCTTGGCGAATGTTTTTGCAGCGGTCGAATACTGCGTCTGCGCGTAATAGGTTTCGCCCAGCCAGTATTGCGCATTCGCCGCGAGCGGATGTTTCGCGTAGGTCGACAGGAAGCTGGTGAAGGCAGCCTGCGCATCGGTGTAGTTGGATTGCTGCAGGTACGAAAACGCCTTGTCATAGGCCTGCGCGGCGTTCGCGGGCGCGCCCGAAGGCTGCGGCGTGCCGGAGGTGATGGCACCGCCGTTGGGCGTGCCGGTTTTTTCGTTGATCTGGCCCAGCGCCGGGGTCGAGGTCGGCTGGAACGCGCCGTTCGGATCGGTGACGCCACCCGCAACAGGCGGGTTGGCCGGGTCGTTCTGTACGGGTGTCGGATTCGGCGGTGTTGCGCCGTCTGCCGTCATCGGGGTCGAGACAGGCGGCACAGGCGCCGGCGGCACCGCGCCATCGGCCGCGGGCGTGGCAGGCGTGGCCACAGCGGGCTGCTGCATGTCTTTCAGGCGGATTTCGGTATCGGCCTTGTACTTGTCGAATTCGGCCTGGAGTTTGCGCAGCTGGAAATCGCGCTGTTCAAGCTGGTTGGTCAGGTCGCGGATCTGCTGTTCCTGCGCGGCCATCTTGGTCATGTCGCCGGGAATGGCGCCGCCGGTCATACCGCCCTGCGTTGCGCTGTAGGCCTGCGCGTCGCCGGGGCCGCTATACTGCATGCCCTGCGCGTGGGCGCCGGAATAAGCGAACCCTGCCGCAAGCGGCAGGGTTGCACAAAAGAGTAAGGATGCGAATGTTTTACGCATCGGACACATCGATTAGTCGACGTGCGTGACGGCGCGGCGGTTCTGAGCCCAGGACTGAGCGTCGGAACCGGTGACTTCCGGGCGTTCCTTGCCGTAGGAAATCGTCTTCACGCGCGAAGCCGAGACGCCGAGGCTGACGAGGTAGTCGCGCACGGTGTTGGCGCGCTTGTCGCCCAGGGCCAGGTTGTATTCGCGGGTGCCGCGTTCGTCAGCGTGACCTTCGATGGTGATGCTGACGTTCGGGTACTGGTTCAGCCACTGCGATTGCAGTTGCAGCTGTTGCAGGGCTTCCGGGGTCAGGTCGTAACGGTCGTAACCGAAGTAAACGCGGTCACCGACGTTGACGGTCAGGTCTTCCTGCGAACCGGCGATGACGTTGCCCTGAACGCCGGTGGTGCCGGAACCGCCCAGCATGCCTTCGCCCGAACCGGAAACCGAACCCTGCCCCTGCACGACCGAGTCGGCATAGGGTTGTTCGGTCTTGCCCTTGGCGCAGGCGCCCAGCGCGAGCGTGGACACGGCCAAAAGGGCCAGAACGGTGTAACGGGTCTTGGTACGCATTGGCGGCTTCTCCTAAAAAATCGTTGCCTTGATTAGATGGTCATCAACATGGAGCAGAGGTCAATTTCAATCAAGGGGCATTGGCGTTTAATCCATGAATATCTTGGGGATGGATTGGGGCAGAGGTATGGCGCGATTAAGCTTGTTTTTTGACAGGCGTTTTCACGCTTATGTCAATTTAACCCAGCTCTTATTTGCGCTAATAACGCGGCGGCATCGCTCTTGTCCTTCGCATTGGGGACACTGGCGATATAGCGTTCCAGCGATTCGATGGCGGCGACCGGACGCTCGAGCCGCGAGAGCAGGACGCCGGCGTCGAGATCGAGACGGTATTCCTGCGGCGCCACCCGTTTCATGAGATCGACGGTCGCAAGGGCGGCGGCGTAATCTTCCGATTCGATCTGGCGCAGCTTGATGTTGTTCTGCAGGCGTACCAGCGTGTCGCGGTTGGTGGCGGGATCATAATAAGTGGAGGACAGCTCCGCCCTCGCGCCCATCGTGGTTTTGAGAATTTCGCGCAAATCCGGCGCCTCAAGCACGATGCAGCCCTGAAACGGATCGACGATGACGCGCTTGCCGTCCTGATCCAGCCGGATGACGTAATGCGCGGGAAAATTGATACCCAGCACCGGCCAGCCAACGTCCCGCCCCATGGTGACACATAAGAGCGAAAGCGCGATGGGCAGCCCGAGGCGGCGGTCGATGACGCGGATCAGATCGGCGTTCTGCAGGTCGTTGTAGCGAAAATCGTCGCCGATATAGCCGTGCTTGCGTGTAAACACCTCGGCCAGGGCCGCCACCTTGGCGTGAATATCGGTGGCGCCGCGCCCGGTATAAAGGGCGTCCAGATCCTCGGCCAGTCTGCGGCGATGATTGCGGTATTTATCCAGCGAAATACCGGGATGATTCTGGGCCGAGAGCGCCAGCGCCGTTTCGAACAGGTCAATGTCTTCGTCCGGCATTTTGCCGACGGAATCGAGGTAGTCGAGAGCCTCACCGATATTTGTGAAGCCCTTGTCCTGCATCAGTTCATCTCTCCGCCGTCAACAATCGGCGCGGGGCGTCCAGGGACATTCGGCGCGCGCGGCGCGGTGGTGGTTCCCATCGGCGCCACGGGTGAAGACGACAGCGGCGTTGCCGACACGTCACCCACCGGCGCGGTCGGGGATGTGCCCATCATCGGTTCGGCCGGCGCATAGGACGAGGACGGGGCCATGCCGGACTGGCCGGTTGCCACGATGGGTGCGCCCGCAAGCTTCACGTAAGAGACAACCTGTTTCACGTAAGGCACTGACCTTGCGTAATTCATGACCTTGTCGAGTTCGCCCTGATTCTGCGCGACGCCCATCAGGTACACGACAGCCTGCACGGTATCGATGGAGTAATTGACGCCCTGCACTTCCTTGTCGAACAGGATGGCCGAACGCAGGCGCGCGGTGATCCATGAATCGCGGGCCCAGCCCTTGATGCCTTCGGAACCGGCCACCTTGATTTCGTTGATGACCTGCTTCACACCCTGCGCCTGCCAGGCAAGGCGGATCGCATCGACGCGATCGGACGGCTGCTGCACCACGCCGGTCACCAGCACCCGGCCCTGATTCACGGACAAAGACAGCTTGGTGAACATGTTGACGTTATATTGCAGCCAGAGATTGGTGATGGTCGCGTTGATGCGCGCATCTTCCAGGGATTGGGATATCCCCCCCTCTTTCGCGGCGGCCACGCCGCCGGCGGAGCCCACGGTTGCGCCGACGCCGACAGCGGTACAGCCCGCAACCGACAGGGACAGGGGAAGAAGAGCCAGGAAAGGGAGGAGACGATTCATATCTAACCTTTTAAAAAGCATTGTGAATATGCCGAATCCGAGCGTAGGGCGCGATGGCGATGACGTCAAAGCGTAAGTCATATTTATCTGCAATGCCTTTGCGGGATTTCAACCACCATTCGGATGCCCGCCGGATTCTGGCGGCGCTGTCGGATGAAACCGCGCCCAGTGCATCGTCCATCACCTTACGGCGCTTGACCTCCACAAAGGCGATGACATGCCCGCGTTTGGCAATGATATCAATCTCGCCCACCGGGGTTTTAAACCGACGATTTAAAATACGGAAACCGTGCAGCATCAGGTAAAGCGCGGCGACGCCTTCGGCCAGCAGGCCGGTTTTATGGGTCGCCTTACTTCCCATTTTTGAGCGTCAGCGCAAGATCGTAGACGGTTTTTTTCTGTGCGCCGGTCATGGCCGCGACATGCGCCGCCGCATCCTTGACCGACATGGTGGCAAGCGCGCGGCGCAGCGCATCCGCAATATCGTCGTGCGTCGCCGCCCTGTGCACAGGCGGGCCGATCATCAGGACAATTTCGCCTTTGAGCGTCCCCAGCAGCGATTCGTCCGCCGCCCACGCGGCCAGCGTGCCGTGAACGACCGTTTCATGCAGTTTGGTCAGTTCCCGCGCCATGGCCGCCGGACGGTCGCCCAGCACATCGAACGCGTCGATCACACATTCAGCCAGACGCGCCGGCGATTCATAAAAGACCAGCGTGGCCGGCACGTCCCTTAGTTCAGCCAAGGCGGTTTTACGGGCGCCGGCCTTGTTGGGCAAAAAGCCGGCAAACATAAAACGGTCGGACGGCAGGCAGGACAGTTGCAGGCCGGGCAGTACGGCATTGGCGCCGGGCAGCGGAATGACGGCA
The DNA here is from genome assembly GCA_937896295.1 of uncultured Micavibrio sp. Taxonomy (GTDB): domain Bacteria; phylum Pseudomonadota; class Alphaproteobacteria; order Micavibrionales; family UBA1664; genus UBA6145. The sequence continues at coordinate 2,263 of CALBME010000005.1, read as the reverse complement.
GCCCCTTGCGCAAAGGCAGCCTGAACCAGCTTGTACCCCGGGTCGGACACCAGCGGCGTGCCCGCATCCGTCACCAGCGCCAGCGCCTGCCCCTGCGCCAGCCGCTCCAGAATGGAGGCGCGGTCGGCGTCGTCACTGTGGTCATTATAGACCAGCATTTTTTTGCGGATGTTATAGGCGGACAGCAATTTGCCGGTCACGCGCGTGTCTTCGCAGATCACGGCGTCACAGCCATGCAGCGCGTCGATGCCGCGCAGGGTCATATCGCGCAGATTGCCGATGGGGGTGGACACCAGATACAGCCCCGGCTGCAAAGCCGCCGGTTGCAAGCCGGTGTCATCCATGGAATGAATAGCGTCCGTCATGCGTTGCACTATAAAGGGATTTTCATGAAGCGGTTTACTACTTTTTCCTGTGCACTGGCCGTCCTGCTTCTGGGCGCCTGCGCCGACCAGACCCGCCGTTACGAACCGTACGCGCCAGCCCCGGCGACCGCGACCCTGCCCACCGTGCCCGCCCCCGTTTACGGGCAACTGACACCTGCCTTCCCCGTCGCCCCTGTCAACCAGAGCGACCTTCTGAGCATGCAGCAGCCGCAGGGCCAGATCACGCGCGTCGGGATTCTGGTGCCGCAGTCGGGCCCCAATGCCGCGATCGGCACCGCCCTTTTGCAGGCGGCACAGCTAGCCGTTTTCGACCTGAATGAAAAGAGTTTCCAACTGGTGCCGGCCGATACGCAGGGCACGCCGCAGGGCACGGCCGCCGCGATCCAGTCGGCGGCAGCGAACGGGGTGAAACTGATTTTAGGACCTTTGTTCGCGTCTGAAGTGACGGCCGCCAAGCAGGCCGCGGCCAGCTATAACCTACCCATCATCGCATTTTCGACCGACTGGCGCCTGGTAGGCGACAATGTCTATTCACTGGGCGTGCTGCCGTTCGGCCAGGCCGAGCGTATTGCCGATTACGCCGGACGTCAGGGCGTGCGCCGCGTGGGTATTATCGCCACACGCGACATGTATGGCGATGCCGTGGTCGGTGCGTTCGAGCAGGCCGCCGCCGCGCATGGCATGACCATCGTCAAAACAGCGCGGGTGAATGCGGATGGCGGCGACGCCATGCAGGCCGTGCAGTCCATGACGGGCGGCCGCGCGCTTGCCGCGGACCGCATGCCTTATGACGCCCTGTTCATACCGCTGGGCGGCACAGCGCTGACATCCACCGTCAACGGGCTCAAGCAATATGGCGTTACAACCGGCCAGGTGAAATTTCTCGGCACCGGACTTTGGGATGACGCCAGCGTTCTTGGCAACCCGCTGATGGCGGGCGCGATTTACGCGGCCCCGTCCCCGCAGCTGCGCACGACGTTCGAACGTAATTACCAGCGCATTTACGGCAGCACCCCGCCCCGCCTTGCCAGCATTGGTTATGACGCTGCGGCGCTTGCCATCGTGCTGGCGCGCAACGCGGCTTCACGCGGCACGCCCGCGGTTTTCGACCGCGCCGCGATTACAGACCCGAACGGATTTGCCGGTGTCGATGGTATTTTCCGTTTCAACCAGAACGGTCTGGCCGAACGCGGCATGGCCATCCTGCAGATCCAGGGTGGCAGCGTGCATCAGGCGGAACCCGCCCCGGCCACGTTCCAGAAGTAAGATTAAGATCAGGGGTTATTCGACGGGATAGCTGCGCCCGCCGGCCTTGCCGCCGGAGCGGTTCTTATTGATGATCGCAAGGTCGGAAATGCGCTGGTTGCGGGTGTAGGCCTGAACCTCGGGCCGGTTGCCGTAACAGACGGAATATTCGAACGACGTCTGGTCATAGCCTTTTTTGCGGCAGGCGGCCTCGGCCACCTTTATATTGGGCGGCGCGTAGCTGGCCTGGGTCACGGGCTGGGCGGTCGAGCAGGCCGAAAGGGCCAGCACCAAAAAGAGAAGAGTGATTCGCATCGCGCCATTCTATGTGTATATAAAGACCTGACAATGTGGACCGTAGCCGCCCTTTACCGATTTGCCACCGTGGACGACCCCGTGGCCCTGAAAACCGCCCTTTCGCAGGTCTGCGCGGACCATGACGTGTGCGGTACGCTGATCCTTGCGCATGAGGGGATCAACGGCACCATCGCCGCGCCGACGCGGGAGAACATGCAGGCCGTTCTCGACCAGATCGTGCCGCGTTTTCCGGGCATCGAGCTGAAAATGTCGGGCGCGAAGGACAAGCCGTTCAAGCGACTTAAAATCAAGGTGAAACCCGAAATCGTCACCAT
>CALBME010000004.1 GCA_937896295.1 uncultured Micavibrio sp. | reverse complement strand
CGGCGGCTTCGCCTCGGTGCGCCGGTGGACGCGGGTTTTGCCGGGTCGGCGCTGGGGACCCCCCTGCGTGCCTCGGGGGGCGCCGCTGTGCGCGCCCCCCCCCCTCGCCCCCTGGCCTGCTGACACGTACTGGGACTCCTACTACACTGCGGGCCGGAGGGGGGGGCCTGGGTACCCCGTGGGCGTGGGCTGCGGCCGCTGCCGGCGGCGGTGGCCGCATGAGCGGCGTCGCGGATTACGTGCCCGACGCCGACGGCTGGTGCCCGGCCGCGCGCCGCTGTCCAACGACCCGGTGGTACAGAAGGTGCAGGAATTCCATGCGCCGACCTTTGATTTGGGACGGCATGTGGACGTAAGGGTCTGAAACAGGAAGTGGGACGGAACAATGGGTAAAAGATCATCATTCGAGCGAATCGAAAAAGACAAATACGACACGGTTGATCCTCGTGCCGTCCCACCTCTGCTTTTCCATCTTGAAGGTAAGACATTCGTTGAACCGTGCGCTGGAAAAGGTTTTCTGATGGATCAGTTGACCCGTCATGGCTTGAAGTGCCTCGGTGCAAGTGACATTGAACCTGATGGTTTTGCGATTGAACAAAAAGACGCTTTGACGATTGAAACCGTCCCAGCGCAGATCATCACAAACCCGCCTTGGAAGCGTAAATGGTTGCATCCGCTCATAAATCACTTCATCACGCTGGATGTCGATGTGTGGCTGTTATTTGACGCTGCGTGGGCTTACACAGAGCAAGCTGCGCCGTTCATGCCGCACTGTCACAAGATCGTCGTCGTACCGCGCTTGAATTGGTTTCCAGGCACTGAATTCGACGCACAGGATGACTGCGCGTGGTATCTGTTTCGGTCGTATCATAATCCTGACGGTGGACCGATTTTCGTCAACGAGAGAGGTCAAAAACGATGCTGACGTGGGTGTCTATCAACGGATCGCTTATGCGACTGTGGACGGGTTTTGTGGATGTTGAAGGCGTTAAAATCTTTGTAATGCTGGATGACAAAGGGAACGAATTGAAATTTGAATAGGAACTGCTGAAATGATTGTATTGTCTTTATTTGATGGAATGGCATGTGGATACGAAGCATTGAAAACTGCGGGTATTTTTGTCGAAAAATACTATGCGTCCGAGATTGATCCTCACGCG
>CALBME010000003.1 GCA_937896295.1 uncultured Micavibrio sp. | reverse complement strand
CGAGGACGACACCGTCGAGGTGGGCGGTGAGCTCGCCGTCATCGGGGCCCCCGGTGAGGGCGCCGCACCTGCACCCGCCGCCGCACCGGAACCCGCTGCCGCACCCGAGCCGGCACCGACACCCGAGCCGGCAGCGCAACCGGTCGCCGAACCCGTCGCCGCTGCTCCGGCACCCGCGGCGCCTGCTGGCAACAGCCAGGCCGCCGCACTGGTCGCGCAGGGTGATGCCGCCCGCGCATCCGGCGACAATGCCAAGGCGTTAAGCCTGTACGAACAGGCGCTGGAGACCGATGCCGTTTACGGCGATGGCAAATCCATCGACCGCGGCGCTGTCTACGACCGTATCGGCGCTCTGCGCAACGCCCGCTAATGGCGGATATTCTGATCGCATTCGACAACCCGGCCTTTCGTGCCGGGTTGTTTTTTTGCCTGGGGCTGTGCTTTGGCTCTTTCTTAAGCGCGGTGACATACCGCGTTCCGCGCAAGTTGAACTGGACGACGGACCGGTCGCGCTGCACATCGTGCGGGCATGCGCTGGGCATGCCTGATCTTGTGCCTGTTTTCTCGTGGGTGTTTCTGCGCGGCAGATGCCGCCACTGCGGAACGGCGATATCCGTGCGCTATCCGCTGCTCGAACTGGGCTTCGGTATTGTCTTCGCCGTCATCGCCTGTGTGATCTGATCAGCGCTTGGCGGTGATCGCGCTCAGCAGGTCGGGCAGGGGCAGGACGATGGTGTTGGTCTTGTCGCCCGCAATATCCGTCAACGCCGACAGGTAACGCAGCTGCATTGACTCCGGGCGCTGCGCCAGGATGGTGGCGGCTTCGTCCAGTTGTTTGGCCGCCTGCAGTTCGCCCTCGGCATTGATGATCTTGGCGCGGCGTTCGCGTTCGGCTTCGGCCTGACGGGCAATGGCGCGGATCATGCTGGGGTCGATATCGACATGCTTGATGGCAACCGATGTTACCTTGATGCCCCAGCCTTCCGTGGTCGCATCCAGCAATTCCTGAAGGTCGGTGTTCAGCTGGTCGCGCTTGGACAGCATGTCGTCCAGGTCGTGTTTGCCCAGGACCGCGCGCAGGGTGGTCTGCGCCACTTCCATCGTCGCCTGATAGAAGTTTTCAACCTTGATGATGGCATCGGACGGGTTGATGACGCGGTAGTAAACCACGGCAGATACCTTGACCGATACGTTGTCCTTGGAGATGACGTCCTGACTGGGCACGTCCTGCGTGCGTACGCGGATGTCGATACGCACCATCGACTGGATGAAGGGTACCAGAACAATGAGGCCGGGGCCGGAGGTATGCGTATAACGGCCAAGGGTGAAGATCACGGCGCGTTCGTATTCGCGCATGATGCGCACCGACGTGGCGACGAACAGCGTAAGCGCAAACAGAAGAAGAATGACAAGCTGGATCATGAAAAATTCATCCCTTTGGAGACGGTTAAAACCAGTTGGTTGCGGGACTGCACGGTTACAAGGTCGCCGGCATTCAATCCTTCCGGCCCCTGTGCGGCCCATTCTTCGCCGTCGACATGAACCTGTCCGGACGTGCCGGACCAGTGCAGCACCTTGGCGGTCATGCCCGTCATGGTTTCAGCACCTGCGCTGATACGGGTGCGGTGCGCGACATAGACGAAATAAAAACTGCCCGACAAAACGGCAAGACCCAGAAGACCGGCGGCGATCAGCACCGGCATCTCAACGGGCACACCATACAGGCTGCCGATCTGGTGAAGCATGACAAGCGCTGCAAAAAACGAGGCGCCGCCGCCCAGCCCCAGAAGCCCGAAGGACGGGACGATCGCCTCCAGCATCATGAAGGCAAGTCCAAGGACAAGAAGCACGATAATGGCGATTTCGACCGACATGCCCTGATCCTACCCCAGTCAGGGGAAAGGTAAAGCCACCTTAAAGGCGTGCCGTGACGGCGTCGCCCATGGCGGCGGTGGATACGGCCGCGCCGCCGGCCGCAATATCGGGTGTGCGGATACCGTCAGCCAGCGTCTGGTGCACGGCGGCCTCGATCCGGTCGGCGCTGGCCCCGTCATTGAGGCTGTAGCGCAGGGCCATTGCCAGCGACAGGATCATGGCCAGCGGGTTGGCCTTGTTCTGGCCTGCAATATCGGGCGCCGATCCGTGGACGGGTTCGTACAGCGATGCGCGGCGGCCCTGCGCGTCGGGTGCGCCCAGCGATGCGCTGGGCAGCATGCCTAAGGATCCGGTCAGCATGGCGGCCGCGTCCGAAAGGATGTCCCCGAACAGGTTGTCGGTGACGATGACGTCGAACTGCGACGGCTTGCGCAGCAGTTGCATGGCGCAGTTATCGGCATACATGTGTGAAAGCTCCACGTCGCCGTACGCTTCCGCATGAAGCGCGGTCACGTCTTCGCGCCACATCAGCCCGGATTCCATGACGTTCGATTTTTCGACTGAACACACGCGTTTGCCACGTGCGCGGGCCATTTCAAACGCCACTGCTGCAACACGGCGCACTTCGGACGTGGTATAAACTTGCGTATTGATGCCGCGGCGTTCGTTCTTGCCGATCTGCTCGATCCCGCGTGGCTGGCCGAAATAGACGCCGCCCGTAAGTTCGCGCACGATCAGGATATCAAGGCCGCGTACGATTTCGGGTTTCAGGGTCGATGCGTCGATCAGCGCGTCGAATACGATGGCCGGACGCAGATTGGCGAACAGGTCCAGTTGTTTGCGTAGACCCAGCAGCCCTGCCTCGGGGCGCTTGTCGTAAGCGGCGTCGGCCCATTTCGGTCCGCCGACACAGGCCAGAAGCGTGGCATCCGCGTTGCGGCATGCATCCAGCGTATCCTGCGGCAGGGGCGTGCCGGACTGGTCGATGGCAGCGCCGCCGATCAGGTGGTCGGACGTCTCAATGCCGATATCCAGTGCGTCGATGACCTTTTTCGCCTCGCGCATCACCTCGGGGCCGATGCCATCACCGGGAAGAAGGACGAAATGCTTTTTGGTCATGTGAACTGCCACGGCTGGGTTTGTTTTAAGGTGTCTTCATATGCTTCGATATCGGCCCCGTGCTGGAGTGTCAGCCCGATATCGTCAAGCCCGTTGAGCAGGCAGTGTTTGCGGAACGCATCGATCTGGAACGGGAACACAAGGTTGCCTGCGCGCACCTCCTGCTGTTCAAGGTCCACGGTGACGGGCTGGTCGGGATACTCGGTCGCTCGCTGCATCAGCTGCTGGACCTGTTCTTTCGGGAGGACCACGGGCACCATGCCGTTTTTAAAGCAGTTGCCGTGAAAAATATCGGCAAATGACGGCGCGATCACCGCGCGGATACCAAAATCATTCAGTGCCCACGGCGCGTGTTCGCGCGATGAACCACAGCCGAAATTGTCTTCCGCAATCAGGATTTTCGACTGGCGATAGGCGGGCCGGTTCAGGACAAAGTCCGGTTTTTCCGACCCGTCGGCATTGTAGCGCATCTCGAAGAACAGGCTTTTGCCAAGGCCCGTGCGTTTGATGGTGCGTAGAAACTGCTTCGGGATGATCATGTCGGTGTCGACATTGACCATGGGCAGGGGCGCTGCGGTAGCGGTCAGGACTTTAAAGGACTGCATTGAACGGGCTGCGTGTGCGGGGGGTGGATGCGGATGCGGGCTGCTTGCGCTTTATCTCTGCGAATTTCGCAAGGATTTCCGGGTCGAACTGACCCTTTTTCTCGACCGTCATGCGGGTAAGCACCGCTTCGACCGATAAATCGCGGTTGCCGAAATGCGGCCGCGCGGCGGAATAACCGTCAAAGGCATCGGCCACGCACAATATGCGCACGGGCAGGGACAGGTCGCACCCGTGAAGGCCGCGCCATCCGCTTCCATCCATGCATTCGTGATGGTTGGCCATCATATCGCGCATGACCTCAAGTGCCGGACGCCGGTCATCGGGACCGAAATACGCATCGACGATTTTCACGCCTTCCGTGGTGTGCGCGCGGCGCTGAGCCTTGATCTCGTCGCTGGGCTTGTCTTCCATGTCCCAGATGCCGACGGGAAAGGCGCTTTTGCCGATATCGTGGACCAGCGTCAGGCGGTGAAGAAATTCGGCATTCTGTTCGTTGAATTCCATCGACAGGGCAAGCGCGCGCACGTCATTGGCCACACGCTGCGAATGCAGGTGAAATTCATACGGATGGCCGGGCGGGCGCGTGGAATCGTAACGTTCCAGTGCACTGGCGCGTTCGTCGATGAAGGCATCGACATCGGGATCAATGACCCAGCGTTCTGACATCGGTAAGTCTCCCTGTGATGGCTGCCGCCGCTGCCATGGCGGGCGACAGAAGATGTGTGCGGCCTTTATAACCCTGGCGGCCTTCGAAATTACGGTTGGATGTGGAGGCGCAGCGCTCCCCCGGCGAAAGCCGGTCTTCGTTCATGCCAAGGCACATCGAACAGCCCGGTTCGCGCCAGTCGAAACCGGCCTCTTTCAAAATCGTGGCTATGCCTTCGGCTTCCGCCTGTGCCTTTACAAGGCCTGATCCGGGAACGACCATGGCGTATACGCCGCTGGCCACCTTGTTTTTACCGACAACCTTGGCGACTTCGCGCAGATCTTCGATACGCGCATTCGTGCACGATCCGATGAACACCTTGTCTACGGTGATGTCCGACATTTTTGTGCCCGGCGTAAGGCCCATGTAATCAAGCGCGCGCGCAATCGCTGCGCGTTTGCCTTCGTCCTGTTCGCGGGCAGGGTCGGGCACGACACCGGTGATGGCGATGACATCCTGCGGGCTGGTGCCCCAGGTCACCTGCGGTGCGATGTCTTCTGCCTTCAGCGTGATATCGACGTCATAGGTTGCGCCGGGGTCGGAGGGCAGGGTACGCCAGTACGCGACCGCTTTGTCTAAATCGTCGCCTTTCGGCGCCATCGGACGGCCTTTGACGTATTGGAACGTGGTGTCGTCCGGCGCGACCAGCCCTGCGCGTGCGCCGGCCTCGATCGACATGTTGCACATGGTCATGCGCCCTTCCATCGAAAGCGCGCGCACCGCCGATCCTGCGTATTCGACGACATATCCCGTACCGCCGGCAGTGCCGATATGCCCGATGATCGCAAGGATCATGTCTTTCGCGGTGACGCCCACGGGCAGGGTGCCTTCGACCGAAATACGCATGGTTTTGGCGGGCTTGAGCAGCAGCGTCTGGGTCGCCAGCACGTGTTCCACTTCGGATGTGCCGATACCGAAGGCCAGCGCGCCGAACGCGCCATGGGTCGATGTGTGGCTGTCGCCGCACACGATGGTCATGCCCGGCTGGGTCAGGCCCTGTTCGGGGCCGATGATGTGAACGATGCCCTGACGTTTGTCGTTCATGCCGAAATACTGAATACCGGCTTCCCTGACGTTGGCTTCCAGCGTTTCAATCTGGATGCGGGATTCTTCTTCGGTGATGCCAAGCGCGCGGTCGGACGTCGGAACGTTGTGATCGGCAACCGCAAGAGTCGCGTCCGGACGGCGTACTTTTCGCCCCGCAAGGCGTAGCCCTTCAAAGGCCTGGGGGCTGGTGACTTCATGCACCAGGTGACGGTCGATATAGATCACGCACGTGCCGTCTTCGTGGCGTTTGACCACGTGGGCGTCCCAGATTTTTTCGTACAGTGTCCGTGGTTTATCAGTCATGGTGCATCGCATTAGGGAAATAGTAAGAATTTACAGACTACACTTTAATCTTAGAGACATAAGGTAGGTCAATGTTCATGTTATCCGCCGACGACGCCTCGTTTTCATGCACCCCGCAGGGTCAGGCCCGCATTGACTTCAAGGACCCTGTTTTCGTGCGTGCGGACACGGTTTTCTATGACCCCGCCTCGAACGAGGTCAGCGCCCTGGTCGACGGTATTCAGTTCAAGATCGGCCAGTTGCCCCGGTCTTTGACCTCCACGTTTAAAACGCATTCCTCGGTGATTCTGACCGCACCGCATCCGCAAGGGTTCGAACTGGTCTTGAGCGCCCGGATATCGACTATTCACTGATTAACAAGCAAAGGACGATCCAAGAATGTCAGACTGTTCCTGTCGTTGCGCCAAAAAGCCTGGCCAATCCTGCGGAGATGCCAAGCGCGCAGACACGCCCCCGGCACCGCCGTAGCGGGCCCGGCCTGACAGCGCGAAACCAACCATTGTCTTCTCTTTGTGAGAAGAAAAAACCCCGGGTTGCGCCCGGGGTTTTTTATATCGAAACGAAAGAAGGGATTACTTCTTCTTCGGTGCCTTGGCGCGGGCCGGGGCGTTCGCCTTGGCTTCCGCCTTGGCAGCGGCTTTGGCGGCCTTGGCGGCGGCCATGGCGGCTTCCTGAGCCTCGTCAACGATGGGCATGCCATCTTCCATGCCGTGACCGGTGGTACGCTCGGTAATACGGGCCGATTTACCCGAACGGCCGCGCATGTAGTACAGCTTGGCGCGGCGGACCGAACCGCGGCGCAGGAGTTCGATGGACTCGATCACCGGACCGTACAGGGGGAATACGCGCTCGACGCCTTCGCCGTAGGAAATCTTGCGGACGGTGAAGCTTTCGTTGATGCCTGCGCCGGTGCGCGAGATGCAAACGCCTTCATAAGCCTGGACGCGGGTGCGGTCGCCTTCCTTGATGTTGACGTTCACTTTCAGCGTGTCGCCGGCGGAGAAGTGGGGGAAGGTCTTGTTGGCGGACAGCGTTTTCAGCTGCTTGGCCTCGAATTTTTCGATGGTGTTTTGTGCCATGGTTTTAGTCTCACTTGTTTTATCCGGCCTCGAAATCGAACGCCCCACATGGGACGCCGGCAGACCGTTTGTCTTTTTGTGCCTTTGAAATACCGGCCACGCCCCTGAAAAGCAAGCAAATTCAGCCGCTCACGAGTCTCTTTCAAGGCCGGAAAGGTAAAAAACTAGTGATTATGAAAAAACTACCGGCCCGGAAGTCAGTTGGGCCGCATGCCCTGCACCGGCATCGAGACAAGATAACGCAACTGCGTAAGCGCTTCCGCTCCGCGTGCTTCAAGCCGGGCGCGGTGCGCGTCGTCCATCGCGTGCATTTCATCCAGTGTCTTTTGTATGTCCCCGGCAACGCTCGGAAAGCCTTTGGGCGCCTGATTGAAATGATAGGCCATGAAACCCATGGTGGCCTCCGCCGCCTCGAGGGCGAGGGGCGACAGATGGATGACATCCGCGTTTTCCATCAGCGCAAGTTCAGCGGCAATCGCGGCGACCGGCTCGCCGAATGTTTCGACAATACGTACCGGATCCATTTCCTCAAGCGCAGGCGCAGCCAGAAGGAATGTCATCACCTCTTTTTTGGGATGAGGCGCATTCAGGAAATATTGCAGGGCGTTGCGCACGGGCGCGCCGGCGAAAACGCGTTTTTGATAAGGCGTCTCCAGCGTGCATTCGGGCGTATTGATCCATGCACGCAGTTGCGTGCGTCCCATGCGCCATGCCTGGCGCAGGGTGGGGTCTCGTAACGTATCGCGGAAGGTGTTTGTGCTTGTCATAAGGGGTTGTACCCCAAAAGAACGGATTATTTCAACAAATCCGGACGGCGGGCTTTGGTAATCGCTTCGGACTCGGACCGGCGCCATTTGGCGATCTTGCCGTGATCACCGCTGGTCAGTACCTCGGGCACCCGGTGCACCGCACCTTTGGCATCCGTCCATTCCGCCGGGCGGGTATAATGCGGATATTCCAGCAGGCCGCCGGTGGACACGGCGAAGCTTTCTTCCGACACGGTCTCGGCATTGCCCATGACGCCGTCGATCAGGCGGATACAGGCATCCATGACGATCAGGGCCGCGGGCTCGCCGCCGGACAGGACGTAATCGCCGATGCTGACCTCCTCAAACCCGTGCGCGTCCAGAACGCGCTGATCCACGCCTTCATACCGGCCGCATAAAATGGTCAGGGCAGGGGTTTTGACGAATTCAGACGCCATCTGCTGGTTCAGGACGCGGCCCCGCGGGCTCATGTAAATCAGGCGGCCCGGATTTTCGATCGACAGCAGCGCGTTTTCAATCACATCGGCGCGCATGACCATGCCCGCGCCGCCGCCAAAAGGCGTGTCATCAACCGTCTTATGCTTGTCGCGCGCGAATTCACGGATATTTACGGCGCGGTAGGACCATCTTTTATCCTCCAGCGCGCGGCCCGCCAGCGACTGTCCGGCAAAGCCGGGAAACATGTCGGGAAAAAGGGTAAGAAGGTTGAAATGCATCACATGACTTCCGGTTCGATCATGGTGATACGGCGTGCGGCCTGATCGACGCCGACCAGATACGGTTCGGCAAACGGAATGAAATAGCTTTCCTTCTTGCCCTGAATCTCGACCAGGTCGCCGGCACCGAAATTCTGGACGCGCAAAACGCGCCCCATGGCCTTGCCTTCGACCGATACGACATCCATGCCCTCAAGGTCGGAATGATAGACGGCGCCCGCGTCAGCCTCGGGCAGGGCGTCGCGGTCGATGTAAAAGGAAAGATTGCGAAGGCGTTCCGCCGCGTTGCGGTCGCTGACCCCCTCGATGGAGGCGATGAAAAGATTGGCCTTGGGTTCGGCCCTTGGTGATAAAACCACGCGTTTCTGCGTGGTTTCGTCGGTATAGACACCCGCATCCCCGAACAGCAGGGCCGGATCATCCGCATAGCAAAGGACTTTGATATCGCCCTTGATGCCGTGCGCTGTCGTGACCTTGCCGATCAGGATGCGTTTGGTCATTAGGCAGCCGGGGTTTCTTCCGGTGCTGCGGCTTCAGCCGGGGCAGCTTCTTCAGCAGCCGGTGCGGCAGCAGCGGCTTCCGCTTCTGCCTTGGCGGCGGCGGCGGCTTCTTCAGCGGCTTTCTTGGCTTCTTCTTCAGCCTTCATGCGCTCCTGCGCCTTGGCCTTCGGTGCCGACTGTTTCGGACCGGCGGTGAATTTCGGCGCGGGGATGATGCCGGCCTTGCCCAGGAAGATGGCGACGCGGTCGGACGGTTGTGCGCCCATCGACAGCCAGTGCTTGATGCGCTCGGCGTTCAGGACGACGCGGTTCGGGTCGTTCGAAGCCAGCAGCGGGTTATAGGTGCCCAGGCGCTCGATGAATTTGGAATCGCGCGGGGAACGGGAATCCGTGACCACGATGCGGTAGTAGGCAAGGTTACGGCGGCCGCCGCGGGACATACGAAGTTTAAGTGCCATTGTTGTACTCTCCTATATTAGCGTTTTTTGTTGAAAGGGTTGGTCCCGAGTAAATTCGGGGGTAATTGGAAATTCGCAAACGGGTTCGGCCCGGCCAGCGGGTTCGATCCTGATTGTTGGTTTTGACCACCGGGCATGCCGCCCATGTCGCTCATCATTTTTTCGAAGGCGTTGCCGCCGAGCATGTTCTTGGCCATGCCCATCATTCCCATGGGGCCCAGCTTGCGCAGCTTTTTCATCATGCCGGACATCTGGTCGAACTGCTTGAGCAGGCGGTTCACGTCCTGCACCGTCGTGCCCGAACCTTCCGCAATACGGCGGCGGCGCGACCCGGACGGTCCGTGCGCGTCTGTCCTTTGCCAACCCCGAGGGTGCTTTGAAGCCCGGCATGTACGCGTCCGTCACGCTGCGCGGGTCATCGACCCGGTCGGTGATGCTCATCCCG
>CALBME010000002.1 GCA_937896295.1 uncultured Micavibrio sp. | reverse complement strand
TCGGCGGCGATGCGTCCGCGCACCGGCAGGCGCAGGTAGCGCGGCACCAGCACCTCGGGAAAGGGCGCGCGATGGTCCCACTGGTTCTCGCGGATGCCGCGGCGGATCTCGAGCGAATCGCGAAACCCCGCGGTCGTCAGCATGCCGACCCTGGCGCCCTTCTTCTCGAGGATGGTGTTGGTCGCCACGGTCGAGCCGTGCACGAACAGCGCGCAGTCGCGCAACAGCGCGGTGAGCGGCAGGTCGAGCTGGCGCGCCGCCAGCCTGAGCACGCCCAGCACGCCTTCGCTGGGATCGGCCGGCACGGACGGCGACTTGAAGATGCGGACGGCGCCTGCGCCATCGCGGCTTCGTACGAGGCCAAGGCTTACGGCATCAAAACGGGCACCAAAATTTACGACGCGAAGCAGATGTGTCCGGACCTGGTGTGCGTTCCGGCGCGGCACGATCTGTATGTGCAATTCCACCACAAGGTGATCGAGGAGATGGCCCGTCACACCCCCATCAACAAGATCTGGTCCATCGACGAAATGAATTCGCGCCTGACGGCGCAGCATCGCACACGCGCAGCCGCCATCGACCTTGGCATGCGCATCAAGCGCGGACTGATGGACAATGTCGGTGAATGCATCAAATGCTCGATCGGCATTGCGACCAATTCCTATCTGGCGAAAACCGCAAGCGACATGCAGAAACCAGACGGGCTGACCGTGCTGGAAGGGCGCGACCTGCCCGGACGCCTGCTGGAGATGGGTTTGCGCGATTTGTGCGGTATCGGCCCCAACATGGAAAAGCGGCTGAACCGCGCGGGCATCTGGACCATGCCGCAATTGTGGCACACCACGCCCAAACAGCTGCGCACCTTGTGGGGCAGTGTTGGCGGCGAACAATTCTGGTACCGGCTGCATGGCTACGACCTGCCCGACCCGGTTGAAGGAGAAAAGGTGGTGATCGGCCATAGCCGCGTGCTGGATGCGGATTCCCGCACCCCTGCCCTTGCGCTGGACGTCACGCGCCGCCTTACGTCCAAGGCGTGCCAGCGCATGCGCAGGCATAACCTGTTCGCCTCCACGTTTTCGATGTCCGTGCGCCTCAAGGACGGGCGAAGCTGGGGTACGGAGCGTCACCTGCACCCGGCCAGCGATACGATGACTTTCGTGCGCCTGACATCCGAGCTGTGGCAGGACATGATGGCAAGCCTGCGGCCGTCCGTCATTAAAAAGGTCAGCATCAGCCTGGGCCACCTGCGCACACAGGCGCAGACCACCGGTGACCTGTTCGAATATCGCGGCGGGGCCGTCACGGCACAGGCCATGGCCAAACCGGAGGTGCCGCCGGAAGATACCTTTATGTCCATCATCCCGGCGGAGGCGATCCCGAACAACCCGGAGAAAATCCGCCACGTCCTGCCGATGCCCAAAGACGATGCGGCCTTTCGTACGAATGCGCGCGCACGCAACAATGCGTTGTCTGCGGCCATGGATGCCCTGGCCAAAAATTTTGGCCCCCACGCCGTCCATTTTGGATATCAACCCAAAACAAAGACTGGTTTTGTCGGCACCAAGATCGCCTTTTCGCGCGTGCCGGACGTGGCAGAGTTCAGTGAATGAGGGCCGGACCCTGTTGCTTTCACCAGGCCTGAAGAAGCACTTATGGAATAAAAATTTATGGTTATCTGTTGTTTTGCCCGGTCTTTGATTCCAGTATGAAGGACGTTTTTTAAAAAGGACCCTCATGACTGACCCGCAAATTTCAAGTCGCGAAATTCTGGCCGTTCTGCGCACCATGGACGCGCGTCTCAACGAACTGACCCAAGTGTTTCAGAAGTTATTCCAGCAGGGTCAGGAACTGATGCCGCAAAGCTTTATTCCCGGACCTTCGCGCGAAAAGGCGCGCGATGAAACAGCTGCGTATATTAAATCCGTTCCTGATTTTCGTGCCAAGGCACTGGGTGGCGGATACGGCAATCGCCTGAAACTGGTCCGGTACGTGATGGAACAGGTTCAGGGCAAGCCAGATGAAATTGCTGTCGAATTTGGCGTATGCGGCGGAGAGAGCCTGTCGGTCATCAGCCGCATGTTTCCGGGCAAGGTTTATGGTTTCGATTCATTCGAAGGCCTGCCCCATGATGAAGGCGGATGGAGCAAGGGACAGTTTGCGCGCGATGGCATGAAACTGGATTACGCCGTCGGTCCCAATACGGAACTGGTCAAAGGGTGGTTTTCAGACACCCTGCCCAAATTTGTCGAACAGACGGATCTTGCGAAAATCAGTTTTGTGCATGTCGATAGCGATCTGTATTCCAGCGCCAAAGAAATTTTTGACATTATGCTGAAGAAAATGCCGCAGGAAATAATCATCCTCTTCGACGAATACTGGAATTTCGAAGGATGGAAAGATTTCGAGCACAAGGCGTTTCAGGAATTCATCGCCCAAACAGGCCGCACTTACGAATATCTGGCATATATGGACTGCGGCCAGCAGGTCGCGGTCAAACTGCACGCAGCCAAATAATGCATCAACCGCACTGCGCCTTGTGACGCAGGTAGTGGTCGGCCAGAACGCAGGCCATCATCGCCTCGCCGATCGGTACGGCGCGGATACCGACGCAAGGGTCGTGCCTGCCTTTGGTGATGATATCGGTTTCATTGCCGTCCCGGTCGATCGTGGCCTTAGGCGTGAGGATCGAGCTGGTGGGTTTCACGGCGAAGCGCACGACAATGTCCTGCCCCGACGATATGCCGCCAAGAATGCCGCCGGCATGATTGGTCTGAAACTCCGGCCTGCCGTCTTTCATGCGGATGTTGTCGGAATTAACCTCACCGCCCAGTTCCACCACATCGAAACCCGTGCCGATTTCCACGGCCTTGACCGCGTTGATCGACATCATGGCCTTGGCAAGGTCGGCATCAAGCTTGTCGTAGACAGGCGCGCCCCAGCCGGCAGGCACGCCCGAGGCATGCACTTCGATAATCGCGCCAGCAGATGAACCGTTCTTGCGTACGCCGTCGAGGTAATCGGCCCATGTCGTTGCCGCGTCTTTATCGACGCTGAAAAAGTCGTTCCGGTCGACCTGATCCCAGTCCCAGTTATCACGGTTGATTTTATGCGGTCCGATCTGGATGACGGTGGCGCGGATATTGACCCCGGGAATGATTTTACGAGCGATAGCGCCGGCCGCCACGCGGCTTGCGGTTTCACGGGCGCTGGATCGTCCGCCGCCGCGATAATCACGGATGCCGTATTTCGCGTCGTAGGTAAAATCCGCGTGACCGGGGCGGAACTTGTCCTTGATGTCGGAATAGTCCTTCGATTTCTGGTCCGTGTTCTCGATCATCAGGCTGATCGGCGTGCCCGTTGTCTGACCTTCGAAGACGCCGGACAGAATTTTAACCGCGTCGTCTTCACGGCGCTGCGTGACAAAGCGCGACGTGCCGGGTTTACGTTTATCAAGGAATGGCTGGATATCATTTTCCGTCAGCTCGATGCGCGGGGGTACGCCATCGACGACGACACCGATGGCGGGACCATGGCTTTCGCCCCATGTCTGGTATTGAAAAAGGGTGCCGAAACGGTTGCCGCTCATGACTGCTCCAGTCGGATGGTTTCTTTTTGTGCCGACAGCGTGCCGTGATCGATGATCGCCACGGTCAGGCGGCTGATGGCGACGCGCTTGCCTGTCGCCTCTTCGGTAATATCGGTCTGCCACACCTGCGTGCGTTTGCCGACATGCATCGGGGTGCATGTGCCGATGACAGCGCCGGATGTCACGGCACGAATGTGGTTGGCGTTGATCTCAATCCCGACCGCACGGAATTTATCCGGGTCGATGGTCATCCACGCGGCGATGGAGCCGAGGCTTTCGGAAAGCACGCAGGACGCGCCGCCATGCAGGATGCCAAAGGGCTGGGTCGTGCGGTGATCGACCGGCAGGCGGGCTTTGAGGAAATCGGGGCCGACTTCCGTGAATTCAAACCCGAGATGCGCGGTCATATTCGCGTTCCGCACGTCCTTCAGCTGTTGCAGCGTGTAATCCCTGAACCAGATCATGGTCCGTAGATTACAGGGTCTCCTTCAGGAAATCCATGGCCGCCTGCAGGCTGCGCTTGTCGGCCTTTTCGTTGTAGGCGGCGCCCTTGGACGGGTCGTTGCCGGCATGCGGTTCGGTAAAGCTGTGGACCGCATAGGCATATTCGGTGAGATACCAGTCGGCCTTCGCCGCGTTCATTTCATCCTTAAAGGCCGCGACCTCTTCCGGCTTTACGTACGGGTCGTCCGCGCCGTGCAGGACCAGTATGGACGGCTTGATCGTGCCGGGCGTTTTCGCCGGCTGTTTCGTGGCCAGTGCGCCGTGGAAGGATGTGACCGATGCCAGATCAGCGCCGCTGCGCGCCAGTTCAAGCGCCATGGTGCCACCAAAGCAATAGCCCCATGCCGCGATTTTCGATGTATCGGCCCCAGGAATGGTCCGGGCGTAGGCGAGCGCCGCGTTCGAGCGCTGGCGCGCCAGCGCCGGGTCGCCTTTGTACATACCGGCCAGCTTCCCGGCCTCGTCCGTGTTTTTGGGGCGGATGCCCTGACCGTACATATCGGCCACGAATGCATTGTAACCGGCAGCGGCCAGCGCGTCGGCGCGGCCCTTCTCGTAATCGCTCACGCCCAGCCATTGATGAAAGATGATGACGACGGGCGCATCCGGCTTGTCCGTTTTTGCCAGGTACCCTTCCAGGGTCGTGGCCCCGTCCTTGTACGTCACGGTTTCACCGGCCATGGCGGTGGTTCCCATGCATAAAACAAAAACAGCCGTCAGCAGCGTGCGGATCATCACTCTCTCCTTATCCGGTCATACTCAATATAAAAAAAATCAGGCGGCGTCTTTGGCCGACGTGCCAGCCATCTGGCTGAGCAGTGCCGCGGTTTCGCCCGCAGCCTCCGGCTGAACCATGCCGACCGTGTGATAACCGCTGTCGACATGCAGGATTTCACCGGTGACACCCGAGCCGAGATCCGACAGCAGGTACAGGCCCGACTTGCCCACATCCTCGATCGAGACGTTGCGCTTGAGCGGCGCATTGAGTTCGTTCCAGCGCAGGATGAAACGGAAATCGCCGATGCCGGATGCGGCCAGCGTTTTGATCGGGCCTGCCGAAATCGCGTTGACGCGAATACCGCGTCCGCCGAGATCGGTGGCGAGATAACGCACCGACGCCTCAAGACCCGCCTTGGCCACGCCCATGACGTTGTAATGCGGCATGACGCGCTCGGCGCCATAATAGGTCAGGGTGAGCAGAGAACCGCCCTCGCCCATCAGTTTCGCGGCGCGCTGGGCGACGGCGGTGAAGGAATAGATCGAAATATCCATCGTGCGTTTGAAATTTTCGCGCGTGGTGTCCAGATACATGCCGTCGAGTTCTTTTTTGTCGGAGAACGCAATGGCATGCACCACAAAGTCGACCTTGCCCCATTTCTTTTCAACTTCCGCAAAGGCGACGTCGAGGGATGCATCGTCGGTCACGTCGCATGCGGCCACGATGGGCGCGTTCACGGACTCGGCCAGGGGACGGACGCGTTTTTCCAGCGCCTCGCCCTGAAAGGTGAAGGCCAGTTCCGCACCCTCGGCAGCGCAGGCCGCGGCAATACCCCAGGCAATGGAACGGTCGTTGGCGACCCCCATAATCAGACCCTTTTTGCCTTCCATCAGACCTTTACGCTCAGCCATAATCATCCCTTCGTTGAAGAGATGTTTTTAGCCCGTTTACGGGTAAAAGAAAAGGCGGAATCACCGCCTATCTACAGCCCTGAAATGGCGGTTTTTTGCGGTCTCTCAGCCCAAAGCCTCGAGGCGGTGGGCCTGATCCCAGGGTTTGAGCAAGGGGCGTTTGTTCAGGACCGAGACATGCGCGAACCCTTTTTCCGCCGCCCAGGCCTGAATTTCATCCACGGTTTCGCCGGCACGGGGATAGAGGAACGCACAGAACCGATGCTCGCGGGTCAGGTCCATGGAATAGCCCATCCGCGCCATATAGGGGCAGTCGTCGAAACGCTTCATATCGGCATCTTCGAACAGGATGCGCACCTTTTGTGCGTCAAGTTCAGGGGTCAACCCCTCCCTCTTGGCGTGGGCGTTGATGTGCCAGCCGTTAAAGGTAAAAGCAAAGTCACGATGCAGACGGTACCCTTCCGGTACGATGCCCGTGGCCATTTTATGCAGCTTGCTCAAGGTGGCTTTCAGCGTCGCGGCGACGCCGGTCTGTAATTCCCCCATCACTATCCTCAAACCTGAATTTTATCCCAACTTTCATTGTCACCTTGCGAGCGTTAAAAAATGAATAAAAAAAGGGCTGGAATGCTTGCCGCACCCAGCCCTTTTTCGAAAAACGCTACGTTTAGTTGATGATGCGCCAGGTGCCGTTGGCGTTCTGGCAGGCCTGACCGGTCGCGGTCTGTTGCTGGCCGCCGACATAAATGGTCTGGGTGTATTCGCGGCAATAATCGCCGTTGTTCATGCGGCCGTCGCGGATCGGGGTATAGGTGCCCGAGTTGCCGCTTTGCGGGTTGTTCCACGAAACCGTCTGGCCGATCGGTGCGGTATAGGCACGTTGCTGGGCCTGTTGTGCGTAGGCAATGTCAGCCTTGTCGAGCGATGCGCCGACAGACGAACCCACCAGTGCGCCAAGCAGAACGCCTACGCCCGTACCGACGAGCTGGCCCTTGCCGCCGCCGAACTGAGAGCCGGCAAGGCCGCCGACCACGGCGCCGACGCCGGTGCCGATCTGCTGTTTGTTGAGACCACCGCCCGTATTGCCGTAGCCGTCATAGGTGTTGTTGTAACCCGTACCGGCGCAACCAGCCAATGCGGTCGTGGCGATCAGCGCCGAGGTCAAAGCAATACGACGAAACGTCATGTAAATCCCTTTCTTGGACATTTAAGTGTCTCATTGATACCAATTTAATAGCACAGTAACTTTAGGGCAAAAGGATGACGAAGCAATGACGTTGTTAGAAACGGCTATCCGTAATGCAGACCCTTTCAGCCTTTTCCACGAATGGTTTAAGGAGGCAAAAGGTTCCGAGCCATCCGACCCGGACGCCGCGTGCCTGGCCACTACAGATGAGGGCCGGCCGTCGGCGCGCATGGTTCTGGTACGGCGGGTGGATTCGCGCGGTTTCGTTTTCTTTACCAATGCCAACAGCCGCAAAGGCCAGCAGCTGACGGGCAACCCGTTCGCGGCGCTGTGCTATCACTGGAAATCGCTGGAACGGCAGGTCCGCGTGGAAGGCGCCGTCGAACAGGTCGATGCCAGCGATTCGGACGACTATTACGCATCCCGTCCCCGCGGCAGCCGCATCGGCGCATGGGCATCGGACCAGTCGCAACCCCTCTCATCGCGCGAGACGCTTTTGCAAAAAACCGCCGCGCTTGAAAAACAATATGAAGGTCAGGATATTCCACGCCCCCCGCACTGGGGTGGCTTCCGCATCGTGCCGTCGCGCATCGAATTCTGGCAGCAAGGTGAGTTCCGGCTGCATGACCGTTTCGTCTTCGTTCGCGGCACGGACGGCGCGTGGAGCGTCCAGCGCCTGTATCCATGAACGACGATTTTCTTGAAGGGCTGATGACCGATCATGCCGCGCTGGCAAAGGCCGCGGCGGAGATCTCGTCACGATACCGGGAACGCAAGGGCAGCCTGGCCCTGCAGAACGAAACGGAGGCGCTGGCCTATGCCGCCGCCCGCATGCCGGCGACCATGGCGGCGGTCGATCATGTGCTGGCGCAGGCGCATATTCCCGCCCCCGCCAGCATACTTGATTTCGGTGCCGGACCCGGCACGGCAACGATCGCGGCAAAATCCCTGTGGCCCGATGCGCGTGCCGCCATGATCGAGACGAATGCGCATATGCGCGCGCTTTCGCAAAAACTTGTGCCGGGTGCCGCGCACGTGTCGTCGCCCGCGCCGGCGGACCTGGTTATCGCCGCCTATGTCCTCAACGAATTACCCGACCCGGTCGCAACGGCCTTAAGCCTGTGGTACGCTGCGCAATCACATCTGGTCCTGATCGATACAGGCACGCCGGAAACCAGTCGCATGATGCTGTCCGTGCGGGATGCCCTGATCAGGGCGGGCGCGCATATTCATGCACCCTGCCCGCATCACCTTGAATGCCCGTTCACGCGCGCGGATGACGGCTGGTGCCATTTTTCCGTACGACTTGCGCGGACGCGCCTGCACAGGCAACTCAAGGGCGCCGATCTCGGCTACGAGGACGAAAAATTCATGTATCTGGTGGCGGGGCGTGCGCCCGCCCCCGCGATCGATGCACGCATCATCGGCTATCCGCGCGTGGGCAAGGTCGTGCAACTGCCCTTGTGCCGGTCCGACGGCCATCTTGAAACGGCACAGATATCCAAACGCGATGCGCGGTACAAAGGCGCAAAAAAAGCGAAATGGGGCGACGCGCTTTAGATAATCAGAGCGTGATGTTGTCGTTGATGGGCACGCCGGGTTCCAGCTTGCTGGTCCGGATGGCGATGGACGAACGCACGGCGGCGACGTTTTCAGTGCCCAGCAATTCAGACGTCAGGAATTGCTGATACGACTCCCAGTCCTTCGCGACGATCTTGAGCAGCACATCGGTTTCACCGGACAGAAGATGCGCCTCGCGCACCTGCGGCCATTCGCGGATGCGGATTTCAAATTTTTTCAGGTCCGCGTCATTGTGCGACGCCAGCGAAACATGCGCGAATACCGTGATGCCATAGCCGAGTTTGCCGGCATCCAGAAACGCATGGTACGAGCGGATATAGCCCGAATCCTCCAGCGCGCGGACGCGGCGCAGGCAGGGCGGCGCCGAGATGCCCGCCTTTTTGGCAAGATCGACATTGGTGATGCGCCCTTCTTCCTGAAGGGTGAGGAGAATCTTGCGATCGATTTTGTCGAGTTTGCTGCGCTTCATGGCCTGAAATGATTGGTGTGGTTATGTGCAATATTCCGTCGGCAGACGGCTATAGCGGGATATAATCTTCCACATCCGTGTATGCAAGTTTTAAACACGCTGCATTGCGCGCACAAAGCTGTCGGCATTTTGCAGCGATTCCGGGGTGCCGATGTCGATAAAGGGGCCAAATGCCTCTACGGCGGCCAGCGTTCCCCGCGCGGCCAGCACGGGCGCGATGTCGTGTTCAAAGGAACAGGGACCATAATCGAAACCGGCCAGCGATTCGTGGGTAAAAGCATAAAGACCGGCACTGATAAGCGCGGCCCCGGCATCCGCGTTCTTTTCGGAAAACCGGTCCACCGTGCCCTGTTTTACGGTTACGGCACCAAAGCGCCCAGCATCCGGCACCTCGATGACAGCCAGCGCCGCGCCCTTTTCAGTAGCCGCCCTGGCCACGGCACTACCGTCCATGGCGAACAGGACATCGCCATTCATGACCAGAAAGGGATTGCTCAGACCTTCCATGGCCAGGGCAGACAGAATGGCGCCACCCGTTCCCATTTGCACTTTTTCTTCTATTATATCAATATTATAAATTGTTTTATTCAGGTAATGATTGAACTCCACTCCACTGCCGGCGCGGGTGCTTATTATTGTTTTACCCAGATTGACGGTGCTGGCCAGCCTGGTCAGGGGATGATGTAAAAACGGCTTTTCTGCCACGGACAAAAGAGCCTTGGGCAGACCAGCCGCCATCCCGCCAAGCCGGGTCGCGGCACCGCCAGCAAGGACAACCAGATCGATCGGCGCAGATGTCATGTTCACTTATTGTGTAAACCCAATTTGGGATTTGTAAAATTTGCCCTTTTTTCAGTATAATGGTCGTACAGCGGGGTAAAGGGACATAAAAAACATGCTTAAACTAAAGCAGAATTTTTCCTTTAAAATTATATTGTTATTGGCATGTTTATGGTCCGGTATGGCATTCGCCGACACCGCGCCCGCAGCCGGCGGCACCTCCGGTGGCCCCGCCTGCGACTCCAATATCCGTGCCGGTGTGTCCGCCCAGGTCGATGCCGCCACCGCCGCGCGCACCAATTATCAGAACAATCAGCTGACCCCGCCCGCCCCGCTGTCGCAGCTCTCCAACCAGCCCTGCATGTCCAAGGAGCTGAACCGGATCACCAAGCAGTTTTCCTACGCGCCCACCCGCTACGCCAACAACATCATGGGACAGGCCCTGTCAGCGGCGGGCCCCGTGGGCGGCATTTTGCAAAACCTGTTCAAGTCCGAGATATCCTCGATCAACGCTGCCGCGGCGTCCCTGCCCAAGATGCTTAATTTCCAGGGGCTGGCGTCCGAGGCGCTGGGCGGTCTGATGTCGTCGCTTGGTATTGGCGGCGATGCGTTTTCGTCCGAACTGTGCGGCCTGATGGTCGACATGGTCCTCAAATATGTCCAGTGCGAAAACCCGATCAAAATGCCCAGCCTTGGCGATCTGTTCGGCAACCTGAACAACCTTCTTCCCAATAACTGCGCGGGCAACGCGCTGCGCTCGACACTGTACGCGGCAGGTAATTCGCAGGCGCTCAAGAGCTATAACCAGCCGGTTCTGGTCCAGTCCGGCGGGTCCACGGGTTCGGGCGCTTCGGGCGTGGCGATGCCCACGGGAACGTTGCAACTGGCGCGATAACGCCCGCGAAGTACCGTTTTCACCAGAATTGAATATAGAGGCCCGCCATGAAACAGATTTTTAAAACCAGCCTCAGACAGGCACGCCGCGCGGTAAAGCGGCTGCAGGTCACATTCGCTGTCGCCACGCTGGCGGGCACTCTCATCGCATGCCAGTCGCCTTTGACCGCAAACGCGCAAAGCACCGGCGTGACAGCCCCCCTCGCTGCCAGCAACAGTCCCATCTTCACCGGCACCAAAGTCGTCTTTGACCGTTACCCGAACCTGTCGGGAAAAAATCCCGAGATTTCAAAACTGGTGCGCGACCTGTGGGTCAAGGACCCGGAATACAAAGATTATGTTTCCGTGTTTGAAGGATCGCCCGAGTTCATGCTCGGCCTTGCCGACCTGAACGGCGACAATATTCCCGAGATCTTCGCGCGGCATTCCGATGACCTGGATGGCTTCTGCACCGAACAGGGGATATGCCGCCTGCACATCTACACGCGTACAGCCAAGGGGCTTGTTGAAATCGGGCGCCTGATGTCGGCCGACCCGATCCTGATCAGCAACCAGACCACCAAAGGTTACAAAAACTTTTCCATGTACGGCGAAGACAACAAACAGCACATGTATGTCTGGAACGGGAAGACTTACCGGCCGAAATGAACCTTAGCGCGCGCCGCAGAATACTCGCTTTCTGGGCCGTTCTGGCCCCGGCCATGCTATGCGTGGGTTTTGCGTGGGCGGATTGCGTCGCATCGCGCCCGCAACAATCGACCTTCGGCGGGCGCACGGTCACGGAAGGTTTCGGCGCGAATGACAGCGGCGTACACGCAGGCCATAACCATAACGGCCTTGATATCCGCACACGCGACAACCCCATCGTGCGGCCTCTGTTCGGCGGCACGGTCAGCACCCGCGTATCCAGCAGCTACGGCAATGTCGCCACGGTAACGAACGGCAATATCCGCGCCATTTATGCGCACGCCGGGTCGCTAAGCGTTCCCAACGGCTCGCAGGTCACAACCGGCACCGTGCTGGGCGACTGGTCCGGCACGTCGGGCCGAAGCACGGGTCCGCACATTCACCTTGAATACGAAGTCCGTAACAGTGCGGGCCAATGGGTCAAGGTCGACCCGATCGAGGCGCAGCGCCTGATCGATAACGGCGCAAACCCGCAAGACCCCGGTTTTGCCGAAGCCGCCATCAATGCCACGACGTCTCGCTGCAACATGAGCGCAGACCAGCTGGCGCGCGGCGGGAATGGCGGCGGCGGTTCGACCGAGCGTTTCGTCCAGTTATGCGATCCGTCGATTCAGGCGGCGGTGTCCGCGCAGGTCGATGCATCCGTTGCGCGCCTGCAGGAAATCGTGAATACGCAATATACGCCGCCCGCGCCGCTGTCGCAGATTGCCAACAATCCCTGCTCGTCCAAGGAACTCAACC
>CALBME010000001.1 GCA_937896295.1 uncultured Micavibrio sp. | reverse complement strand
GATCTCGGCCATGCCCATCGGCGCGCCGGGGTGGCCCGAGTTGGCCTGTTGCACGGCGTCCATCGCCAGCGCGCGAACGGCGTTGGCCATCAGGGAGGGGTCTGCTTGCTTCGAGGTGGCCATGCGCTGCGCCGGTGGGCGTGGGAGGTGGGTCGCCGAGGCGGAAGCGGTACCAGTACGTGGTGCCGGGTTCGAGGTCCTGCGCATCGACGTGGACCGCGTGCCCGTGGGCGGCCTTGGCCGACACCAGCTTCGAGGCGCGGGTGAGCTGCGTGGTGTCGATCTTGTTCCAGTAGGGGAACTTGTCGTTGCGCACGTTGATCGCCATCACGATCTCTTCGAGCGAGCAGTTGCCCGCGCGCTCACCCAGACCATTGATCGTGCATTCCACCTGGCGTGCGCCGTTAATCACGGCAGACAGGGAGTTGGCGACCGCGAGGCCGAGATCGTTGTGGCAGTGGGTGGACCAGATGACTTTGTCGGAGTCCGGAATGTTCTCGATCAGGCGGCGGATCAGCGCGCCGTATTCGGCTGGGTGCGAATAGCCGACCGTGTCGGGGACGTTGATGACGGTGGCGCCGGACTGGATCGCCACGTCGATCGCCTTGCAGAGGAAGTCGAACTCGGTGCGGGTTGCGTCTTCGGCGGACCATTCGACGTCTTCGACGTGATTACGTGCGTAGGCGACCGACCATTGTATCGCTTCCAGCACCTCGTGCGGTTCTTTCTGCAGTTTGTATTTCATATGCAGCGGGCTGGTGGAGATAAACGTATGAATGCGCTGGCGTGCGGCAGGCTTCACCGCGTTGATGGCGGCGTCGAGATCGCGCTGTACGGCACGTGACAGGCCGGCAATAACGGCATTTTTGGAGCGTTTGGCAATTTCCTGTACGGCTTCGAAGTCGCCGGGACTGGCGATGGGGAAGCCGGCCTCGATGACGTCGACACCCATGGTCTCCAGAATCTCGGCCATTTTCAGCTTCTCCTCGAGGTTCATGGAGCAGCCGGGCGATTGTTCGCCGTCGCGCAGGGTGGTGTCGAAAATCACGACACGGGCGTTGTCTTTCTTAATATCGTCAATCAGCGATGACATATGAGTCGTCCCTCGTAATATTTGAATGTGATGGTTTTTATGCGTGATGTGCCGGATGCGGCAAGACCCCTGAAGCTTTGATTGCTTAGGGGTTCGTAAGTCGAAGGAGGAGGGCGGTGGCCGTCATCATGAGCCTAGAAAAGCATGTTTTTATGCTGGAACGCAATATGAATTCCAGAATCAAACTTGCGCAGGTTTCATAAGTTTTGCCATGGTTACGCATGAGATTCCAAAAGTTAAGCTTAAAACGTGCTTTTGACGTGGCTGCGGCTTCGGCGGCGCTGGTGGTCCTGTCGCCGGTCATGCTGGCCACGGCAGTGGGGGTGAAGGTGCTGCTGCGCCGGCCGGTTATTTTCAGGCAGACGCGATATGGCCTGAATACCGTTCCTTTTGAGATCTTTAAGTTTCCCAGTTACAGGCTTTTATACGATGAAAACGGCGCCCTTTTGCCGGAGGCGGACCGCATCACGCATTTCGGGCGATTTCTGCGCCTGTCGAAGCTGGATGAAGTCCCTCAGTTTTATAACGTGCTGAAGGGGGATATGAGTATCGTCGGCCCCCGCCCGCGCACGGATTTGAACACCGTCCCCATCGGCGCGCTTCGGTACGAGGTGCTGCCCGGCATGACAGGGCCCACGCAGGTCGCAAAACTGCCCATACCCGCGGCCGTTGCCAACAAGCTGAATGCCGATTACGTGGAAGGCCGCCGGAAGCGAGGCGCACTGGCACGCGATTTCGTCCTTCTGGTGCGGACGCCGTTTGCGGTGCTGATCAATAATATCGAGCGTCGCTACGACTATGCGACACCGCGCGTGCGGCCCCGTGTTCCGCATGCGCCCGTAATGCCGTAATTCAGGCCGCGCGCGTCAGCTGCAGGAATACGTCCTCGAGGTCGGGCGATTTTGTTGTGATGTCAGCAATCCCGAGGCCCGTGGCCGATACGGCCGAAATGAGGGTTTCGACCTTTACATCCTTCGGGCTGTAGGTGATGGCGATGCTGCGCGGGCCGGTCAGGCGCGCGTTATAACCGCTCAGACCGGCGGGCAGTGTGGCTACGTCGCGTTCAAGCTGGAAACTGATGTCCTTGCTTTCGACATGCCCCAGCAGGTCTTTTGTCGCCTGGTTGGTGACGATGCGGCCCTTGTTGATGATGGCGATGCGATCGCAGAGTTCTTCGGCTTCTTCAAGATAATGCGTCGTAAGGATGATGGTCGTGCCCGCCTGATTGAGGGCACGCACGTTGGCCCATAGCTGTTTGCGCAGTTCCACGTCGACGCCCGCGGTGGGTTCGTCCAGAATCAGGATCGGCGGCGTGTGGACCATGGCCTTGGCCACCATCAGGCGGCGCCGCATGCCGCCCGAGAGCTGGCGGGTATAAGCGTGCGCCTTGTCGGCAAGGCCGACGAGTTCCAGCAATTCCATGCTTTTGCGTTTGCCCGCAGGCACGCCGTACATGCCGGCCTGAATGTCGAGGATCTGCAGCGGGGTAAAAAAGGGATCGAAGTTGATTTCCTGCGGCACTACGCCGATGGAAGACCGCACGGCGCGGGAGTCCACATCCAGATCGTGGCCCCAGACAATCGCCTTGCCTGATGTTTTCGTCACCAGCCCCGCCAGAATATTGATGAGCGTCGATTTACCCGCACCGTTGGGACCAAGCAGGCCGAAGATCGAGCCGCGCGGGATCGCAAGGTCGACGCCTTCAAGCGCACGTTTTTCCGGCGACTTTTTCGTGCCTTTATATGTTTTGACGAGCGAGGTGATTTCGAGAGCGTTTATGGTCATGTGACATACATATAGTGCGGGTGGGAGAAATAAAAAACCGCCGACCGTGAGGTCAGCGGTTTAATCTTGGCTTGTCCAAGCGTCAGTAAATTACTGAGCTTTGAACGTACGGCCCGACTTGTCAGCAGCCGGAGCGGTTGCCGATTTCGAACCGGATTTACCGGTCGAGGTCGAGTGGCCTTGGTAGCCGGTGGCTTCGATCGGTTTACCCGGCTGGCAAGCAGCGAGCAGACCGGCGGTGGCGACAACAGCCACGAGCGCGATAACTTTTTTCATGTAATCTACCTTTGTTAGTGTCAAACGTTTGAACTGTCAGGGTTTTTATAATCCAGACAACCGAAAACAAACTAACCGCAGAGACATGCCTTGTAAAGACCCCCCGAGCCTTCTGGTTTAGAAAAAATGGGGAAAAGTTGTGGCAGACCGGCCCTTATCCGCCCTTGTTCAGGGGGCTTTACGCCCCTTGAACCATGTATCGATTGCGCCCGCGATGGAGGTCGCCAAAGTGTGGCGATAGGCAGAATCGTTCAGTTTCTGCGCCTCTGCGGGGGTGGACAGGAACCCCAGTTCAATCAGGACGGACGGTATATCCGGGGCTTTGAGCACCATAAACCCGGCATGGCGGTTCGGTGTGGGTGCCGTGGGCAGGGACGCATCGCGGAAGGCAGCGGCCAGCAGGCCCGAGAATCGCTTGGACTGGGCTGTCGTCTCGCGCAGGGTCAGATCGACCAGGATATCGGCGACGGCCTTGTCTTCAGATGGCAACTGGAGCCCGGCCAGAAGGTCTACCTGGTTTTCGCGTGCGGCCAGGCGCGCTGCCTGTGCGTCCGAGGCCTGGGACGACAGGGTATAGAAGGATGCGCCGGTCGCCGCCGTCGAGCCGGGCATGGAGTCGGCATGGATCGAGACGAAAAGGTCCGCCCCT
Source organism: uncultured Micavibrio sp. (assembly GCA_937896295.1). Taxonomy (GTDB): domain Bacteria; phylum Pseudomonadota; class Alphaproteobacteria; order Micavibrionales; family UBA1664; genus UBA6145. Next base: position 6,487 of record CALBME010000001.1, on the reverse strand, counting down.
TTGGAACGGGCAATCCGCACACGCTGGGCCAGTGGGATGAAGATATCGCGTTCGCGCGTCAGCTGGGCACGGTATTTGCCGGTTTTCTCCAGCGCATCGCGCAGGTCTTTCGCAACCGAAAGCGTCACCACTTTTTCGCTGACGCCGGATCCGGTGGCGCCACCATCGATCCCGCCATGCCCCGGATCGATCATCACCAGCGGGCGTTCACCGGGGATGCGCGGTGTATCGACCTGCGGCAGGTCAATGGTGGGGCTTCCGATCGTGGGGGCGACAGGGGTGCCGATGGGGTCCAGCTTGGGTTTGGCGATACCCGCAAACGGCAGGGTCGATCCCGGCGTGTCGGCCGCGGTCGCGGCGGGCAGGGTGCCGAAGGCGCGGGACGTCTGGGCGCTGAAAGCGGCCTGGGCCACCGGTGCCGTATCAACCACAAGGCGGGCGCCGTCCTTTCCGCTGGCGGGGATCAGGAAGGCGGTGCGAATGGCTGCGGGTCCGTTCAGGACGAAGGTCAGGCGCGAACGCCCGCCCGGCGCCGGTTCGATTCGCACGTCCCGGATCAGGTCGGGCAACTGGCTGCGCGAGATGGCGGGGCGGCCCGTGATGGTGGGCAGTTCGACAACGATACGCGGCGGCGCGTCCTGTACGCTGGCCCTAAAATCCGCCTCGCGGTCGAGATCGAGCACAAGGCGTGTCCCCGTATCCTGCTGTCCAAAGCGCAGCGATTTGACAGAGAGGGCGTACGCGTCCGCAACAAGGGCAAAAAACCCTGCAAAAACAATGCTAACAAAAATAATTACGATTTTTCGGTTGTGCATTGTCCGCGCTGGTTCTAAGGTCAGGGTCGTAAAGCGATACGCCACCTGGCTCTTTTATCTACCAAAGACAGGAAAAACAACTCTCACCGGGTCTGGCTGGCGTCCAAAGAATTTAAAGGATTGGTCGGGCTTGCCTTTTAAGAAGGTTCCCCGGCCGGATCGCCGAAGACGAACCGCCAGCGTGCTGGCGCCAAATAAGGCGCTGCTTCCACACTGATCCGGGGCTTCGGAAACTGATCAACGACTAGAATAAGCGGGCGTTCAACGCTCCCATTCAGTACCGTGTGGTCGCTTTCGCGTATGTATGGGACGTCTCCTCCCGCTTCATGGAGATATTATATGGCTAAAATTATGCTTATCGACGCGGCGCAACCCGAAGAGACCCGCGTCGCCGTCATGGATGGCAAGCGCCTCGACAATTTCGACATCGAAAGCGCGTCCAAAAAACAGCTCAAAGGGAACATCTACCTCGCAAAAGTCACGCGCGTGGAGCCGTCCCTGCAGGCCGCTTTCGTGAACTACGGCGGCAACCGTCACGGTTTCCTGCCTTTCGCTGAAATTCACCCCGATTATTACCGTATCCCGGTGGAAGACCGCGAGCGCCTGCTGGCCGAACAGGAAGAGCTGCGCCGCGAACTGCAGCAGGAGGCGGAAGCCCGCGAAGCACGCGAACTGGCGGAAGCCGAAGCCCGTGCGAAAGATCAGGAAGGTGCCGAAGAGGTGCTGGCGGAAGACATCACCGCCGATGACATCACACCGGAAGAGGTGGCAGAGGTCGAAGCCGGTTTCGCCAAAACCGAAGCACAGGACCGTGTCCAGGACGAACACGATGCCCAGGAAGACGTGCAGGATGAAGAATCCGGCGACGATCAGGCCGATGGGGAAATGGCCGAAGGCGAAGATGCCGGCGCCGGCGAAGATGCGGAACTGGCTTCCACAGAATCCGCCGACGGTGAACTGGCCGAAGGTCAGACCGCCGAGGTTGATGAGAATAATGCCGCCGAAGGCGGCGAGCAGGGCCGTGGCCGCAATCGTGGTCGTGGCAGAGGCCGTGGCCGTGGCCGCAATCGCGGGGGCCGTGGCAAGGGTGCAGACCGTCCGCGTCCGGAACAGATTTCCGAGCGCGAGGAAGATGACGAAAGCGGCATGGAGCGTCTGTGGAAGCGCATGCGCCGTTCGTACAAAATTCAGGAAGTGATCAAACGCGGCCAGATCATGCTGATCCAGGTCGTCAAGGAAGAGCGTGGCAACAAAGGCGCCGCCGTTACCACCTATATCACCATGCCGGGCCGCTACTGCGTCCTGATGCCGAACAGCCCCCAGTCGGGCGGCGTGTCGCGCAAGGTGGCCAGCCATGCCGACCGCAAAAAAATGCGCGACATGCTGGATGAACTGCAGGTACCGGAAGGCATGTCGGTCATTCTGCGTACGGCTGGCGTCGACCGTCCCTCGGAAGAGGTCAAGCGTGATCTTGATTACCTGATGCGTGTCTGGGATCGCGTGCGCGATACCACGATGGAATCAACCGCTCCGGCGCTGATCCATGAAGAGGGCAGCCTGGTCAAACGCGCGATCCGCGATCTGTACAGCGCCAATATCTCGGAAATCATCGTCGAGGGTGAAGACGGCGCCAACACCGCGCGTGAAGTCATGGATATGATGATGCCGGACCATATGGACCGCATCCGCACCTACAACGATACGGTTCCGCTGTTCACTAAGTACGGGGCCGAGCCGCAGATCGATGCCATCCATTCGAACGTCGTTACCTTGCGTTCGGGCGGTTACATCGTGATCAATCCGACCGAGGCGCTGGTGTCCATCGACATCAACTCCGGTCGTGCCACGCGCGAGCGTCATATCGAGGAAACCGCACTGAAAACCAACCTGGAGGCGGCTGAAGAAGTCGCGCGCCAGCTGCGTCTGCGTGACCTTGGCGGTCTGGTCGTCATCGACTTCATCGACATGGAATCGCGCCGTAACAACGCCATGGTTGAAAAACGCATGCGCGACGCCCTGTCCGGCGACCGCGCCCGCGTGCAGATCGGCCGCATTTCGACCTTCGGTCTGCTGGAACTTTCGCGTCAGCGTCTGCGCCCGTCCCTGACGGAAACGCATTTCCAGACCTGCCCGCATTGCCGCGGGTCCGGCATGCTGCGTACGACCGAGGCGCTTGCGCTGGCCGTCATGCGTGCCATCGAAACTGCCGGTATGGAAGGGCGCGCGAGCGAAGTTCAGGTCACCGTACCCGAACCGGTCGCCCTGTTCCTGTTCAATGCCAAGCGCACCAGCATCGCCATGATGGAAAAACGCTATGACATCACGGTCAGCATCAAGATCGCCCCGGTGATCGAAGACGACCAGGGATTCCATGTCGACGTGGCGCGTTCGCGCCGCGCGCAGTCGCTGTCAGGTATCGATGCCACCGTCGATCCGGATCTTTCGGATGAAGACGAAGTCAATGACGGCGGTGAAGACGGTATTGAAATGCAGGAGCGCCAGCCTCGTCCTGAAAATGGCGAGGGGCGTGGTGAGCGTGAAGGTGGCCGTAACCGTGGCCGCCGTCGTGGCCGCCGTGGCGGGCGTAACCGTTTCCGTGACGGGGAAGCTGGCGATGACAATCGCGGCAACCAGGGCGATGACGATCAGTCGCAAATGGAAGCCAGCGAATTCCAGCCTGCACCGCAGGACGATTTCGGTGATGACGATATCGGCAACCGCAAGCAGGACGCGCAAGGTAACGAATTCGACGGCAATATCATGGGCGCCGAGGCGGCCGTGCGTTCCGAAGGGGGCCGTAACCGTGGCCGCAATCGTGGGCGTGGCGGTAATGGCGGCGGCGGGCGTGGCCCGCGTGATCGCGGCGGCAACGGCGAAGGCCGTGGCGATCGCGGGAACCGCGGCGAACGTGGCAACCGTGGTGATCGCGGCAATCGCGGCGAGCGTGCGCCCCGCAACGAAGGACATATCGATGACAATATCGGCAATCGTGCTCCGGCGCAGGAAACCAAGGTTGCCTATGACTCGCGCCGTCCGCGTGAAACACAAGGCAATGAACAGCAGCCCAGCCCGGACCGCAGCTTTGAGAAGGTGAACGAATTCACAGGTGACAAGAAAAAAGGCTGGTGGAAAAAGCTGACCGGCTAAGTGCGCGGCAGAGAATAAAAAAAGGCCCCTTTCGGGGCCTTTTTATTTGTCGTTTTTTAGATCCGCGCGCGGGGTCCGGTGGGGATACCCAGACGGGATGCGCGGCGTAAGAGTGATTTCTGTTCTTCGGTCAGGCCGGGGTATCCGGCGACCGATTTGCTCCAGCTGCGCAGGTGGCGCATGGCGCCTGCGTCACCACGGTCTGCACCCTGCAGCATGGTATTGAATTGCGCTTCGCTCATGCCGCTGTAGCCGCCAGCCGTGGCATTGCCGTTGATCGCTACGAAATAGTCGTGAAGCGATGTACGGAAATTGCCGATCCATGCATGGGTGAACGTCGGGGTTGCCGTTGCTGTTACGCCAGCAGCTGCATCTCCATTCGTAACGCCGGGATTGGCGCGTCCACCGAAAACGTCATTGACGATACCATTGAGGCGAGCGCCCAAGGTGCGGCTACCACGCTGTTCAGGTGCGATATCGCCTGCGCCAGCGGTGGAATCGCCACCCGGACGCAGTCTTTCCTGGATCAGGTCGCCAATCGGGTCGGTTCCCGGTGCGGGCAGTGACGGATCAGCCACGCCAGCAGCCGGAGCCGGGGGCACCACGCGCGGTTGCGGCGTTGCCTGGACGCGCGGGCGCGGGTTATTTGCAACCCATTCGCCTACGCGGGACGGACGTCCCTCCATCGCGTTGAGGTGATCGTTGTTCAGGGCAAGGGCACGGGCATATCCGTTGTTTTCAAACGTAACGCCGCCCAGCTTGTCCTGAATCATCTGACGCAGGGCGATGGCCGTTGCGCGATCCGGACGCAGCCCCGGGATGCGCGTAAACGTATTGCCATTCATGCGGCCACCTTCGGAAATATTATCGATCAGGTCGTTGAGCGCGGTGAAACTGCCACGCTGGGTCGCATTGCGGATCAGCGCGCCGAAGTGATGTTGCTGGGCCGGGCTGAGTTTGGCCATGGCTTCCTGCATTTCAGGCAGCTGGATCAGGGCGCGGATACGGCCCGCATCGGTGGTCGCGGCTGCAATCGTGTCGGCAATCGCCGGCGCTTGCGCAGGTGCGGTGACGCGCGGCTGCTGGTCCTGTGGCGTAACGACAGGGGTTTCAGTGCGCGGGGTGACAGCCGGCTGATCCGTAGTTGCGACTGCGGGTTGTTCGCCGCCGGTGACTGCGGCCGGTGCAGGCTGATCCGTGGTAACCGGGGCGACCGGCAGGCGGTCGCCTTTACCGGCGCGGTTCGCGGCCTCTTCAGCCACGCCTTGGCTGGTGCCAGCGGGTGTGCCGTTCGAAAAGCCGTTGGCAATCGCGTCAGCATGGCTGATCAGGAATGCCGCGCTTGCGCCCAGACCACCAAACACGGTGTTTAGGCCCATGCGCAATCCGGCAGCGTCCAGTTCATGGGCTTTGCCCAGAGTGCGGACCCAGCGGGTGGATTTACGCCACACTTTGGAAGCCCGGCTTTGTTTTTCATTTTCGCCGTCGGCCTTGCGCACGTCGCTATAGGCGCGGGCAAGAAGGGCAGGCAGGCCTTTGGTGCTATCCAGTGCCTGCGACAGCAAGGCGCCGGTGAAAAGATCTGCGGCGGTGTGCTGCAGGGCGTTGATCGTGGAGCGGCTAACGGTTTCACCGGCGGCACGGTTCTCATCAAACAGGATATTCATGCGCGCGGTGGTGGCACCGGCAGCGGCGCCGACACCCAGCATCACGATGGCACCGCCAATGATGGCGCCTGCCGCAACGACCGGGGCCGTCGCAAGGCCGGTCATCGTACCGAGGCCGGCACCGACCGCAAGGCCTGCGCCATAGCGTGCGGTCATGCTGATCGCCGAGCCGACACCGATGATGACGCCACGCTGGCGCAGATTGGTGGCTGCCGCCGTGGCTATCGTGCCGCCCTTGCCGAGAAGGAGCGCGGCTTTGGAATTGCGGATCCTGTCGCCGATTTTGACGCGCGGTTTTCCGTTGGTCACGCGCTCAAGCGCACCAAGTCTGTCTTCCGGGTCTGCTGTGATGTTGTTCAGCGGCAGCGGTTCGCCTTCGGCTTCCGCGTTTGCGGCGCTGAGAGGGCGGCCCCGACGCAGGAACCGCGGCAGGTCGTCTTCATTCGGTAAAGGCTGTTCGGCCGCCAAGGGACCGCCAGTCAGAACAGGTTCTGCCAGTTCAGCCGCAATGGCGTCCTGCATGGCATTATGCGATCCCAGGAAGGGTTCGATGCGGGTTTTCGGCTGGCTGTTGCGGGTGAAAATTTTACCAAGGGTGCCGCGCAGCCATCCGGCCGGTTTTGCTTTTTCTTCGGGCAGAAGAATGTCTGCATTCGCCGTAGCGCGGCCGATATCCGCCAGACTGCTCAAGGCTGCGGCAAGACGGATTTGGTTCTGCGCGAATTTTTTCTGACTTGCATTACTGTTGAAGTCGATGTTCGGGTCGTAATAGTCGACACCGTCGGCAGCTTCCAGCATCTGGCTGCGCAGGGCCAAGGCTTGCGCCAGTTGCGGTTCCTGCTTTGCCAGCAGCTTGGC